>CAXVWQ010000493.1:0-4595 GCA_964263755.1 Roseomonas sp. | reverse complement strand
CCTGTCGCAGCGCCGCGCCGAGGCGGTGGCCTCGGAGCTCACCCGCCAGGGCATCGGCCGCAACGAGATCGCGGTCACGGCCTTCGGCGAGAGCCGCCCGCTCGTCCCGACCGCGGACGGCGTGCGCGAGCCGCAGAACCGTCGCGTGGAGATCGTCCTGCGCTGAGGGGGGCGCTCCCCCACGGGGCAGCATCGGGGGCGGCCGGGGAGACCCCCGGCCGCCCCTTCCCCATCCGCCGCTCCCGCCGTAACGCCGCGGGATGCCCGACTACCCCGCGCGCCCCATCGCCGACGAGATCCTGCGCCAGGTGACGGCTCGCGGCCCCGCCGCCAGCATCTGCCCGAGCGAGGTCGCCCGCGCCCTGCGCCCGGATGATTGGCGCCCCCTGATGACCCCCGTCCGCAACGCCGCCGTCGCCCTGGCGCGCGAGGGTCGCCTGGAGGTCTTGCGGAAGGGCCGCCCCGCCGACCTCGACACCCTTCGCGGCGTCATCCGCCTCCGCCTGCCCGCCCCCCGGGGGAACCCCGCCTGATGCAGCCCATGACCGCCACCCTCCGCGACGCCTGGGCGCTCGCCCGCCCCTTCTGGAACGGCCCGGACCGCTGGTCCGCCCGCGGCCTGCTGGCGGTGGTGGTCGGCCTGAACCTCGCCCTCGTCGCGATGAACGTCCTCCTCACCTACTGGCAGCGCGCCTTCTACAACGCGCTGGAGAACAAGGACTGGGACGCGTTCATCGCCCTCCTCTTCCTCGGCCGCCGCACGGAGGATGACGGCGCCCTGTTCGGCGTCATGCCCGGCTTCACCCTCGTCGCGGCGCTGTTCATCGTCGTCGCCGTCTACGCCCTCTACCTCAAGCAGGCCCTGCAGATCCGCTGGCGCCGGGGGATGACGGCGGACTCCATCACGCGCTGGCTGTCCGACCGCGCCTACTACCGCATCGCCCTCGCCGATGCCGGCACCGACAACCCCGACCAGCGCGTGGCGGAGGACGTCCGCCTGTTCGTGGACGGCGCACTCACCCTCGGCCTCGGGCTGATGAGCGCCGTCGTCACCCTCCTCTCCTTCATCGTCGTCCTCTGGGGCCTCTCCGAAGGCTTCTCCCTCTTCGGCGTGGCGATCCCCGGCTTCCTCGTCTGGGCCGCGCTCCTCTATTCCCTCCTCGGCACCCTCCTTGCCCACTGGATCGGCCGCCGCCTCATCGCCCTGAACTTCGAGCGGCAGCGCCGCGAGGCCGATTTCCGCTACGCCCTCATCCGCGTCCGCGACAACGCCGAGGGCATCGCCCTGCACCGCGGCGAGGCCGACGAGTCCCGCCTGCTCTCCACCCGCTTCGACCTGCTGGCCGGCAACTGGTGGGAGATCATGCGCGCCACGAAGCGCCTCACCTTCTTCACCGCCGGCTTCGGGCAGGTGGCGAGCATCTTCCCCCTCGTCATGGCTGCCCCGGCCTACTTCGCCGGCCGCATCCCCCTCGGCGGCCTCGTCCAGACCTCCTCCGCTTTCGGGCAGGTCCAGGGCTCCCTCTCCTGGATCGTGGACAACTACGCGGCGATCACCGAATGGCGCGCCACCGTCGAACGCCTCTCCGGCTTCCGCGCCGCCGTGGACCGCGCCCACGCGATGACCGGCAGCGGCCCCGTCACGGTCCCCGCCACCGACGACGCCCTGACCGCCGCCGACCTTCACCTCGCCCTCCCCGACGGCCGCGTCCTCATCCACGATGCCGCCCTGCGCGTCGCGCCGGGCGAGGCGGTCCTCGTCACCGGCGCCTCCGGCAGCGGCAAATCGACGCTGTTCCGGGCCCTGGCCGGCATCTGGCCCTTCGGCGACGGCCGCGTCGCCATCCCGCCGGACGCCCGAATCCTGTCGCTTCCCCAGCGCCCCTACATCCCGCTCGGCACCCTGCGCCGCGCCCTGGCCTACCCCGCCGCGGCCGACGTCATCCCCGAGGCGACCCTCCACGAGGCGCTCACCGCCGTCGGCCTCCCACACCTCGTCTCCCGCCTGGACGAGGAGGCGGCGTGGGACCGTCGCCTTTCCGGCGGCGAGCAGCAGCGCGTGGCCTGGGCCCGCGCCCTCATCACCCGCCCCGACATCCTGTTCCTCGACGAGGCGACGGCGAGCCTCGATCCGGCATCGGAAGCCGCGCTGCACGTGCTGCTGCGCGAACGGCTGCCGGACACCGCCATCGTGTCGATCGCCCACCGCCCCTCCGTCGCGGAGCACCACGACCGGACGCTGCGCATCTCGGAGGGCCGGCTCGTGCGGGCTTGAGGGGCGCGGGGCGCGCCGGCTCGCCGGGAATTGGCTCCCGAGCGATTCGACTCGCCGCGCGACGGTCGGTTTCCGGGACGGGCGCGGCCCGGTGGCCTACGCCCCCGGCTGCGGCCGCGCCGTGAGCGGGCTCCCCGGCCGTTCCCGACCGTAGAGCACCGCCGCCCGCCGCTCGAAGGCCCGCACCATCACCCGCACCGCCTCGTTGAACACCGTGCCGATGACGGCTTGCAGCAGCCGCGACTTGAATTCGAAATCGACGAAGAAATCCACCTCCACACCGCCCGGCGCCGGGTGGAACCGCCAGTGGTTGGAGAGGTAGCGGAACGGCCCCGTCAGGTACTCGACGTGCAGGTGACCCGGCCGGTCGAGGGTCACGCGGCTCCGGAAGGTCTCGCGGAACATCCGGAAGCCGATGGTCAGGTCCGCGACAAGTTCCGTCGGCGACTGCGTCACGACCCGCGCCGCGACGCACCAGGGCAGGAACTCCGGATAACGCCGCACGTCCGCGACGAGGTCGAACATCTGCTCCGGGGTGTAGGGAAGCCGCTTCTTCTCCCCGTGCGTCGGCATCCCCTCAGGCCGCCGCGCGCGGTGCCGCGGCGCGGCCCAATGCCGCGTCGCGGGAGTCGCGCAACGCCGCGAAATCGCGGTCCGCATGGTAGGAGGAGCGGGTGAGCGGCGTCGCCGACACCAGCAGGAAGCCCTTGGCCCGCGCCATACGCGCGTAATCCTCGAACTCCGCCGGCTCCACGAAGCGGTCCACCGCCGCGTGCTTCACCGAGGGCTGGAGATACTGCCCGACCGTCAGGAAATCGATCGAGGCCGACCGCATGTCGTCCATCACCTGCAGGACCTCCCCCCGGTCCTCCCCGAGCCCGACCATCACCCCGGACTTGGTGAAGACGCCGGGGTCCAGTTCCTTCACCCGGTCCAGCAGCCGCAGCGAGTGGAAGTAGCGCGCGCCCGGCCTAATGCCGGGATAGAGGCGCGGCACCGTCTCCAGGTTGTGGTTGAACACGTCCGGCCGCGCCGCGACCACCACCTCCAGCGCCCCGTCCTTCCGCAGGAAGTCCGGCGTCAGGATCTCCACCGTCGTCCCCGGCGCCGCGTCCCGGATCGCCCGGATCACCCGCGCGAAATGCTCCGCCCCGCCATCCGCGAGATCGTCCCGGTCCACGGAGGTGATGACGACGTGCCGCAGCCCGAGCGTCGCCACCGCCGCCGCGACCCGGCGCGGCTCGTCGTGATCCAGCGCGCGCGGCATCCCGGTCGAGACGTTGCAGAAGGCGCAGGCCCGCGTGCAGACGTCGCCCATGATCATCATCGTCGCGTGGCGCTGCGACCAGCACTCCCCGATGTTGGGGCAGGCGGCCTCCTCGCACACCGTGACGAGGCGGTTGTCGCGCATCAGCGCGCGCGTCTCGTGGTAGATCGGATGATTGGGCGCCTTCACCCGGATCCAGTCGGGCTTGCGCTTGATCGGGTTGTCCGGCCGATGCGCCTTCTCCGGATGCCGCGACGCGGCGGGCTCCGGGTGGCGTGCCGCCGTGACCACCGCCCCCGGCGCGCCGACGGCGCCGCCGGCCCGATGGTCCACCAGGATGCGGGTGGACATGTGGAACCCTCTCGTGCCCCGGGGTGACGCGCCGGGGCCGCGCTAGATGTGGATCACCCGCCCGTAGGCATCAAGCACGGACTCATGCATCGTTTCGGAGACGGTCGGGTGCGGGAAGACCGTGTGCATCAGGTCGGTCTCCGTCGTCTCCAGCGTGCGCGCGATCCCGTAGCCCTGGATCATCTCCGTGACCTCCGGCCCCACCATGTGCGCGCCGAGCAGTTCGCCGGTCTTCGCGTCGAACACCGTCTTCACCAGCCCTTCGGGCTCGCCCATCGCGATGGCCTTGCCGTTCCCGATGAAGGGGAAGCGCCCGACCTTCACCGCGTGCCCCGCGTCCTTCGCCTTCGCCTCCGTCAGCCCGACGGACGCGACCTGCGGACGGCAGTAGGTGCAGCCCGGGATGTTCGTGATGTCCATCGCGTGCGGATGCATCCCCGCCATGGCCTCCACCGCGATGATCGCCTCGTGCGACGCCTTGTGGGCGAGCCACGGCGCCCCGGTGAGGTCGCCGATCGCCCAGACCCCCGGCTGCCCCGTCGCGCCCATCGGATCGGTCACGACGTGGGTCCGCTCCACGACGATCTTCGTTCCCTCCAGCCCGATGCCCTCGACGTTCCCGACGATCCCGACCGCGGAGATCAGCCGGTCCGCCTGGATGACCTGCGCCTTGCCGCCCGCCTCGACCTCGACCGTCAGCCC
>CAXVWQ010000492.1:0-10986 GCA_964263755.1 Roseomonas sp. | reverse complement strand
GTGATCCGGAACGGGCAGCGCGTCTTGAACCGGCACCCCGGCGGCGGGTCCGCGAGGTCGGGGACCATCCCCTCCACCGTCGCCAGCCGCCCGCCCCGCGGCCCGTCCAGCCGCGGCGCGGCCCCGAGCAACCCGACCGTGTAGGGATGCTGCGGCTCCGCCAGCACGCGCGCCGCGGGCCCCGTCTCCGCCACCCGCCCCGCGTACATCACCACCACCTCGTCCGCGTGGTCCGCCACCACGCCGAGATCGTGCGTGACGAGCAGCACCGCCGTCCCCGTTTCCCGTCGCAGGTCGTCCAGGAGGGACAGGATCCCCGCCTGCACCGTCACGTCCAGCGCCGTCGTCGGCTCGTCCGCGATGAGCACGCGCGGCCGCAGCGCGAGCGCCATCGCGATCATCACCCGCTGCCGCATCCCGCCGGACAACTGGTGCGGATACTGCCGCGCCCGACGCGCCGCGTCGGGGATGCGCACGGCGTCGAGCATCGCCACCGCCTCCCGCATCGCCGCCCCCCGATCCAGCCCGCGATGCACCCGCAAGGCCTCCGCCACCTGCTCCCCCGCGGGGAAGGCGGGGTTGAGCGAGGTCATCGGTTCCTGGAACACCATCGCCATGCTCGGCCCGCGCAGCCGCCGCCGTTCCTCCGGCGGCAGTTCGCCGATCTCGCGCCCCTCCAGCCGGATGGTCCCCGTCACCCCCGTGCCCGGCGGCAGCAGCCCCATCACCGCGAGCGAGGCGACGGATTTCCCGCACCCGCTCTCCCCCACGATCGCCACCGTCCGCCCGGCGGGAAGCGAGAAGGACACCCCGTCCAGCACCCGCAGCGGCCCGCGTTCCGTCGCGAAGGTGACGGAGAGGTCGCGGACCTCCAGCGCGTCCGTCACCCCCCCGCCGTCCCGGATGTGGCGCGGGCGATCGCCGCGTTGATCACCGCCCGGTCGAACACCCCGGGGTGGTCCGCGCCCGCGAGGAACCGGCGGTAATGGACGAAATGCGCTCCCGCCACGGCGTGCAGCCGCCGCAGCTCGGCAAGCGGATCGGGGTGGTCGTCCACCCGCAGGTCGAGGTCGGGATAGGGGTCGCGGCCCCACACCATCAGCGCCGCCGACTGTTTTCCTCGTTTGTCGCCGCCCGCCACCTCCCCGGCCTCCAGCGCCGCCATCAGCCGTTCCGCCATGGGGCCGGCGCTCGCCAGGAACGCGTCCCGCGTCGCTTCCACGACCCCCGGCCCGGCCAGCAGGTTGCCGGCGACGGAGACGTCCACCCCATGGACGTGCCCCGCCCAGCCCATGCAGTCCGGCCCGGTATGCCCAGCGGAACGCCCATGCGCGTCCAGTGCGTGCAACTGACGTGCCGCCGCCCCGGGGTCGGCCGCGATCACCGCCGCCACAGCCTCCTCCGCGCCCTCGCCGCCCCGCAACCGGTCCAGCACCCGCGGCGCGAGCATCGGATTCACCAGCGCCTGGGTGGCCGCCACGCCCACCCCGCCCTCCCCCCGCAGGACGAGCGCCCCCGCCGCGAAGAACTTCGTGGCGACGGCCGCGCCGAATTCGCCCGTCGCGGGATCGCGGGCGAGGATGCTCCAGGTCATCCCCGCATCGTGCCCCGCTCGCCCGGCGCGCGATAGCCGGGCGTCCGTGGGTCTCCTGACCTCTTCGGGGTGCGCTTGTTGGCCGGAGGAAGGGCTTTGCCCTCCCTCCGGACCTCCCACCCACCAGGGGCGAACGCGCCCCTGGACCGCGTTCTTGTAAGGGGATGCCCCCGTTGGACGGGGGGTCTCCACGCGCGCTTGCGCCGCGTGGAGACCCACCGTCCCACGGGGGCGTTTACAAAAGGGGGGCCAGGGGACTCGTCCCCTGGCGGATGGAGGTCTGGAGGAAGGCAGCGCCTTCCTCCAGGGCCACACGCGCAACCCCCGAGAAGGTCAGAGAAACGCGGGCCGGTATCAGTCCCAGCGGACGCGGAACCAGTGCGGCGCGAGCTTCCCGTGATCCCACGCCCCGTTCCCGTCCGGCCGCCGGCCGGACGGGGAGAACACGAAGCCGTCCGTCCAGGGCGTGCCCCCGATGCGACGTTCGAGGAGGCCGATCCCGCCATCCGGCTCGCGGGCGAAGCCCCCGAGGGAGAGCCGCACGAGGCGCTCGCGGAGCGCCCAGTAGCGGGCTGCGGGAACCCCGATCCGCCGCAGCGCGTCGTCCACGAGATGGACTGGCTGCGGGGCGTCCGGCGCGACCTGCCGGGGGAAGTGCGTCACGGCGACCCCGTTGACGAAGCGATAGCTGTCGAAATTCCCGGACGCGCCGTCCGCCCGCCCGGTCCCCCGTCGAGGATCCTCGTCGCCCATCTGGAGCGAGTCGAGGCCGGGCACCGACGCGATCTCGGCGACGAGCGCCCCGAGGCGGTGGCGGTTCAGCCAGAAGTATCCGGGCACCGTCCCGAAGGCGGCGCCCAGCACCGCGGCCCCGAGCACGGCGAGGACGAGGAAGGCGGGGAGGGGCCGCCGGGCCGCCGCCGTGAGGCAGGCGACGCTCGCCAGGACGGCGAGCGAGGCCGGGAGCGGCGCGTACGCGGCGAGGGAGACGCCGAGCGCGACGAGTCCGGCGAGCCCCGCGGGGAGCGCGGCGCGCCTCACCCGCCGTTCCGACACCGGCCCGCGGCGCCGCGACGCGCCGCGGCCGGGTGGAGGAGGCGTGCCGCGTGGATCACCGTCGTTCCCTCCCGGCATGCCCCTTCCGGTCGAACCGCCGCCATCCCGGGGGCAGCATCGAAGCACGGCCGGCCCGCCGGTTCGAGCGATGGCGGGTGCCCTCCCGCCCGCCGCGCCCACCCTCCGACCACCCGCGGCCGGCCCGCACCGGCACGGTCGGGCCTCGTCGCGACGGGTGGCCGGGGGCCGGCGCGGGGTCCGTCACCGCACCGCCCGCGCATCAAACCCCCGTGGGACGGCCCCCGCCCGCGCTTGACCCGCCCGCCGCGCGGCCCCTCTTTCCGCCGATGCCCGGCCCCCCGCGGATCGCGGCCCTCCTCGCCGCCGGACTCCTCGCGCTGGGGGCCATCCTCCCGGCGCCGGTGCGGGCCGAGACCACCGACGCCCCCGCCCCCCCGGGCACCCCCGCCATCGCCGCACCCGGCGCCGGGTCCGGTGCGGGCGCCTGCCGCCGCGCCATCGCGGCGGTCGAGCCGGGCTCCGGCGTCCCCGCCGGCATGATGGGTGCCATCGCGATGGTCGAGAGCGGCCGGGCCGACCCCGCCACCGGCCGCGCCGAGGCCTGGCCCTGGACCTGGAACGCGCTGGGCGTCGGCCACTACGCCGCCACGAAGGCGGAGGCGATGACGGCGGTCGCCGCGCTGCTGGCCCGCGGCGTGCGCGTGGTGGACGTGGGCTGCATGCAGGTGAACCTGTTCCACCACCCCGCCGCCTTCGCGGACCTGGAGGCGGCCTTCGACCCCGTGACGAACGTCCGCTACGCCGCCCGCTTCCTCCTCTCGCTGCGCGCCCAGACCGGCGCCTGGGGCACCGCCATCGCCCGCTACCATTCCGGCGACGAGTTCCGCGGCTGGGCCTACGAACGCCGCGTCGCCCTCGGCCAGCTCGGCGCCGCCTGGGGGCGTGGCGGGGCGCCGGCGGCGCTCGCCATCGCCGGGATCGGCATCCTCTGCGCCTCCGGCCTGTCGCCGGTCGCGGCGCCGCGCCCCCGGATCGGCCGGGGCGCCGCGGTCGTCCGGATCACCTGCCGCCCCGCCCGGCGGCGCTGAACCGCCCGACCCGGAGCGTCCGCCCTCAGGCCACGAAGAACCCGGCGAGCGCGACCGCCAGCACGGCCGCCCCGCAGGCCAGCCCGGCCACTCGCGGCGACACTCCCGGCTCGTCCAGCCCCCAGGAGTCCGTCTCCGGCTCCCGCGCCGGCACCACCCCGCGCCACCGCAAGGCGGGCGACGCGCGGTCCGCGCCCCCGGTCGCCGCCACGGCCATCGCCTGGATTCCACGTCGCATCGTCGCGCTCCCGATTAATTGCGCTTGTCAGTAACGTAGATTCCATATTTCACGATCGCAAGCTGCAACCGGGATCACGACCCCATGACGTCCACCGCCGCCCTCTCGCCCGCCGAAGGCATCAAGTCCGCCTCCGCCGGCCTCCGCGGCACGCTGGCGGAGGAGATCGCCGCCGCCGAGGCCCCTGGCGGGATGTCGGAGGCCGCCTACACCCTCCTGAAGTTCCACGGCTCCTACGAGCAGTTCGACCGCGACACCGCGACCGCCCGGAAGCAGTCCGGCCGGGACAAGGACTGGCGGTTCATGGTCCGGGTCCGCGCCCCCGCGGGGCGCCTGACCGCCGCGCAATACCTCGCCCTCGACGCCCTGGCGGACGCGCGGGCCGACGGCACGGTGCGCCTCACCACCCGCCAGGGCGTGCAGTTCCACGCCGTGCGCCGCGGCGACCTGCGGGCCTGCGTCGCGGGCATCGAGGAATCGCTGCTGACGACGATGGCCGCCTGCGGCGACGTGGTCCGCAACGTCACCACCTCCCCCGCCCCGCGGATCACCGCCGTCGCGAAGCGCCTGGAGGAGGAGGCGCGCCGCCTCTCCGCCGCCCTGCTGCCGAGGACGAAGGCCCACCACGACATCTTCCTCGCCGACCCCGGCGCCCCACCCTCCGACCCCGAACCGGAGCCGCTTTACGGCCCGACCTACCTGCCGCGGAAGTTCAAGATCGCCCTGGCGGAACCCTCCGACAACACGCCGGACGTCCTCGCCAACGACCTCGGCTTCATCGCCCAGGTGGAGGGCGACCGGATCACCGGCTGGATCGTCACCGTCGGCGGCGGCATGGGCATGACGCACAACAAGCCCGCCACCTACCCCCGCCTCGCGAGCCCCGTCACCGTCATCGGCCCGGACGAGGTGCTGGCGATGGCGGAGGCGGTGGTGCGCCTGTCCCGCGACCACGGCGACCGGGCGGACCGCAAGCACGCCCGCCTGAAATACGTCGTCGCGGAGCGCGGCGTGGAATGGGTCCGCGCCCGCCTGTCGGACGACCTGGGCCGCGACCTGCCGCCCCCGCCGCCCCTCCCCCGCCTGACGATCCCCGACCACCTGGGCTGGCATCCCCAGGGCGACGGCCGCCACTGGCTCGGCATCCCCATCCCCTCCGGTCGCATTGCCGGCGCCCTCCGCACCGCGCTGCGGGAGGCCGTGACGCGCTTCGGGGCGGACCCCATCGCCACCCCCGACCAGAACCTCCTCCTCTCCAACCTGCGGGAGGAGGACCGCGCGCCCCTCGAAGCCCTGTTGCGCGCCCACGGCGTGGCGCTGGCCGAGGACCTGACGCCCATCACCCGCTGGTCGCTCTCCTGCACCGCCCTCCCCACCTGCGGCCAAGCGCTGGCCGAGGGCGAGCGCGCCCACGCCCCGATGCTGGCCGACATGGAGGCGGCGCTGGCCCGCCACGGCCTGTCGCGGGAGCGCATCTCCCTCCGCCTCACCGGCTGCCCCAACGGCTGCGCCCGCCCCTATGGCGGGGAGATCGGAATCGTCGGCCGCGCCCCCGGCCTTTACACCCTCTTCGTCGGCGGCGACTTCGAGGGCACGCGCCTCTCCTTCCCCCTCGCCGACAAGGTCCGCACGGCCATGATCGCCACGACCCTGGAACCCGTCCTCGCCGCCTTCGCCGCGGAACGCGCCGCGGGCGAGGCCTTCGGCGACTTCTGCGCTCGCCGCGGCCCCGACGCGCTGCGGTCCCTCCTCAGCCCGGCCGTGGCGGCCTGACCGGGGGGGCGCCCTCGCCCCGGGGGTGGCGCCCGTGGCCCCGGAGAAGGGCTTTGCCCTCCTCCGGACCTCCACCCACGGGGGCCCAGCGGGGCCCTGGACCCGCGTTCGGTTTTTTAACGTCCTCGGTTGAGGAGGCCCCCGAAGCGGGGCCTCCTCAACCGAGGACATTCAGAAGAACAGATCGCGGGGGTCCGGGGGCCCCGTTGGGTCCCCGGTGGATGGGTCTGGGAAGGCAAAGCCTTCCCAGGGCAACGGGCGCCACCCCCCGGGCGAGGGCGGCTACTCCCCGACCGCCGCGCCGTCCCGTCGCGGGTCGGCCGCGCCCTCCCAGCCCGCCGCCACCCGGCGGATCACCTGCAGTCCCGTGTTCATCTCCAGCACGCGGGGGCGGTGGCCCATGGCTTCCAGCGCGGGGGCGAGGGCGGCGGCGGGGGTGCCGGCCTCCAGCTCCTCCGCGCCGTTCTGGGCGCCGATGCGGGGGCGGGCGGTGGCGTGGTGGGCGTCGGCGCCCCAGGCGAGAACCTCGACGATCGCGATGGCGACGGCATCCACGATGCGCGCGCCGCCGCCCGCGCCGACCACCATCTCCAACCCGCCGTCGGGGCCGAGGACGACCGTCGGCGCCATCGTGGTGATCGGCCGCTTGCCGCCCTCCATGCGGTTGAGGGCAGGGGTTTCCGCCGGCCCGGGGTCCACGGCGAAGTTCGTCAGGCCGTTGTTCAGCGGGAAGCCCAGCGCCGAACGCTCCGCCCCGAAGTTGAGGTTGTTCGTGGTGGTGAAGGACACCGCGTCCCCCGCCGGCCCGACCACCGCGACGTGGGAGGTGCCGGCGAGACTCTCCGGGTCCGATTCCGC
This sequence comes from Roseomonas sp., assembly GCA_964263755.1. Classification (GTDB taxonomy): domain Bacteria; phylum Pseudomonadota; class Alphaproteobacteria; order Acetobacterales; family Acetobacteraceae; genus Roseomonas. Next base: position 4,358 of record CAXVWQ010000492.1, on the reverse strand, counting down.
GGGCAGCGCGCCGTGCCGGTCCCGCGGCTCCCCCGCCGCCACCGCCGCCATCGCCCGCCCCGGGGCGGCGAGGGCGGCGCGGTCCCGAAGGTAGGCGGGCGCCACCAGCCCCGCCGTCGGCACCGCCGCCCGGTCCGGGTCGCCGAGCCAGCGGCGGCGGTCGGCGAGGGCGAGGCGTGAGGCTTCGAGGATGACGTGCGCCGCCTCCGCCGAGCCCGCCGCCATGCCGGCGATGCCGAGGCGTTCCATGATCCCGAGCTGCTGCACCACGGCGACCCCGCCGGAGGCCGGCGGCGCGGCGGAGCAGACGCGGCGCCCGAAGGCCTCGCCGCAGACGGGGTCGCGACGCATCGCGCGGTAGGACGACAGGTCCTCCGCGGTGAGCCAGCCGGGAAGCGGATCACGCGCCGTCGCGTCCAGCACCGCGCGGGCGAGGGCGCCGCGGTACAGCGCCCCCGGCCCCTCCTCCGCCAGGGCGCGCAGGGCCGCCGCGCCTTCGGGGTTGCGGATCACCGCCCCCTCCGGCAGCGGCCGTCCCCCGGCGTCGAGGAACAGGGCGCGCAGCGGGGCATCCCCGTCGAAGGCGGCGGTGCGGGCGGCGACGGCGCGCCGCAGCGTCCGGGGCAGGGGGAACCCCTCCTCCGCCGCCCGGATCGCCGGGGCCAGCAGGTCGCGCCACGGCAGCCGCCCGTGGTCGGCATGGGCCAATGCGAGCATCGCCACCGCCCCCGGCACCCCGACCGCCCGCCCGGACCGCGCCGCCGTCGCGGCCCCCGCGAGCGAGCCGTCCGGGTTGGTCCGCAGCGTCGCCGCGGCCGTTGCCGGGGCGGCGGACAAGCCCTCGTATCCCGACACCCGCCCGCCCTCCGGCGCGAAGTGCACCATCAGCGCCCCGCCCCCGATGCCCGAGGCGTGCGGCTCCACCACCGAGAGCACCATCCCCGCCGCCACCGCCGCATCCACCGCCGAGCCGCCCCGCCGCAGCATCGCCAGCCCCGCCTCGGCCGCGAGGGGGTGGGCGGCCGCGACCATCGCGCGGGGCGCACGGACGGGTTCGGCGGCGAGGGGGACGGCGAGGGTGGCGAGCAGGGCCGTCATCAGGACGCGGGACCGGGTCACGGGACACCTCCGGAAGGGGCGGCGATCTTGCCGCGTCGGCGCGGTCGTTGTCCAAGGCCGGCCCTCATTGCCGGACGCCCAAGGAGCACACGGATGACCGCCCGCCCCGCCCTCGCCCTCGTTGCCCTCCTCGCCCTCGCCGGCTGCCAGGCCTCCGGTGAACTCGGCCTGACCTACGTGGCCGCCGGCGCGCCGCCGGTCGCCGCGCCCCGACCCGTCGTGGCGGTCGGCGCCGTGACGGATGCCCGGCGGGACGGGCAGGCGGGCACGGGGCAGTACGGGACGATCCGCGGCGGCTACGGCAACCCCCTCTCGCGCCTCACCGCGCCGACCCCCGTGTCGCAGGAGGTGGCGGGCGTACTCCGGTCCGCCCTCACGGCGCGCGGGCTGCTGGCGGGCGGCACCGGTGCCGCGCGGGAACTCCGCATCCGGGTCGTCGAACTCAACGCGAGCAAGCTCCTCCGCACCGAGGCGACGGTGCGGCTGGAGGGCACCCTCGTGAACCCCGCGACCGGCGCGTCCGTCTGGACGGGTGAGGGCGCGGCGAACATCGTCGAGGCCGGGTCGTTCTTCGCCACCGGCATCGCTGCGGACCCCCAGGAGCTGCGCGGCACGATGCTGCGCGCCCTCTCGCGCGCGACCGACGCGATGCTCGACCGCCCGGACTTCGCCGCGGCGCTGCGCTGAGGGCGGGCGCCGGGGGACGGGGCGCGGGTGCCCCCCGCGCCCGCCCCACCCCATATCCCCGCCATGCCCGAACGGCCCGAGGTGGAGACCGTGATGCGCGGCCTCTCCGCCGTGCTCACCGGCCGCACCCTCGCCCGCGCCGAGACCCGACGCGCCGGCCTGCGCTGGCCCTTTCCGGAGAACCTGATCCATGCCCTGTCCGGGGCGCGCATCGAGGGGTTCCGGCGACGGGGGAAGTACATGCTGATGCGTCTCGACGGCGGCCTCTCCGTGTTGGTCCATCTCGGCATGTCCGGCCGCATGGTCGCCCGTGCCCCGGGCGCGGCGCCCCGGCCGCGCGACGGCGCGCAGGGCGCCGCCTCCGACGCGCGGGGGGAGGGCGACGGCCTCGCCCACGAACACCTGCTGCTGGAAACGACGGATGGCTGGCGCGTCGGCTTCCAGGACCCGCGCCGCTTCGGCTGCGTGGACCTCGTCCCGACCGCCGACGAGGACGCCCACCGCCTCCTCGCCGGCCTCGGCCCGGAGCCGCTGGAGGACGCCTTCGACGCCCCGACCCTCGCGGCGGCGCTCATCGGCAAGAACACCCCGATCAAGGCCGCCCTGCTGGACCAGCGCGTCGTCGCGGGGCTGGGCAACATCTACGTCGCGGAGGCGCTGTTCCGCGCCGGCATCTCCCCCCGCCGCATGGCCTGCACCGTGACGGGCGCCCGCGCGGCGCGGCTGGTGCCGGCGATCAAGGCCGTGCTGAACGCTTCCATCGAGGCCGGGGGCTCCTCCCTGCGGGACTACGTCCGCGCCGACGGCGAACTCGGCCACTTCCAGGACCGCTTCGACGTCTACGACCGGCCCGGGCAGCCCTGCGCGCGATGCCCGGGGCCGCCGGCCTGCCCGGGCATCGCGCGGATCGTGCAGGCGGGGCGGTCCACCTTCTTCTGCCCGCGGACGCAGCGGTGACAGGCTTGGCGGTGACAGGCTTGGCGGCGACAGGCTTGATCCGGCGGGAGACCCTGTTCCATCCTCACCGCCCCTCGCAGGAATCCCGCATGGTCCGTTGCGCCGCGACGCCCGCACGCCTTCTCGCCGCGTTCGTCGCGGCCGCCTCCTTCGTCTCCTCTCCCGCCGCCGGTCAGACCGCGGCGGAGGCGCTGGCCTGGGCCCGGGCCGAGGCGCGCCGCGGTCAGTGCGCCCACACCGGCGCCGACCTGATCCATGCGGGGTCGCTCGCGGGTGAGACGCGCGACGTCGCCGTCGTCCGACATTCCGTCGAGGGCTGCGGCGGCGGCGGGAACAACTCCGCCACCCTCGTCTCCGTGCTCGTGCGCCAGGGCGGGCGACTGGCGGCCCTGCCGATGACCCCGGGCCGGGGGCACCCCGACATGGTGGAACGCGTGACCGTCCGGGACGGGCTGATCCACGTCGAGGGTCGGAGCATGGGTCCCGACGATCCGCGCTGCTGCCCGACGCTGCTCCGCCGACAGGCCTACGCCGTCGCGAACGGCCGCGTCGTGGCCGTGGCGGGTCGGTAGCGCGCAATCGCGGCCCGGGGGGGCCTCGCCGCGCCGGGATCACGCCTCCGCCGGCAGCCGCGCCTCGACCTCACCGTGCTCCGCCAGCAGCGCCGCCAGCCGCCGCCGCATCTCGATGCCCGGCTTGTCGGCGGGCATGTGCAGCTCCTCGCCCATCGCCAGGGGCACGTCCCAGGTGGTGGTCTCCAGCACCGCCCGGTCCTCCTCCGTCACCGCGCGGTCGAAGGCGATGACCTTCGCGGCCGGCGCCTCCTCCTCCGTGTCCGACCGATACACCCACTGGCAGATCATCGAGTGGCGGTCGTCCACCGGCGTCGCCCCGGTGCACAGCACGTGCGTGATCCCGTTGGGGTAGTCGATCCGCGCCGCCCGGAAGAACGGCAGGTGCCAACGCCCCTCGATGCGGCGCACGGTGCGCTCGTTCGCGTCCCGCAGGATTTCTTTCGAGATCCCCTGGTTCGTCACCACCGCCTCGCTCCGCATCGTGAAGCCCCAGTCCGCGTGCTCGATGGTGGAGGGCGCGGGGCGCGGGTCGTCCGGCACGCCGAAGGTGCCCTTGTGGACGAAGGAGAAATGCGCGGTGTCGAAGGAGTTTTCCATGATCCGCAGGCCCGACGCGGCCCAGGGTTCGTGGAACTCGTGGATGAGGCGGAAGGACGGGTCGTCGGCCTCCCGGATGTGCGGGATGCTCGTCAGGGGCTCGTCGAGGCAGACCCAGGCGTAGCCGTAGCGCTCGGCGCAGCGATGCGCGGTCGCGCCGCGGCCCGGGCGGCCCCGCTCCGGCTCGTGCGCCTGGGGCAGGCGGGCGCAGGCGCCATCTCCGGTGAAGGCCCAACCGTGGTAGGGGCAGACGATCATCCCGTCCTCCACCGTCCCCGGCGATAGAGCGGAATGCGCCTGGGTGGAATCGCGGGGGCTTCCGGGGTGGGGGCCTGAGGTGATTCATCGTCCTCCGGCATGGGCTGGAGGCGGCGATGGCGTGGCGGCGTGGGATGGCGTTGTCGCAGGACCTGCGGGACCGGG
>CAXVWQ010000491.1:0-2996 GCA_964263755.1 Roseomonas sp. | reverse complement strand
TGCTCGTGCCCCAGCGGCGTGAGGCGCGGGTCCTCGATGCCCGGGTCCTTCCGCGTCGCGCTGAAGTGGAGATTGAACTCGCTCTGGCCGTGGCGGAGGAGGATCATGTGGCGGTCCCGTGGATCGGGCCGGACATGGCGGCGCCGGGGGATTCGGGCAACCTTCGTCGTCCCGGCCGGTCGGGCGTCCCGTTCGGAGGCTCCGATCCGGGGCGGACGTCGCCGGCCCCCGGTCGCAGCTCCCCGTCGCAAGCCCCCGTCGCGAGCCCCGGTTGCGGGATGGGGACCGCGGGCCTAACTGTGACCTCCCGGGAGAATAGCGATGCAAGGCGGGTTTCCGCTCGATCTGATCCTGTTCGGCATGGTGGCAGCCTTCCTCGTGCTGCGCCTGCGGAGCGTGCTGGGCCGCCGCCAGGGCTTCGAGCGCCCTCCCGCCGGCGTTCCCGTGCCGCGCGCCGTGGAGGCCGAGGCGCCGCCCGCCCCCGCCGCCCGCGGCGTGCCGGACGCGCGCGGCCCCGTCGGGCAGGCGCTGGCCCGCATCCGCGGGGTGGACCCGTCCTTCGATCCCGCCGGGTTCCTCGGCGGCGCCGAGGGGGCGTTCCGGATGATCGTGGAGGGCTTCGCCGCCGGCAACCGCCCGCTGCTGCGCGACCTGCTGAGCGAGGACACCTACGCCGGCTTCGAATCCGCGATCGCCGAGCGCGAGGGCAAGGGCGAGCGCCAGCGCACCGAGATCCGGGAGGTGCGGGAAGCCTCCATCGAGGCCGCCGACCTGCGCGGCACCGTGGCCGACGTGACGGTGCGCTTCGTGTCGGACCAGGTGAACCTGACGACCGACGCGGCGGGCAAGCCGGTGGCCGGGGCGGATGCGGTGACGGAACTGACGGACGTGTGGACCTTCCAGCGCGACCTGCGCGCGGAGGACCCGACGTGGCGGCTCGTGGCGACGCGCACCGCCTGACGCGGCGGGCGGCGCCGCGATGGATTTCGCGCGGCTGAAGGCGGGGGTCGCGGCGCGCAGGGCGGAACTCGACGCCTTGCGCCCGATGTCCGGCGACGCCCTGCGGGGGTTGCGGAAGGCCTACGACGTCGAACTGACCTACACGTCCAACGCCATCGAGGGGAACACCCTCACCCTCCGCGAGACGGCGGAGGTGATCGAGCACGGCATCACCGTCGGCGGCAAGGCGCTGAAGGATCACCTGGAGGCGGTGGACCACCACGACGCGCTGGGGTGGATGCGCGATCTCGCGGCACGCGAGGTGCCAGTGGACGAGGCGGTGGTGCGGGAACTGCACCGCCGGATCGTGGCGCGGAGCGAGCCGGGGATCGCCGGTCACTACAGTCTTCACCGCCGGCGGGTCGCCGGGTCGCCCGTGGTGTTTCCGAACCCGATGAAGGTTCCGGAGCTGATGCGGGATTTCGCGGTTGGGCTGCGTGACCTGCCGACGAGTCCGGAAGCCGCCTTCGACGCGCATTTCCGCCTGACGGCCATCCACCCCTTCGCCGACGGCAACGGGCGCACGGCGCGGCTGCTGATGAACCTGCTGCTGATCCGCGGGGGATACGTGCCCGTCGCGGTGCGGCCGGCGGATCGGCTCGCCTATCTCGACGCGTTGGAGCAGGGTTCGCTCACCGGTGACCTCGACCCCTTCCAGGCCCTGATGCACGCGCGGCTGGAGGCGACGCTGGAGGACTACGTCGCGGCCCTGCGGGAAGCCTTCCCGCCAGGGTGACCTACGCGGCCGTCCAGCCCCCATCCACGATCAGCGCCGATCCCGTCATGAGCGACGAGGCGTCCGACGCCAGGAACACCACCGCCCCCGTCAGGTCCCCCGGCTGGCCGACGCGCCCCAGGCGGATGTTCGAGAGGATCCAGTCCCGCGTCGCGGGATCGGACAGGCCGGGGCGGGTCATCGGCGTCTCGACGAAGGTGGGGCAGAGGGTGTTCACGCGGATGCCGAGCGGGGCGAGTTCGAGGGCGGCCGCCTTCGTGAAGCCCTCCATCGCGAACTTCGTCGCGCAGTAGACGGCGCGGCGGGGGCCGCCGACGTGGCCCATCTGGGACGAGACGTTGATGACCGATCCGGGGCGGCCGGCATCGCGCAGCCCGCGGGCGACGGCCTGCATGGCGAAGAAGGCGGCGCGGACGTTGAGGTCGGTGACGGCGTCGTAGTCGTCCTCCGTCACGTCCAGCACGTGCGCGTGGCGGGAGCCGCCGGCGTTGTTCACCAGCACGTCGAAGGGGCCGCGTTCGGCGACGAGGCGAGCGAAGCCGGGGAGGTCGGTCACGTCGGCCACCATGGCCTCCGCCCGGCCACCGCGCGCGCGGATGGCGTCGGCCGCGGCCTCGACCTCCGCGCCGGTGCGGGCGGCGAGGGTCACCTCCGCCCCCGCGAAGGCGAGCGCGGCGGCGGCGGCGAGGCCGATCCCGCGCCCCGCCCCGGTGACGAGGGCGCGCTTGCCGTCGAGGCGGAAGGAGGGCGGGTCCGGCAGGTTCACTCCGCGGCGTCCGCGAGACCGCGTACGGTGCGGTCCATCCGGCCGGCGAGGAGGCCCGGGACGGAGATGTCCTCGTCCAAGTCATCCCAGTGCAGGCCGATGCCGCCACCCCCGATGCGGACCGCGGCCCGCTGCTCCGGCGTCGCGCGCGACAGCCGGGGGAACCAGGAGAGGGGGACGCCGATGGTGCGGCCATCGGCCAGATCGACCCGGAAGGCGTCGTCGCCGAAGCGCACGGCCTTGGCCGAAGTGCTCATCCCAGCTCCTTTCCATTGCCGCCTCGTTGTCCTCCACCAGCCCGGCCGCTTCCAGCGATTTCCGCCTGGACGGGCCGCGGCTGGATGCCGGCCGGACGGGTCGCCGCCCGAATCCCGCCTTCCCGCCGGCCCGACCCACCTCGACCCGCACATGGGCGGGTGCGAGGGGACCGATCCCGGCGCCGTGGAGGGTGCGGTGCCGCCACGAGGCGGGATGGCTGCCCCCAAGCCCCCCAGC
>CAXVWQ010000490.1:0-10902 GCA_964263755.1 Roseomonas sp. | reverse complement strand
CTCCCCGGCCGGCCCGGGCACCGCATCGGGCCTGGCCACCGGTGCACCGCCGGCCCCCATCGGGCCCGGCGCATCACCTTCGCCCGCGCCGGCCGGGATGCCGACGGCCGGCGCGGCACGCCCTGGTGGCGTCGCGGGGGGCGGGAGCGCCACCGCCGTCACGTGGCGCTCCGCGACGTGCGGCGAATCGTCCAGCGAGGCGCCGAACAAGGCGGCGCCGACCAGTCCGTTCACCAGCCGCACCACCCCGCCCGACCGGGCGAAGACCGCGTCCACCGCCTCCGGGGTCAGCAGGTCCGGCGGCTGTCCCACGGCGGTCAGGCGCGCCGCGACGAAATCCGCCATCTCCTCCGGGCGCAGCGGTCGGAGGGCGACGGGCGCCGCCGCGATGCCGAGGTCGAGCAGGCGCCCCTCCAGCACCGGCAGCCCGGCCAGGAGGACGCCGCCGGGCGTGCGGGCGGCGTCCAGCAGGGCCGCGTCCGCCACGTCCTCCGCATCGTCGAGCACGCGGAGTCCCGGTCCCTCCGCGGCGCCGGGCGGCCGGCCATGGCGCGCCATCTGGCGCGTCAGGGCCGCGAGCAGGGTGGTCTTGCCCACCCCCTCCGCGCCGAGCAGCACGACGACGGAGGGTTCCTCCTGCAGGCGTGCGACCACGGCGCGACGGGCGGCGTCCCAGGCGGGATGCCGGATCACGCCCGATGCGGGAAGCCGTCCGAGGACGGGCGGGCTGGTCCCGCCGGATTCCATGCCTGACCTGTCGCGATGCCGTGGGGGCGCAATGCGAGGAACGCCGCACACGCCCGGGAATCACGACATGACGCGGAAGTGAGGCGTCAGCGTCAGCCGGCCGGCCGCGCGCCCAGCAGGTGGGCGATGGCGTAGGACAGGTCGGCCCGGTTCAGGGTGTAGAAGTGGAACTCGTCCACCCCGTTGGCCTGGAGCAGCCGCACCTGCTCCGCGGCCACCACCGCCGCGACCATCGCCCGCGTGCCCGCGTCGTCGTCCAGACCGTCGAACAGGGTGGCCATCCACTCCGGCACCCCCGCGCCGCACATGGCGGAGAACTTCCGCACCTGGGCGAAGTTCGACACGGGAAGGATCCCCGGGACGATCGGCACGGTGATCCCCGCGGCGTGGGCGCGGTCGATGAAGTGGAGGAAGGTCTCCGCCTCGAAGAAATACTGCGTGATGGCCCGCGTCGCCCCGGCGTCGAGCTTGGCCTTGAGGTTGTCGAGGTCATGGTCCGAGGAGGTTGCGGTCGGGTGCGTCTCCGGATAGGCGGCGACGGAGATCTCGAAGTCCCCGATCCGCTTCAGGCCGGCGACGAGGTCGGCGGCGTAGGCGTAGCCCTGGGGGTGCGGGGCGTAGGATTCGCCCGGCGCCGGGTCGCCCCGCAGCGCCACGATGTGCCGCACGCCCGCATCCCAGTATTCCCGGGCCACGTCGTCCACCTCCCCCCGGGAGGCGCCGATGCAGGTGAGGTGCGCGGCGGGGGTGAGGGAGGTCTCCTGCAGGATGCGCGTGACCGTCGCGTGGGTGCGGGCCTGGGTGGAGCCGCCGGCGCCGTAGGTGACCGACACGAAGCGCGGCCGCAGCGGTTCCAGCCGCTTCACCACCGCCCACAGCGCCGTCTCCATCGCTTCCGACTTCGGCGGGAAGAACTCGAAGGACAGGGCGGGCGCCGGCATGGCGGTGAGCGAGGGCAGGGCGCCGATCCGCGGGCCGGACAGCCAAGCCTGGAGGGTCTTCGGGGGGGAGGACATCTCGTTCATGGGTGCCTTCTAGCGTCATCGCCGCCCCGGCGGAACGGTCGCCGTCGTCGCGCGGCTCACGTGGGCGTGCGCCGGTTCCCTGAATCCTGACGCTTTTCGTTGCACGACGATCGTTTCCCCGCCGCCCCAGGGATGGTATGCGCCGACCAACCCCCATGCCGTATCGAGACGCGATGCCCCCGCTCCGCCTCCCCCCCGCCCTTCCCTGGGCCCTCCTGGCGCTCCTCGCGGTCTCCGCCTGCGCCACCCGCCCCCCCGCGAACGACCGGGAGGCGGTCGCCGAGTTCGAGGCGAACAACGACCCCGCGGAGCCCTTCAACCGCGCGATGTACGGCGTGAACGACGCGATCGACCGCGCCGTCCTCGAACCCGTCGCCCGCGGCTACCGCTACGTCGTTCCCCGGCCGGTCCGGCAGGGCATCACCAACGTCCTGTCCAATGCCCGCTCCCCCGTGGTCCTCGCGAACGACGCCCTGCAGGGGGAGACGCAGCGCTTCGGCACCACCCTCGGGCGGTTCCTGCTCAACTCCACCCTCGGCGTCGGCGGCATCTTCGACGTGGCGAAGGAACTCGGGCTTCCCGCGCATTCGGAGGATTTCGGGCAGACCCTCGCGGTCGCCGGGGTGCGCGAAGGGCCCTACCTGTTCCTTCCCCTCCTCGGGCCGAGCAACCCGCGCGACCTCGTCGGCTTCGTCGCCGGCATCCTGGCGGACCCGCTGACCTGGCTCACCTTCGGCAACGCCCAGGTCGCCGGCACCGCCTCCTACATCCGCTCCGGCGCCACCGTGGTCAGCACCCGGGAGGGGCTGCTGGACACGGTCCAGGGCGTCCGCGACACCTCGCTCGATCCCTATGCCACCCTCCGTTCCGCCTATCGCCAGACCCGGGCGCGGGAGATCCGGAACACCCCGGAGGCGGCGCCCCAGCCCGGCGCCGGGCTCGGCGGCGGGTTCTCCCTCTCCCCCTCGGCCCCGCCCGCCCGCTGAGGCCGGCCGCGGTAACCAGGGCCCGGTCCGGGCGTTGAGGTCCGGACCGCGCCTCCCCACCTGCGCGGCCACGGGGGGTGCCCCGGCCGAGTGAAACGACCGAACGGACGGACACGCAGGACCATGCAGCGACGCGCCCTCCTCCTCGCGAGCCTGGCGGCCCCCCTCCCCTTCGCGGCCCTTCCGATCGGGGGCGGCGCGCGGGCCCAGGTCGTGGACACCGCCCGCGCCACCTCCTTCATCCAGGCCACCGGCGCGGAACTCGTCGGCGCCATCAACGCCGCGGGGTCCGTCGAGGCCCGGCGCGGCCGGGTGGCCGCCGTCCTCCGTCGCGCGGTGGACGTGGAGGGCGTCGGCCGCTTCATCCTCGGCCGCTTCTACCGGGCCGCGACGCCGGAGGAGCAGCAGACCTACATGCGGCTCTTCGAGGAAACCCTCATCCGCAACCTCTCCGCCCGCTTCGGGGAATACCAGGGCGTGCGCTTCTCGCTCGGCCGTGCCCAGCAGCGGACGGAGGACGACACCCTCGTCAACACCGTCGTCGAGCGCCCGAACACGCCGGCCTTCTCGCTCGACTGGCGGGTGGCGGAAGTGGGAGGGCAGCCGCGGGTCGTGGACGTGATCGCGGAGGGCACCTCGCTCCGCCTCACCACCCGCAGCGAGTATTCCGCGGTCATCACGCGGAACGGCGGGCGCGTCTCGGCCCTGCTGGACGCGATGCGGAACCAGGTCGCGCAGCTGGCGGCGCGCGAGCGGGGCTAACCCTCCCCGGCCAACGCCAGGATCTCGGCGGCCCGGCGCACCACCGGCGGGTCCACCATCCGGCCATCAAGCCGGAACGCGCCGCGCCCCTCGGCCCGCGCCGCCGCGTCGCCGGCGACCACCCGGCGCGCCCACGCCACCTCCGCCGCGTCCGGCGCGAAGCCGGCGTTCAGAACCGCGACCTGCGAGGGGTGGATCGCCATCGCACCGCGGAAGCCCATGCGGCGCGCGGCGGCGATGCGGCGCGCGTAGTCGTCGAGGTCGTCGAAGCCCGCGATGCTGCCGACGAAGCCCAGCGGCACGATCCCCGCGGCCCGGGCCGCCGCCAGCACCGCGGCGTTCGGCGGCAGCAGCGCCGCGTCGTCCGGCGCCGCGCCCATCGCGGCGAGGTAGTCCTCCGGCCCCAGGGTCATCGCGGCCACGCGGGGGTGCGACGCGGCGATGGCGAAGAGCGAGGGCAGCGCCGCCGGCGTCTCCACCTGCAACACCAGCCGCACCGTCCCCGCGGGGATCCCCCGGGCCTCCTCCAGGCCCGCCACCGCCTCAGCGACCGCCCGCACCAGCGCCGGCTCCTCCACCTTCGGCAGCACCAGCGCCGAAAGGCCGGGAACCACCGCCGCCTCCAGGTCGCGCGCGAGGTCCAGCAGGCCGGCGTTCACCCGCACCATCGGCGCCGCGCCGCGGGCCACGGCCGCGATCGAGTCCACGAGCGAGGCCCGGGCGGTGCCCTTCCCCTCCGCCGGGACGGAGTCCTCCAGATCGAGGATCACCGCGTCCGCACCGCGCTCATGCGCCCGCGCGACGAAGCGCGGCACGTGCGCCGGCACGAACAGGAGGGATCGCATCCGCATCACCGCGCCTCCCGGGAGAAGGGATCGTCCGCGACGCTCTCGTGGATCAGCATCCTCGACCCGGCGTTGCGGAACTCGCCGCAGGGCCGCATCCCCAGGTCCAGCATGATGGCGCGGGACCGCGCGTTGTCCTCCCGCGCGATGCCGACGATGCGGTCGAGGCCGGCCGCGTGGCCGAAGCGCAGCGCCGCCTCCGCCGCCTCCCGCGCGTAGCCGCGGCCGCGCACCTCCGGCCACAAGGCGTAGCGGATCGCCACGCCCCGCCCGTCCGGCCGCTCCGCCAACCCGACGATGCCGAGGAAATCGCCGGAGGCGGTCTCGTGGACGGCCCAGGTGCCGTAGCCCCGGACCTCCCAGAAATCCACGTCGTCCTCCAGTTCTTCCCGCGTCCTTTCGGGGGAGCGCACGCCGTGGAGCATGTATCCGTAAACCCGCTCGTCCGCCTTCAGGCGGGTGAGGTCCGGCAGGTTCTCCCGCCCGACCGGCAGGAGCGTCAGCCGCTCCGTCCGGACGATGCGGGGATTGGCGAGGCCGGGCGAGACGTACACGGCGCTACCGCGAAGCGTCGATCGTGACGCTCACCGCGTCAGTGGCCGGTACTTGATCCGGTGCGGCTCATCCGCCGCCACGCCGAGGCGCCGGCGCTTGTCCGCCTCGTAGGCCTGATAGTTCCCCTCGAACCACTCGACGTGGCTGTCGCCCTCGAAGGCGAGGATGTGCGTCGCGAGCCGGTCGAGGAACCAGCGGTCGTGCGAGATGATCACCGCGCAGCCCGCGAAATCCGTCAGCGCCTCCTCCAGCGCCCGCAGGGTGTCCACGTCCAGGTCGTTCGTCGGCTCGTCCAGCAGGAGGACGTTGTGCGGCACCTTCAGCATCTTCGCGAGGTGGACGCGGTTGCGCTCCCCGCCCGACAGCACGCCAACGGGCTTCTGCTGGTCGCCGCCCCGGAAGTTGAAGGCGGCGCAGTAGGCGCGCGACGGCACGGCCCGCTTGCCGACGACGATCTGGTCCATCCCGCCGGAGATCTCCTGCCAGACGGTGTTCTTGTCGTTGAGGCTGTCGCGCGACTGGTCGACGTAGCCGAGTTCGACGGATTCCCCGACGGTCATCGTGCCGGAATCCGGCTTGTCCACGCCGGTGATCATCTTGAACAAGGTGGTCTTGCCCGCGCCGTTCGGCCCGATGACGCCGACGATGCCGCCGGGTGGCAGCTTGAAGGACAGGTCGTCGATCAGCAGCCGGTTGCCGAAGCCTTTCCGCACGTCGTCCGCGACGATGACGATGTTCCCCAGCCGCGGCGCCGGCGGGATCTGGATCTCCGTCGGGTCGGGCGCCTTGTCCTGGCTCCTGAGGAGCAGTTCCTCGTAGGCCTGGATGCGCGCCTTGCTCTTGGCCTGCCGGGCGGAGGGCGACTTGCCGATCCACTCCTGCTCCTCGGCCAGCTGGCGCTGGCGGACGCTCTCCTCCTTCTCCTCCTGCTTCAGCCGCTTGCGCTTGGCCGTGAGGTAGGCGGAGTAGTTGCCCTCGTACGGGATGCCCCGGCCGCGATCCACTTCCAGGATCCAGTTCGTGACGTTGTCGAGGAAGTAGCGGTCGTGGGTCACGATGAGCACCGCGCCCTCGTAGTCCTTCAGCGTCTTCTCCAGCCAGGACACGCTCTCGGCGTCGAGGTGGTTCGTCGGCTCGTCCAGCAGCAGCAGGTCGGGCTTCTCCAGCAGCAGCTTGCACAGCGCCACGCGCCGCCGCTCGCCGCCGGAGAGGTTCGTCACCGCGCTGTCCGCCGGCGGGCAGCGCAGCGCGTCGAGCGCGATGTCCACCGTGCGGTCGAGGTCCCAGCCGTTCGCCGCGTCGATCCGCTCCTGCAGCTCCGACTGCTCGGCCAGCAGTTCGTTCATCTTGTCGTCCGACATCTCCTCGGCGAACGCCATCGCGATCTCGTTGAACCGCTCCAGGTCGGCGGTGAGCGTCCCGAACGCCTCCCGCACGTTCTCCCCGACCGTCTTCGTCGGATCGAGGTGCGGCTCCTGCGACAGGTAGCCGACGCGCGCCCCCTCCGCCGCCCAGGCCTCCCCGCCGTATTCCTTGTCCTGCCCCGCCATGATCCGCATGAGCGTGGACTTGCCCGCCCCGTTCGGGCCGAGCACGCCGATCTTCACGGTGGGGAGGAAGGAGAGGGTGATGCCCTTGAAGACCTCGCGCCCCCCCGGGTAGGCCTTCGTGAGGTCCTTCATGACGTAGACGTATTGCCAGGCGGGCATGAATCCGGGCTCCGGAAAGTCGCGACGTGTCGGGGGTGTCGGGGGCGCCTTCTAGCCGCGGGGGAGCGGCGCGCCAACCGCACCGCATGTGGGTCGCGCCGCGGCCGCGTTCACCCCCGCCCCGTTCCTCCCCTCGGGCCGGCGGGCTAACCACGGGCGCATGGAAGACCCCGCCCTCTTCGCCCTCACCATCCTCATCGTCCTCGGCACCCCGGGGCCCACCAACACCCTCCTCGCCACGGGGGGCGCCTCGCTTGGGTTCCGCCGCTCTCTCCCCCTGATGCTCGGGGAGGCCGCGGGATACTCGCTCTCCATCCTCGTCATCGGGCTCCTCCTGGCCCCCCTCATCGCCGGGCTTCCCGCGGTCGCGACCGTTCTGCGCCTCGCGGTCGCCGCCTATCTCGTCCTCCTCGCCATCCGCCTCTGGCGGCGCGGCGCCGGCCTCGGCGACGCCACCCGCCTCGTCACCCCGCCCCAGGTCTTCGTGACGACGCTGCTCAACCCGAAGGCCATCGTCTTCGCCCTCGGCATCATCCCCTTCGCCGTCCCCACCTGGCCCGCCTATTTCGCCGCCTTCCTCGTCCTCCTGGCCGTCGTCGCCCTCGCCTGGATCGGCCTCGGTGCCGGTCTGGGCAGGGCCGCGGCCGCCACGGGTCGGGCGCGTTTGATCCCCCGCGTCGGCGCCGCGGCGGTGCTGTGCTTCGCCATGATCCTCGTCACGGCGCCGCTGATGCGGTGACCCGTCGCCGCAACACCCTGAAACGGTTCGTGTTGCCGGTTGTTCCCGGGAAGTTTCCTTAAACCTTTGGGCGAGTGTTGACGGACAGGTTCAACTTCCGGTTATCATTACGCGTTCCATGAGGGGACCATCGCTTGGACTACCCCGAACAGCTCACGCCGGCCGGACGGCCCGGCTTCGCCGACGCGGCGACCTTCTTCCGGGCGCCGCCGTTCGCCTCCGACCTCGCCGACCGCCCCTTCGCGCCGCCCGAGGCCTACGAGCGGGAGCCGAACCGTCCCTTCGCCTCCACCGGCCCCCAGGGCCATCGCGGCCGGATGCGGGAGAAGCTGGTCCACCGGGGCCCCGACGCGCTGGCCGATTACGAGCTGCTGGAGATGGTCCTCTTCGCCGCCTTCCGCATGGGCGACACGAAGCCCCTGGCGAAGGCGCTGATGAACCGCCACGGCTCGCTCGCCGCCGTCCTCGCCGCCCGCGCGGACCACTTGGCGGAAGACGAGACCCTCGGTCTTCCCGGTGCCGCGGCCATCAAGCTCGTCCACGCCACGGCCCTCCGCATGATCCGGGCGGAGGTGTCGGAGATGCCGATCCTCTCGAAGTGGGACCGGCTGATCGAATACCTCACGGCCGCCCTCGCGCTGGAGCGGAACGAGCAGTTCCGCGTCCTCTTCCTCGACCCCCGCAACCGGCTCATCGCGGACGAGGTGCTGCACCGGGGGACGGTGAACCACACCCCCGTCTATCCGCGGGAGGTGGTGAAGCGCGCGCTGGAACTGCATTCCACCGCCGTGATCCTCGTCCACAACCACCCATCCGGCGATCCGGCGCCGAGCGCGGCGGACGTGGAGATGACCGCCGCGGTGCGCGACGCCGCCGCCCTGCTGGAGATCGCGGTCCACGACCACGTCATCGTCGGGCGCGGCGCCTGGGCCTCCCTCCGTCAACTCGGCCTCATGTGAAACGCGGCGGGGCGCCCCTACCTGGGGGCGCATGAAGCGCTTCTGGACCCGTGCCGCCGCTCGCGAGGAACCGGGCGGCTACGGCATCGCCCTCGACGACCGGCCGCTCCGCCTGCCCGGCGGCGGCAGCCTCCGCCTTCCCTCCCCCGCCCTCGCCGAGGCGGTGGCCGCCGAATGGGACGGCGCCGGCGGCGGAAAGGATTCGGAGTTCACCTACGACGACGTGCCGCTGACCCGCCTCGTCGGCACCGCCGCGGACCGGATCGCGCCCGATCTGGCGCCCACCGTGGACGCGCTGGCGCAGTACGGGGAGGCCGATCTCCTCTGCTACCGCGCGCCGGAGGCGGCGCTCGCGGCGCTCCAGGCCGAGCGCTGGGGGCCGCTCCTCGACTGGGCCGCGCTCCACCTCGACGCGCCGCTCCTCGTCACGACGGGGATCGGGCACGTCGCCCAGCCCGAAACGTCGCTTCGCGCGCTGCGGGCCGCGGTGGCGGCGCACGATTCCTACGGCCTCGCCGCCCTGGGGCTGGCGGTCCCCGCCCTCGGCTCGCTCGTCCTCGCCCTCGCGCTCTCGCGGGGCCGGCTCGACGCGGCGGAGGCCCATGCCCTCGCCATCCTCGACGAGACCCACCAGGAGACGCGGTGGGGCCTGGACCCGGAGGCGGCGGGGCGGCGCGCCCGGGTCGCCGCCGACATCGCCCTCGCCGAACGGCTCCTCCACATCCCCCGATGAACGCGCGGCTGATCCGCATCGCCGGGCGCGTGCAGGGGGTAGGCTACCGCGACTGGCTGCTGCGCCGGGCGACGGAGGCGGGCCTCTCGGGCTGGGTGCGGAACCGGGCCGACGGGACGGTGGAGGCGCTGCTGGCCGGCCTGGAACCGGCGGTGGAGCAGGTGCTGCGCGAATGCCGGGCGGGCCCGCCCGCGGCGCGCGTGGACTCGGTAAGCGAGGCCTTCGCGGAGGAACCGGCGGAACCGGGCTTCTCGCGACGTCCGACGGCCTGACCGCTTCCGGTCGCCGCTCCGACGGCCGGCCCGGAGACACCGCTTCGCCGCCCGGCATGGGATCACGCCCCGAATCACCTTGCACCGCAGCAAGCGCGGGTCCATCTACCGCCCGCGCCCGGCGACCATGCCGCGGCCACGCCCCGGCCGCGTGAACCGGCCGCCCCGCGGATTTCCCCGCGCGGCCCTGTCCGGGGCGTTCATCGAATCTTTCCCACTGGGATGCGACCGGACACGCGGGGCGCTTCCCCCGCATCGCGCGGCCGAGGACGGCCGCCCCGAGACGCACCCATGACCACCTTCACCGACCTCGGCCTGTCGGCGCCGCTGCTGCGCGCGCTGGAGGAGGAGGGATATACCATCCCCACCCCCATCCAGGCCCAGGCCATCCCCGCGGCGCTCGCGGGGCGCGACGTGCTGGGCATCGCCCAGACGGGCACCGGCAAGACAGCGGCCTTCGCGCTGCCGCTGCTGCACCGGCTCGCGGCCGATCCCCGCAAGGCCATGCCGATGGGCTGCCGCGTGCTGATCCTGTCGCCGACCCGCGAACTCGCCTCCCAGATCCACGACAGCATCAAGGCGTACGGCCGGCACATCCGTCCGCGCACCGCGCTGATCTTCGGCGGCGTGCCGGAAGGGGCGCAGAAGCGGACGATGGCGCACGGGGTGGACGTCCTCGTCGCGACGCCCGGCCGGCTGATGGACCTCATCAACCAGCGCGCGGTGCGGCTCGACTTCATCGAGACCTTCATCCTCGACGAGGCGGACCAGATGATGGACCGGGGCTTCTGGCCCTCGATCCGCAAGCTGTCCGCCATGATCCCGCGGCAGCGCCACACGATGTTCTTCTCCGCGACGATGCCGGAGGAGATCGCCGCGCTGGCCAAGCAGTTGATGCCGGAGCCGGTGCGGGTGGAGGTCACGCCCGTGGCCACGACGGCGGAGCGGGTGAACCAGCGCGTCATCCACGTGACGCCGGACGGCAAGCGCGCGGCGCTGGCGGGCATCCTGCGGAGCGAGGGGGTGGGGCGCGCCCTCATCTTCTCCCGCACGAAGCACGGCGCCGACCGCATCGTGAAGCAGCTGGAGGCCGACGGCCTCGCCTCCAACGCCATCCACGGCAACAAGAGCCAGGGGCAGCGGGAGCGGGCGCTGGAGGCCTTCAAGCGCGGCACCGCGCCGATCCTCGTCGCGACCGACATCGCGGCCCGCGGCATCGACGTGGAGGCCGTGACCCACGTCATCCAGTACGACCTGCCGGAGGTGCCGGAGACCTACGTGCACCGCATCGGCCGCACCGCCCGCGCGGGCGCGTCGGGCGAGGCGGTGGCGCTCGTGGCGCCGGATGAGATCATCCTCCTCCGCGCCGTGGAGAAGCTGACCCGCCAGGAGGTTCCCGCCGAGGGCGAGGCCCCGCGCGGCCCGGCGGTGAAGCCCGCCTACCGCCTGTCCCAGTCCCGCAACGCCGGCGGCGGTCGGGGCCGTGGCGATGGCCGGTCCGGCGGCGGTGCCGCACCGCGCCGCGACGACCGGGGCCCGCCCCGTCCCGCCGAGCCCACACGCCGCGACG
>CAXVWQ010000489.1:0-5793 GCA_964263755.1 Roseomonas sp. | reverse complement strand
AGCCGGTCCGTCTCGGCGTCGCGGTAGTGCGACCAGTTCACGCCGGTGGGCGCAACCTGCCCGGAATGGAAGAAGCGGACGAGGGCGTAGAGCGGATCCGAGGTGACGTAGGCCACGTTGTTGGCGGTGATGCCGCGCATGGAGTCGTGGGCCGCGCCGTTGCGCCACGCGGTGTAGAGCACCTCCAGCTCCACCGGCTGGAACTCCACCTCGATGCCGATCTCCTTCCAGGCCTGCTGGATATACTCGTTCATCGGCATGGAGAGCATCTGGCCGGAGCCGCCGGTGGCGACGATGAACTTGGCGCGCACCGGTCGGCCGGGACCGAAGCCGGCCTCCCGCACGAGCCGCCGCGCCTCGTCGGGCGCGTGGCGCACCTTGAAGGAGGGGTTGCCGAACCAGGGGGAGGAGGGGTCCACGACGCCCGTCGCCGGGCGGGCGAGGCCGCCGAGGAGCGTCACGACCTCGTCCCGGTTGATCGCGAGGTTGGCGGCCTGGCGCAGCCGCACGTCACGCCAGGGCGAACCTTCGAGAAGGGAGAGGTGGTAGTTCCAGACATGGGGCGTGACGTTCTCCACCACGCGGTTCCCCGTGCTGCGGAGCTGCGCGACCATGTCGAGCGCGGGGGTCTCGATGAGGTCCACCTGCCCGCTCAGCAGGGCGTTGCTGCGCGTCACGGCGTCCGGCGCGCAGACGAGCACGACGCGGTCCACCTTCGGCATCCGCGCGGGGTTCCAGTAGGCGGTGTTGCGGACGAGTTCCGCACGCTCCCGCGGGACGAGACGGGACAGGCGGAAGGGACCGGTGCCGGAGGGTTCCGACGCGAAGCGGTCCCAGGAGCGGCCGAGGCGTTCGTACTGGGCGGGCGAGGAGACGAGGAACCAGAGCAGTTGATAGGGGAAGAGGCTGTCCACCGCCTTCGTCGTCAGCTCGACCGTCAGGGCATCCAGCTTGCGCCAGGAGGCGAGCGAGGGGACGCGCGGCCGGACCTGCGCCGCCTGGCGCTGGTCGAATTGCGGCGACCCGGGGGTCATCACCTTCTCCAGGTTCCAGATCACCGCGTCCGCGTCGAAGGCGGAGCCGTCGTGGAAGCGCACGCCCTCCCGCAGTTTGAAGGTCCACCGCTTGCGGTCGGCGGGGTCCGCTTCCCACGACGTGGCGAGGCCGGGGACGAGCTTTCCGGGGCGGTCCGCCACGTCCATCTCCCAGGCGACGAGCGGGTCGTAGATCGTGTAGCCGGTGAACTGGTAGGCGCCCGCGCCGCGGTCGGGCTGGCCGGTGGTCTGCGGGATGTCGGCCATGGAGATGCCGTAGCGGAGGACGCGCTCTCCCTGGGCCTCGGCGGGGAGCGGGAAGCCGGCGGGAAGGCCGACGAGGCCGGTGGCGCCCATGAGGGCGCGGCGGGAAACGGTCATGGTCGTGTCCGAGGTGTTCCCCGGCCGCGTTGCAACGCGCGTGCCGCTACCCCCGCACGTCCATCGCCGTCCGCAGCCCGTCGCTCACCATGTTGAAGCACAGGCTCGTCACGAAGATGCACAGGCCCGGCAGCATCGCGATCACCGGCTGCGTGTAGATCGCGGTCCGCAGCGTGTTGAGCATCAGCCCCCATTCCGGCTCCGGCGGACGCGTGCCGAGGCCGAGGAAGGAAAGGCCCGCGGCGAGGATCATCGAGACGGAGATGAGCGAGGTCGCGTAAACGAAGATCGGCCCGAGCACGTTCGGCAGGATATGGGCGCGCACGATGGTGAAGCCCCCCGCGCCGCTCGCCCGCGCCGACTCCACGTAATCGAGGTTGCGGACGGAGGTGGTGGTGCTCTCGGCCACCCGGATGATCTGCGGGATGAAGACGAGGGTGAGAGACAGCATGGCGTTGGTGATGCCGGGGCCGAGCGCGCCGGAGATGGCGACCGCCAGCAGCACGGAGGGAAAGGCGTAGAACACGTCGGTGGTCCGCATGATCGCCATGTTGACCCAGCCGCCCGCGAAGCCCGCGATCACGCCGAGCGTGCCGCCGATGGCGAAGGCGATGAGCACGGGCGTGATGCCGAGGAACCAGGACAGCCGCCCGCCGTAGAGGAGGCGCGTCAGCATGTCCCGCCCGAGTTCGTCCGTGCCCAACGCGTAGCGGCCGTCCTGGAACCACACCGGGCGCAGCCGGCGGATCATGCTCGTCTGGTAGGGGTCGTGCGGCGCGATCCACGGGGCGAGGAGGATGGCGAGCGCCATGAGGATGAGCACCGCGCCGAAGAACAGCGTCACCGGATCGCGCGACAGGCGCCGCCACACCCCCTGCCAGTAGCCGCGCCCGGGGATGGCCGGGGCCGGTTGGGTGAGGATGATCGCGGTCGCCTCGGCGGTCGTGCTCATGCGCGGCGGATCCGGGGATCGAGGGCGGTCTGCAACAGGTCCACCACGAGGTTGAGCGTCACGAAGAACAGCGCGAGGACGAGGATGGTACCCTGGAGGACCGGAAGGTCGCGCTGGAAGATGGCGGAGTTCAGCAGGAACCCCGTGCCGGGCCAGGAGAACACCGTCTCCACGAGGATGGAGCCGCCCATGAGGTAGCCGAGCTGCAGCCCCATCACCGCCAGCACGGCGGGCGCCGCGTTCTTCACCACGTGTAGGGCGATGCCGCCGCGGCGCAGTCCCTTGCCGCGGAGGGTGGTGACGAAGTCCTGCGCCAGCAGTTCCATCACCACGCCCCGCACCGTGCGCGTGATGATGCCCATGGGGATGACGGAGAGGGTGAAGGCGGGAAGGACGAGGAAGCTGAGGTGTTCCCAGTCCCAGCGCCACGCGCCCGATCCGCCGGGGCCGGCGCCCATGGCGGGAAGCCAGTTCAGGGTGACGGAGAACAGGATCACCAGCACCATGCCGAGCCAGTAATGCGGGATGGAGACGCCCGCGGCGGCGAATCCCACCGCCAGCTTGTCGACGAAGGTGCCGCGGAACACGGCGGCGATGGTGCCGAGCGTCGTGCCCATGAGGAAGCCGAAGCCCGCCGCCACGACCGCGAGGGTGAGGGTATTGGACATCGCGACGAGAAGGTCCGCCGTCACCGGCCGCCCGGTGGCGAGGGAGCGGCCGAGGTCGCCCTGCACCACGCGCGACAGCCACAAGCCAAACTGCACATAGAGCGGCTTGTCCAGCCCGTAGTCGCGGCGGACCTGGTCCACCACCTCTCGCGGGGCGTCGGCGGGGACGATGGCGTTCACGGGATCGCCGGGGGCGATCTGCACGAGCATGAAGCAGACGAACCCGACCGCGAGGGCGATCGGCACGGCGTAGAGGATGCGGCGGAGGAGGTAGAGGAGCATCAGGCGGCGTCCTGCACGAGCACGCAGCGCGCCGCGTGGCCGGGAACGGGGCTGCGGGGCGCCGGCACCGCGGGGAGGCAGTCCGGCCGGGTATGGGCGCAGCGGGGCGCGAAGGCGCAGCCCTGGGGCACGCGCTCCAGGTTCGGCGGGGCTCCGGGGATGGTGGTGAGGCGCACGCCGCGCATCCCCGCGTGGACCGTGGCGCCGAGCAATCCCTGGGCGTATGGGTGCAGCGGCGTCCGCATGATGGCGCGGACCGGCCCTTCCTCGATGAACTTGCCGGCGTACATGACGGCGACGCGGTCCGCGACCTCCCCCGCCACGCCGAGGTCGTGGGTCACGAAGATCACGCCCATACCGAGGTCCTCCTGCAACCGCCTGAGCAGCAGGAGGATCTGGATCTGCACGGTGGCGTCGAGCGCCGTCGTCGGCTCGTCCGCCAGCAGCAGCTTCGGCCGGCAGGACAGGGCGATGGCGATCATCGCGCGCTGGCGCAGCCCGCCGGAGAGTTCGTGCGGATAAGCCGCCAGGCGCCGCTTGGCCGAAGGAATCTGGACCAGTTCCAGCAGTTCCAGCGCGCGCGCCTCGCCCTGCGCTCGCCCCAGCCCCTCGTGCCGCATCACCGTCTCGGCGATCTGGCGGCCGATGGTGAAGACCGGGTCCAGCGCCGTCATCGGTTCCTGGAAGATCATCGAGACGACGGAGCCGCGGATGTCGGCCATGCGCGAGTCCGGCGCCGCGACGATGTCGTGCCCACCGACGCGGAGCGTCCCCTCCACCACCGTGCGCCGCGGCGGATTGAGGCGCATGAGCGCGCGGAGGGTGACGGACTTGCCCGACCCGCTCTCGCCGAGGATGCAGAGGGATTCGCGTTCCGCGAGATCGAAGGAGACGCCGTTGACGGCGTGCACCGTGGCGTCGCGCGAGACGAACTTCACGTGCAGGTCGCGTACCTGCACCAGGGGATCGGCGGCGCTCATGCAGCTATTGCCGGCGCGCGGGAGTGGCCGCTGCCCGGCACCACCATGAGGCACGCCGCCTCCTGCCCCGCCGGCGCGGGATGCAGCGGCGGCACGGTGGCGGAACAGACCGGTTCCGCGTAGGTGCAGCGCGTGTGGAAGCGGCAGCCGGCGGGCGGGTTGATCGGGTTCGGCGGGTCACCAGTCAGCGGCGGTTCCGTCCGCCGCAGGTCCGGGTCCATCGAGGGACGGGAGGCCAGCAGCGCCGCGGTGTAGGGGTGCGCCGCGGCGGCGTAGATCGCCTCCACCGGCCCGATCTCCGCCACGCGCCCGAGGTACATCACGAGCACCCGGTCCGCCATGAACTGCACCACGTTGAGGTCGTGGGAGATGAAGAGGTAGGTGAGGGCGAACTGGTCCTTTAGGTCCACCAGCAGGTTCAGCACCTGCGCTTCCACGGACTTGTCGAGGGCGGAGACCGGCTCGTCGAGGATCACCAGCCGCGGCCGCAGCGCGAGCGCGCGGGCGATGTTCACGCGCTGGCGCTGGCCGCCGGAGAGTTCGTGCGGGTAGCGGCGGGCGAAGCTGTCGGGCGCCAGACCCACCGCGGCGAGCAGGTCCCGCGCGCGCCCCCGCGCGTCCCGCCGCGCCAGCCCGTGCACCTCCGGCGAGAAGCCGATGCTCTCCTCGATCGTCAGCCGCGGGTTGAGCGAGGCGTAGGAATCCTGGAACACCATCTGCACCTGCCGCCGGTACTCCTTCAGCGGCAGTTCCCGCCCGCCGACCGCCATGCCGTCGAACACCACCTTCCCCCCGGTCGGGTCCAGCAGCGCCATGATGAGGCGGGAGGTCGTGGACTTGCCGCAGCCGGACTCGCCGACGATGCCGAGCGTTTCGCCCTTCACGACGTCGAAGGCGAGATCGTCCACCGCGCGCACCACGCCGGTCCCGCGGCCGAGGAAGCCCGTGCGGAGGGCGAAGTGCTTCGTCAGCCCGCGCACGGAGAGCAGCGGCTGCGCGGGGCCGCCGAGGTCGGGACGCGGCGCGAGGAGGGCGTCGGGCACGCTCACCCCACCGTCACGGGGCCGAGGTCCTGGAACCAGTTCCGCGCCTGCACGAAGCCGCGAACCCGCGGGGACAAGGCGCGGGCGTTGAGGTCGTGCGCGACGAAGAGGAACATCGCCTCGTCCACGACCCGCTGGTGCGCACGGGCGACGAGGGCGTCCTGGGCCGCGGCGTCGAAGGTCTCGCGCATCTGCTTGAACAGGGCGTCGAGTTCCGCGTCCTCCGTGTGCCCCCAGTTCGTGCCGCGCGGCGACTGCAGGGAGGAATCGAGGTGCCGGACGAGTGCCGTGAACGGGTCCTGGCTGAAGTAGGAGTTGTTGTGGGCGTGGACGCCACGGGACAGCGGGTCGCGCGCTCCCGCCCGCCACGCGGTGGTCAGCGCGTTCCACTCCACCACGTCGAACTCCACGACGATGCCGACCTCCCGCAGGTTCTCCTGAATCGCCTCGTTC
>CAXVWQ010000488.1:0-6989 GCA_964263755.1 Roseomonas sp. | reverse complement strand
GGTGACCGCGGGGGTGACCGGGGGCGGCGCTTCGGCGGGGTCTACGCGGCGGCCCGGGCCGGCGACGCCGATGCGGGCGACGCCGGGGCGGGGGAGACCCCGGCGGGCGGCGCGGCGGGCGAGGACCCGGTTTTCGGAACGAAGGGGGCGACGGCGGACGCGGACCGGGCCTTCGCGGCGAGCGAGGCGGATGTCGGGACGGGGATGGGCGGCGCGGCCGGGCGCGCGGCGTCCGGCGGGGCGCCGATGACGGATCTCGCGGCGGCGGGGGCGGTGGTCCCCTCCCCGGCCGGCGAGACCGGGGATGAGAGCGGGGCGCCGATCGCGCCCGACGTGTCGCCGGCCGGTGCGCCGCCGGCCCCCTCCCCCGCCGGCGGTGCGCCGAAGGATGGCGAGCCGGAAGGCGGGCAGACGGGCGACGAGAGCGGGGCGCCGCTGCGGGCGCAGCCGATGTCCATGTCGGTGGACCGGGTGACCGCCGGCGCCGAGCCGGGCGACGCGGAACCGGGCGACGCGGAACCGGGCGAGGACGAGGCGCGGGAGGATTCGGAGCACGGCGTCGAGACCGTGACCGACATGGCGCCGCCGCCGGAGACGGTGGGCGGCGGGGCCGAGGAGGAGGCGGAGGAGTCCGAGGAGGGCGATGACCGGCCGCGTCGCGTCCCCTCGCGCTGGCTGCGGAACTACAAGATCCAGGAGGTGATCCGGCGGCGGCAGATCCTCCTCGTCCAGGTCGTGAAGGAGGAGCGGGGGAACAAGGGCGCGGCGCTGACCACCTACGTCTCGCTCGCCGGGCGGTTCTCCGTGCTCATGCCGAACTCGCCGAAGGGCGGGGGGGTGTCGCGGAAGATCTCCTCCACCGGCGATCGCAAGCGGCTGCGGGAGGTGATCGACGAACTCGGGCTGCCGCGGGGGATGGGGGTCATCGTCCGCACCGCGGGCGCCGGGCGGCCGAAGCCGGAGGTCCGGCGGGACTGCGAATACCTGCTGCGGCTGTGGGACTCCATCCGGGAGCGGACGCTCGCCTCCATGGCGCCGGCGCTCGTCTACGAGGAGGCGGACCTCCTGAAGCGCTCCATCCGCGACAACCTCGCGCGCGACATCGAGGAGGTGACGATCGAGGGCGAGGACGCCTTCGGGGAAGCGCGGGCGTTCATGCGCGCGCTCATGCCGCAGGCGGAGAACAAGGTCCGGCTGTACCGGGATTCGGCCACGCCGCTCTTCGCGAAGATGGGGGTGGAGGCGCAGCTCGACGCGATGATGTCGCCGGTGGTGCAGCTCAAGTCGGGCGGCTACCTCGTCATCAACCAGACGGAGGCGCTCGTCTCCATCGACGTGAACTCGGGCCGCGCCACGCGGGACCGGCACATCGAGGACACGGCGCTGCGCACCAACCTCGAGGCGGCGGACGAGATCGCGCGGCAGCTGCGGCTGCGGGACCTCGCGGGGCTCGTCGTCATCGACTTCATCGACATGGAAGCGTCGCGCAACGACGCGATGGTCGAGAAGCGGATGAAGGACGCGCTGCGGCTCGACCGGGCGCGCATCCAGGTCGGGCGCATCTCCCACTTCGGGTTGCTGGAGATGTCGCGGCAGCGGCTGCGGCCCTCCATCACCGAGCATTCCTTCGTGACCTGCCCGCATTGCCAGGGGCTGGGGATCGTGCGGTCCCCGGAATCCGCGGCGCTGGCGATCCTGCGGGCGCTGGATGAGGAAGGGGCGAAGCGGCGCGCGGCGGAGATCGGGGTGCGGTGCAACCCGGACCTCGCGATGTTCATCCTCAACCGCAAGCGGGAGCGGCTGATGGCGCTGGAGGAGCGCCACTCGATGTGCGTGATTTTCGAGCCCGATCCGACCTTCCACGCGGCGAACCACCGCATCGAGCGGCTGCGGGCGCAGGTGCAAGCGCCGCCGATGGAACGGGCGGGGCCGGCGCCGGCGCTGCGGATGGATTACGCGCCGCAGGCGACCCCGCGACCGGAGCCGGAGGTCGAGGAGGACGAGGAGGAGATCGCGGCGCCCGTCGCCGAGGCCGCGCGGCCGGAGGCGGGGAGCGAGGCGAACGGCGCCCGGCCTACCGGGAACGGGCCCACCGAGAGCGGGGCCGCCGAGGGCGACGGCGGGGAGCGCAAGGGTCGGCGGCGTCGTCGGCGTCGCGGGCGTCGTGACGGCGCGCCGGGCGAGGCGATGGCGGGCGGCGCCGAGGGCGCGGACGAGGGCGACGAGGACGAGGGCCCGGAGGCCGCCGAGGCGGAGGACGGGGCCGAGGCGGTCGGCGAGGTCGTCGAGGGCGACGAGGCCGGGGAGGAGGCGCCGGAGGGCGCCGGGGCCGTCGCGGAAGCGGGCGGCGAGGCGTCGGGCGAGCGGGGCGGTCGTCGCCGCGGTCGCCGGGGCGGCCGGCGGCGTCGCGAGGGCGAGGGGCGCGAGGGCGAAGGTCGCGAGGGCGAAGGCCGCCAGATGGGCGCGCCCGAGGTGACGGCGCCGGCCGAGGGGTCCGTCGCGCCGGACGAGGCGGAGGCGCGGGCCGCGGCGGCTCGGGCGGAGGAGGTTTCGGGGGAGATGCCGGGGGGCGGGGCCATGCGGCCGGCGCCGCGCCCGGCGCCCCGCGTCGTGCCGCCGCGCTACGCCGGGCCGACGCCGGCCGATCCCTTCGCGGGAACCTATGACGGGCTGATGGAGGCGATGGAGGCGGCGGAGGAGGCGGCGGCGCGTCCGCGGCCATCCTCGTCGCGGTCGGTGCCGATCGCGTCGGGGGCGCCGGCGGCGGTGTCCGCGGTGGTGTCGGGGGAGGCGCCGACGGAGGCGGCGATGCGCTCGGTGCCGACGGCGCCGACGCTCGCGCCGGAGGCGCCGACGGCGGCGGAGGTCGTGCCGCCGGTCACCGCCGGGGCCGCGACGGGCTTCGAGGATGGGGCGAATGCGGGTCCGGCGGCTTCCGCGGCGCAGCCGGCGGGCGGGTCGGCGGTCCAGGCGGCTCCCGAGCCGGCCCGCGCGGAGCCGGTGGCGGCGCCGCCGGTCCAGCCGGTGGTGCTCGGCGCGGGGGACGAGCCCGCGGCGGCGCCCAAGCGGGGCTGGTGGAAGCGGTGACCGACGCGGCGGGGGAGGCGCAAGACCTCTTCCCGCCGCTGGAGGCCGAAGGGCTCGTCCTCCGGGCGCTGCGCCCGGGGGACGCGGCGACGCTGCATCGGCTGGTGAACGACTGGCCCGTCGCGCGGATGCTGCGGCAGGTGCCCTTCCCCTACCCGCGGGAACTCGCGGACGAGTGGATCGGGTCGTCGCGCGGGCGGATCGCGGCGGGGACGGCGTGGCATCTGGCGATCGAGCGGGATGGGGCACTCGTCGGTTGCATCGGGCTGACGGTCTCGGCGCCGCGGGAGGCGGAACTCGGCTACTGGGTGGGGCGGCGGTTCTGGGGGGCGGGGGTGGCGACCCGCGCCGCCGGGCGGCTGTGCCGTTGGGCGCTGGCGAACCTCGATCTCGACGTGATCCGCGCCTCGGCGCTGGAGGAGAACCCGGCCTCGGCGGCGGTGCTGCGCCGCATCGGGTTCGTGGCGGACGGGGCGATGGAACTGGACTTCCCGGCGCGGAACGCGCGGCTGCCGGTGGCGCGGTTCCGGGCGGGGCGGGCGGAGATGCGGGCGGCGGAGCCGGTGCTCGTGCCGACCGCGGTCATGCCGCCGGCGGGGATGGCGGCCGGGGCGAACCTGCTGCTCGTCGCGGCCTGCGCGCTGGTGGATGCGGACGGGCGGGTGCTGCTGGCGCGACGGCCGGAGGGCAAGCCGATGGCGGGGCTGTGGGAGTTTCCGGGGGGCAAGCTGCACCCGGGGGAAACGCCGGAGGCCGCGCTGATCCGCGAGTTGGAGGAGGAGCTGGGGGTGGACGTCTCGGCGAACTGCCTCGCGCCCTTCGCCTTCGCCTCGCACCCGATGGAGGACGGGCGGCACCTGCTGATGCCGCTCTACCTCTGCCGCCGTTGGGGCGGGGAGGCGACGGCGCGGGAGGGGCAGGCGCTCGCCTGGGTGCGGCCGGCGCGGCTGGGGGATTACGCGATGCCGCCGGCGGACAAGCCGCTCGTCGCGCTGCTGCGGGACTTCCTGTAGCGGGCCGTCCCGCGCGTGGTCCGGCGGCGAGGGGTCGGCTTCGCTACGCCCCGCGATGGGCGCGACGGGCATCCTCGATGACGCGGCGGAACACCGGTGATGCGTAGAACGGCCGTTCGCAGAGGGCGCGGGTGCGCTCCGCAATCTCGCCGTGGGGGTCCGATTCGATCGCGAGGATGAGGGGGACCCAGTCGGGCATCCGGCCGCGCGCCAGCACGTCCTCGATGGCGGCGCGGGTGTAGGATTCGTGGTTCAGGTGGCGGTGCCTCATCGGCGGAGGCCGGGCAGGGCGGGAGGGGGCGGGACGTCGCCGGCGGCGCGGGCGTCGCGCCAGGTCCCGATCCGGGTGAGCGTGTCCCCGGCCTCGGGCGAGGCGTCGGCGGCGAGGGCCTGGACGCAGGCGCGGAGGAGGGCGGCGGACAGGGCGGCGCAGACGGCGGCGACGTGGTCCCAGCGATCGAAGGGCGAGCGGACGCCCTTGTACTCCGTGAGGTCCACGCGATCGAGGTCGTAGGGCGGCGGGGCGGCGAGCTGCATGACGAGTTGCGTGCGGACGGCCCAGGGATCGCCGTTCCGTTGGGGGTAGAGGTCGTCCATCGGCCAGAGCGCCCCGGTCGCGGCTTCCGGGCCCAGGTGGGAGGCGAGGGCGGCGAGGTCGAGGTAGTCCCGCGTGGCGTTGCGGTCGAGGCAGAGGAAGGCCTTGATCCGGAGGGTTTCCGGTAGCGTGGGAAGGGTCACGTCGTGCGTGCCGACGCGCATGACGGTGGTGTCGAGGGGGCGGGTTCGGCGCAGCTGGCGCACGCCGGTCTCCACGCCGTCGAGCGAGCCGAGGATGAGGACGGGGCGCTTCACCCGTGCGGTTTCCCAGCCGGCGACGGATTCCAGTTCGGTGAGGAGGGCGTCGAAACGGTCCCGCAAGTCGGGGAGGACGTGGTCGTGATCGAAGGAGAAGCGGTGATGGGCGTGGAGGGCGGAGGCGGTGCCGCCGACGACCACGGCGTCGGGGAGGACACGTTGCAGGTGCGAGAGGGAGGCCAAGACGGCCTCCCAGGCCTCGGCCGGGTCGTCGGGCAGCGCGGTGGTCACCCGCGGAACGCCCCGATGATCCGGGCCTTCAGCTTCGGGCCCGGTGGGGCGGCGAAGGGCAGGTCGACGCGGCCGAGGTAGCGGGCGGCGTTGCGGGCGGCCCAGTCGGTGGTGGTGAGGCCCGGCGCGCCGGGGAGGCCGGGGGCGGCGTAGAGGAAGTCGCCGGTGCGACGGTCCATCGGGGCGTCGTCCTGGTTGGCGCGCTCGATGAAGGAGCGAATGGCGGCGGGGTCGGCCTCCGCCGTCATGGGATCGCCGTCGAACCGGAAGAAGGCGTCGTAGGCGAGGCGGGTGACGGGGCCGGCGGGGAGGCCGGTGCCGAAGGTGGTGTGGGCGATGAGGCCGAGGCCGGTGCCCGTGCCGGCGGCGATGGCCGTGCAGGCGCGGCGGGCGGCGGCGCCGAGGGAGAGGGGGGCGGGGAGGGCGAAGAGGACCTCGCGGTCCTCGGCGGTGAGGTGGGCGGCGAGGAAGTCGCGGACGGTGGCGGCGTGGGCGGGGTCGGATTCGGCGCCGACGGGGGTGGCGGAGAGAGCGATGGCGGGCGGGGCGCCGAAGGTGACTCCGGCGAAGGCCACGGCGCGGTTCCAGGAGCCGGTGTGGACGTAGCGGGTGGCGCCCTGCCGGTGTTCGAGGATGAGGTGGTCGTGGGCACCGATCAGCAGGGTGCCGTCGGGCAGGGCGGGGAGGATCGTGCGGTCGGCGGCGATGCCGGCGTGGGAGAGGACGAGGTTGAAGGCGGCGGGGTCGAGGAGGGAGGGCAGGGCGTCGCGGGCCCAGGCGGCGGGGTCCGGGACCGTGATCGTGGGGCGGATGGCGGCGGGGTAGGCGGTGAGGGAGGGGGTGTCGAGGGCAGTCACGCGCATCCGGTGGGCGCCGAGCGGGATGTCGGCGTGGGTTTCGGCGACGGGGGCGCCGGTGGCGGCGTCGCGGATGTTGGAGAGGACGAGGATGTCGAGGGCGCGGGCGCGGGCGACCACCGCGGCCATCGGCGCGAAGTCCGGTTCGTGGTTGCCGAGGTTGAGGAGGACGGGGGCGCGGCGGCGCAGCGCGGCGAGGAAGGCCCAGTCGGCGGCGCCGGCGCCGCGGAGGGCGACGGCGTTGCCGCGCTCGAACACGTCGCCGTTGACGAGGACGAGGGCGGGGGTGCCGCGGCGGGCGGCGAGGGCGGCGTCCACGATGGCGAGGACGCCCGCCGACTCCTCCATGGCGGAGTGCCCGTCGGACATCATGATCAGCAGGGCATCACCCGGCGGAGGGGCGTCGGCGCGGGCGCGGGCCAGGGGGAGGGCGAGCAGTCCGGCGAGGGCGGCGCGGCGGGGGAGGAGCATCGTGACGTCTCCGGTCCGCGGGATCATCGCGCCGCGGCGTGGCGGGCGTCCAGTTACAGGACCCCGCGGCGGGGGTATGAGCGGGGCATGACCGATCCGACCGCCTGCCTCCTCATCATCGGCAACGAGGTGCTGTCCGGGCGCACCCGCGACGCCAACCTGCAGCACATCGCCACGGCGCTGGGGGAACGCGGCATCCCGATGCGGGAGGCGCGGGTGATCCCGGACGTGCCGGAGACGATCATCGGGACGCTCAACGCGGTGCGGGGCGCCTTCACCTACGTGTTCACGACCGGCGGGATCGGGCCGACGCACGACGACATCACGAGCGAATGCGTGGCGCGGGCCTTCGGGGTGCCGTGGGAGGTGCACGAGCCGAGCCGGGCGATCATGGAGGCGGACTACGCGCGGCGCGATCCGCCGGTGAGCATGAACCCGGCGCGGCTGCGGATGGCGACGCTGCCGCGGGGGGCGG
>CAXVWQ010000487.1:0-5679 GCA_964263755.1 Roseomonas sp. | reverse complement strand
GGGCGGCGGCGAGCCCCGGCGGGCGTCCGGCGGGTCGCGCGGGCGTCCGGCGCGGCGCGACGTCGGTGGGCGCGGACGGGCTGCCGGGCTGCGTCGGGGTCATCGAACACGATCCAGTTCGCGCAACCGCCGGGACGCCGTGCGGTGGCGCACCGTGGCGCCGAGGATGAGGGCGCCCATTCCCGCCCCGACCACGCCCCAGGCCGCGGTGACGAACATCCAGTGCGGGATCATACGGGCAGGGCCTCGCCGAGGGGCACGCGGTCGGCGTCCCGGGCACGCGTCAGTTCCAGGGCGCGGACCCGCCGCTCCATCACCGCCGCACGGATGCGGGCGAGAAGGAGCGTGACGAAGAGCAGCGTGAACCCCGCCGCGCAGGCGAGGAGCGGGAGAAGCATGTCGAGATGCATCCCGGGGGCCTGGAGGCGCGCGACGGAGGCGGGCTGATGCAGGGTGTTCCACCAGTCCACGGAGAACTTCACCACCGGCAGGTTGACCGCGCCGACGAGCGCGAGGATGGCGCCGACGCGGGCGCCGCGCTCCTCGTCCTCGAAGGCACGGGTGATCGCCGCGTGGCCGCACCAGAGGAAGAAGAGGACGAGGACGGAGGTGAGGCGCGCGTCCCAGACCCACCACGTCCCCCACATCGGGCGGCCCCAGAGCGAGCCGGTGAGGAGGCAGAGGGCGGTGACCACAGCCCCGACCGGCGAAAGCTCCCGCGCCGCGAGATCGGCCAGCGGGTGTCGCCAGATCAACGCCACCGCCGAGGTGACGGCGAGGCCGGCGTAACCCGCCATGGCGAGCCAGGCCATGGGAACGTGGACGTAGAGGATGCGAACCGTCTCCCCCTGCTGCCAATCCGGCGGCGAGAGGAGAAGGGCCCAGGCGACGGCCGGGATCAGCACCGCGGCGGACAGCGCCCAGAGCCACGGCATCGCCCGCCCGGTGGCGCGCAGGAAGCGACCGGGGTTGGCGAAGCGGTGCAGCAGGGGCACGGGACGATCCACGACGCTCATGTAGCGCGCCTCCACGCCGACCGGAACGGCGGCATCGCGACGAAGCGTTGCGGCGCGCCGTCCGGACCGTCGTCGCGCGTCAGCTCCCGGGGGAATTCGCCTTGAGGTAGGCGATGATGTCGTTCAGCTGCTGCTCGTTCCGCAAGCCGTTGAACGCCATGGTGCCCTGGGGGACGACGGCCTTCGGGTTCGCGAGGTAGGCGCGGAGCCGCTCCTCGTCCCAGGTCAGTCCACCCTGGGCAAGCTGCTGCATGTTGGCGGAATACCGGAAGCCCTCGATGGAGGCTGCACGGCGCCCGACGACGTTGTGCAGGTTCGGCCCGACCATGTTGCGCGCCGTGGCGGTCGGGACGGCGTGGCAGGCGCGGCACTGCGCGAAGACCCGCTCCCCCGCCGCCGCATCCTGCGCCCGGGCGCCCGAGGGGGCGAGGGCGAGGGTCGCGAAGGCGAAGGCGGCCGCGTGGACTCGAAGCATGGATGGTCGTCCCTTCCTGTTCCCGGATCGCACCGAAGGCCCGATCCCCCGTCGTTCCGGGGAGGTGCCCGACTTGGGAGGCGAGGGACGCATTCCAAGGGGCACGGGGCTTCAACGCGGGCGGCGGCAACTCGCCGGCGGGTTGCGGATTTGTTATCCGGCGGACATGGACGGGACAGGACGCATGAGCGGGGTGGCGGCGCCGCGGCGCCCGAAGGACTGGCGGGTGATCGGGGGCGCCGCGGCCTGGGCGATCACCGTCGCCATGGCCGGCGGGCTGCTGACGGAGATCGGCCCTTGGTATCGCGATCTGGTCAAGCCGTCCTGGCAGCCGCCGAACTGGCTGTTCGGGCCGGCCTGGACGCTCATCTTCGCCCTCAGCGCCACCGCGGGCGTCCGGGCGTGGCAGGCGTCCCGCGACGCGGCGGAACGCCGGGCGGTGGCCGTCGCCTTCGTCGTCAACGGCGTCCTGAACGTGCTGTGGAGCCTGCTGTTCTTCCGCCTGCGCCACCCCGACTGGGCGCTGGCGGAAGTCGTGCTGCTGTGGCTCTCGATCGTGTGGCTCATCGCGGTGTGCGGCCGAAGGGCAGGGGTCGCGGGCTGGCTGCTCGCCCCCTACCTCGCCTGGGTGAGCTTCGCGTCCGTGCTCAACCTCGCGATCGTGCGGCTGAACGCCCCGTTCGGATGAGCGCGCTGTTCGCCAGCGGGCATGTCGCGGACCTGCTGCTCGTCCTGATCGCGGCGGAGGGAGCGTGGCTGGAATGGCGGCGGCGGACCGGGCGGCCGGGGCCGCGGGACTTCTGGCCGTTCCTGGCCGCCGGCGCCGCGCTCGTGCTGGCGCTGCGGCTGGCGCTGACCGGGGGGTGGTGGGGGTGGATCGCGCTGTGTCTCGCCCTGTCCGGCGCGGCGCACGCGCTGGACCTGGCGCGGCGCTGGCGGGGGTAGCGGCGCTCAGGCGAAGACGTCCGCGGGGGCGTCGCGCCACAGTTCCTCCCCGAGGGTGCGACCGAGGTTCTCGGCCTCGTAGACCGCGCCGGTGATGGAGCGGCGCATGAGGAAGGAGCCGTCGGCGCGGGCGATCAGGCCTTCGACGTGCAGCCGCCCGTCGGGCAGGCGGCGGGCATGGCCGCCGATGGGGGTGCGGCAGGTGCCGTCCATGGCGCCGAGCAGGGCGCGCTCGGCGTCCGCCGCGACGCGGGTCTCCCGGTGCTCCAACGCCGCGAGGAGGTCGCGGAGGTCCGCGTCGTCGGAGCGGCAGGTGATGCCGATGATGCCCTGGCAGGCGGCGGGCAGCATGGCGTCCGTGCCGATGATGACGTCGGCCGTGCCGCCCATCTCCAGCCGCTTCAGGCCGGCGAGGGCGAGGAGGGTGGCGTCGTAGCGCCCCTCCCCGATGCGGCGGAGGCGGGTCTGTACGTTGCCGCGGATCGGCTCGACGACGAGGTCCGGGCGGGCGTGGAGGAGCTGGGACTGCCGGCGGACCGAGGCGGTGCCCACGAGGGCGCCGTGCGGGAGGGCGGCCCAGGGGTCCGCGTCGTTGCGGGCCGTGATCTCGCAGGACTTGCCGAGGATGAGGGCGTCGCGGTTGTCCTCCCGCTCCAACACGCAGGCGAGGACGATGCCGGGGGGGAGTTCGGTCTCCAGGTCCTTCAGCGAGTGCACGGCGAAGTCCACGCGGCCGTCGAGCAGCGCCTCGTGGATCTCCTTCGCGAAGAGGCCCTTGCCGCCGATGTCGGCCAGCGGCCGGTCCTGCACGATGTCGCCGGTGGTGTTGATCACGTGCTCCTGGAAGGCGTCGAAGGAGCGGACGCCCTGGCAGAAACGCGACACCGTCGCGATGAAGTGCCGGGTCTGCCAGAGCGCGAGCGGCGAGCCGCGGGTGCCGACGTGCAGCGGCAGGGTGCGGCCGTGCGGGCGCACCATCCGCTCGGGCGGTTCAGCGGCCAGAAGTTCCGGCGGGGTGGAGATGTCCGCGAGGTCGGGGTCCTCGAGGACGGCGGCCCGGATGAGGGCGTCGAGCATGTCCATCAGGCGCGTGCCAGTCCCATGAGGTGGGCGAGGTCCTTGAAGAAGATCTTCACGTGCGCGAGCGGGTCGCGGCGCACGAGTTCCTTGTTCATGTAGGACTCCCAGGTCAACCGCTGCACGTCGGGGTCGCCGCACATCTTCACGAAGCGCTCCCGCGTCCAGTCGCTGCGATACCAGAACCGCTGCATGATCCCGAGGATGAGGAACACGCGTCCGTGGGCGCGCATGAAGCGCTTGCGGGCGGTGGCGAGGGCGCGGACGTCGCCCGTGGCCAGCAGCCCATCCACGGCGTCGGCGGCGAGGCGGCCCCCCAGCATCGCGTAGTAGATGCCCTCGCCCGACGCGGGCGCAACCACGCCGGCGGCGTCGCCCGCGAGGATCACGTCGCGGCCGTTGTCCCAGCGCTTGTGCGGGCGGAGCGGGATCGGGGCGCCTTCGCGGCGGATCGTCTCGGCGGTGTCGAGGCCGGTGTCGCGGCGGAGGGCGCCGACGGCCTCGCGGAGGGAGAAGCCCTTGCGGGCGGAGCCGGTGCCGATGCTCGCGGTGTCGCCGTGCGGGAAGATCCAGGCGTAGAAATCGGGGGAGAGGCGGCCGTCGTAGCGCACGTCGCAGCGCTTCGCGTCCCAGCCCTTCGTTCCTTCCGGCACGCGGATGATCTCGTGGTAGGCGAAGACGAAGGGGGTTTTCCGGGTCTCCGGCACGCAGGCCTTGCCGACGGCGGAGTTGGCGCCGTCCGCGCCGATCACGGTGCGGGCGCGAACGCGGTGGCCGTCGCCCGCGGCGTCGCGGAACTCCACCACGGCGGTGCCGTCCGCGTCGCGCGACACGCGCTCGAAGGTGCCGGTGCGGCGCTCGGCGCCCGCGGCGGCGGCGCGGTCGCGGAGCCATTCGTCGAAGGTGTCGCGGTCCACCATGCCGACGTAGCCGTTGCCCTGGATCGGCATGTCCACCTCCCGCCCTGAGGGAGCGACGATGCGGGCGCAGTTGACGCGGGCGACGATGAGGTGGTCCGGGATCGCGAAGTCGCGGATGGCGCGGGGCGGGATGGCGCCGCCGCAGGGCTTGATGCGGCCGGCGCGGTCCAGAAGCAGCACGTCCCGGCCGCGCCGGGCGAGGTCGTCAGCGGCCGTGGCGCCGGCGGGGCCGCCACCGATCACCACCGCGTCGTAGGTCCGGGTTGGGTCCACCGCGTCGTTCTCCCTCAATCGCCCGAAGCGGCGTAGGCGTGATGCGGCGCGACGGCCGCGCGGCGCCCGATTCCGAGTGCCAGCGCGGCGGCGACGGCGAAGAGCGCGGCGTCGCCCGCGAAGGCGAGGGCGTAGGCGGTGGGCGTGGAGCCCAGCGCCCAGCGCGCGACGTCCACGGCTGCGGTGCCGGCGAGTCCGCCGAGCCCGAAGGCGATGGCCTGGGCGGCGCCCCAGAGGCCGAGCCGCACGCCCTCGCGCCCGGACCGGCCTTCACCGGCCAGCGCCATCATCGCAGCGATGGCGGAGGCGGCGAAGACGCCGTTGGCGAGGCCGAGGAGGAAGCAGGCCGCGTGCAGCGGGAAGCCATCGGACATCACCGCGCCGGCGGCGAGGGAGGCCGCGCCGAGCGCCGCGGCGACGCAGCCCCAGATGGTCATCCCGCGCGGGCGCCCGTGTCCCGTAGCACCGAGGAGGGCGACGAGGATCATGCCGCCCATGACGCCGGCGTGCTGGAGGGAGGAGAGCTTGGTGGTCTCGCCGAGGGTGAGGCCGAAGACGGCGCCGGCAAAGGGCTCCAGCAGCAGATCCTGGGCCGAATAGGCGAGCATGGACGCGAAGACGAAGAGGGTGAAGCGCCGCGCGTCCGGATCGGCCCAGGCCTCCAGGATGGCGGCGCGGAAGTCGGGGTTCGCGGCGGCGCGGGCGGGGGCGGCGAGGCGCGGGGGCTCCATCCCCCAGACCGCCGCGAGGGCGAGGAGGAAGGCGGCGGCCGAGACGCCGGCGGAAACGGCGACGAGACGGGCGGGGGAGAAGGGGTCGAGCAGGGCGCCCGCGCCGGCCGTGGTCACGACGAAGCCCGCGATCATCATGATCCAGACGATGGAGGCCGCGGCCGGGCGCCGCGCGGGCGCCGTGCGTGCCGCCAGCAGCGCGAGCAGCGAGGTGCCCGCCGCCCCCACGCCCAGCCCGACCA
>CAXVWQ010000486.1:0-10297 GCA_964263755.1 Roseomonas sp. | reverse complement strand
GCCATGTCGCCGTGCATGCCGGCGTCGAGGAACTCGGACAACCGCTCCCGCACCTCCGGCCCGAGTTCGGCGCGGGCGAAGCCGATGGCGTGGAAGCCGAGGCGGAGGGCCTCCGCGCGGATGAGGTTAGCCGCTCCTGATTGAGCGCGGTCCTTGGCAAGCATCGAGAGGAAACTGCTCCGGAGCGGTGTAAGGGTGTTCCTCAGGTGCGCACCTAAACCCCGAAGCTAGCCGCCCTTCCGCAGCGAACCGCCGCCTTCGTCGGCCTTCGTGAGGGTTTGCATCGGCGGTGGCTGGACCACCGTCGGCTTCATCGCCCCCGCTGGCGTCGAGGGTGGAATCATGGCGGGAGGAACTGGCTCAGCCTTGCTCACGGTCCGCCCGCTCCAAGTCGCTCGCCAACACCCGAACCTCCGTGTTCGCCCACCACCCCTTCCGGACCTCGCGCATCGCCGGCGGCGGAACGTGTCCCGGACGGGTCGCGGCGTTCGGCTGGGAAGGCTTCCCGTGTGCGCCTTCCAGAGTTCTCGTCCGCATCGCGTCGCTCGTCGAGGCGGCCATGGTTCGCTCCTGTCACCGCCGAAGCGGCGCGTTCGATATGGGCCGACACGGCGACCCCGAGAAGAGCGAGCATAGCAAGGATTGACCCGATCATGCACAGGCCCGCGAGTGCGCGTCGAAGCGCGCGTTTCTGATTGACCAAGCGGTTATGATGCGTCGCGATACCGTATTGCCGAGCCATCTCGTTCTTGAAGGCCGTGATCGCTTCGGGCGACGAAGAGGAGGCGCTCACCTCGGACCTACCCTCTTCCGGGCGTGTCACCGCCTCCGCACGGGCCAGCGCGAGAGCGTAGTCCCGGAGGTCCGGCTCCGGCGAGACGTAGCGGAAGCGGGCCGGGGCGATCGAGGCGGCTAGGAAGGCGAGGGTCGCGACCGTCGCGGTCCCGGCAGCCGCGAAAAGGCCGGCGATCACCGGTAGGCGCCAACCGGTTAAGGGCGGCAAACCGCTAACCATGCCGACCGTCGCCGCGATTTGCAGAGCAAGGCTCGCGGCGAAGAACGGTAGTGAACGCCACACGTTCTCCTCTTGATCGATCTCCTTACGGTAGCTGTCTGCCAATGTCTTCTCGACGTGGTCGAGCAATCCTCCGGTGGGCAGCAGTCCCAACGCGGCATCCCCGACCCTCTGAGGATCGTCCGGAGTAGGCGCGGTCATGACCGCGGCTATCCCCGCCCCCGATATGGCGCCACCCCCTGGTCCGGCACCCACACCCCTTCCGGCGCCGCCCCCGTCTGCCAGAACACGTCGATCGGGATGCCGCCGCGCGGATACCAGTATCCCCCGATCCGCAGCCACGCCGGTTCCAGTTCCGCCACCAGCCGCTTCGCGATGTCGAGCGTGCAGGCCTCGTGGAAGGCCCCGTGGTTGCGGAACGAAGCGAGGTAGAGCTTCAGCGACTTGCTCTCCACGAGCCACCGCCCCGGCACGTAGTCCAGCACGAGGTGGGCGAAGTCCGGCTGTCCCGTGAGGGGACAGAGCGAGGTGAACTCCGGCGCCGCGAAGCGGACGAGGTAGGCGGTGCGGGGTGCGGGTTCGGCACGCGTTCCAGCACCGCCTCCTCCGGCGAGGCCGGGGCGGTCACGGGGCGGCCGAGCATCGTGAGGGTCGAGACGTCGTGGGTCAGGATACGGTCTCCTCGGCGAAGGACGGTTCCGGGGGCGCCGCGTCCCAGCCGGCGGCGAGGGCCGCCGCCTCCGCCTCGAAGCGGCCGGCGAGGATGGCCTCGCGCAGCCGCGCCGTCAGGGTCTGGAAGTAGCGGAGGTTGTGCCAGGTGAGCAGCATCGGGCCGAGCATCTCGTCGGCCCGGATGAGGTGGTGCAGGTAGGCGCGGGAATGGCGGGAGCAGGCGGGGCAGTCGCAGCCCGGGTCCACCGGGCCGGGGTCCTCCGCGTGGCGGGCGTTCCGCAGGTTCAGCACGCCGCGGGAGGTGTAGGCCCGGCCGGTGCGGCCGGAGCGGGTGGGGATGACGCAGTCGAACATGTCCACGCCCCGCCGCACCGCGCCGACGATGTCCGCCGGCGTGCCCACGCCCATGAGGTAGCGCGGCCGGTCCGGGGGCAGCAGCGGCAGGGTGGCGTCCAGCACCCGGAACATTTCCGTCTGTCCCTCGCCGACCGCGAGCCCGCCGACGGCGTAGCCCTCGAAGCCGATCGCCGTCAGCGCCGTCACGCTCGCCGCCCGCAGCCCCGGGAACACGCCGCCCTGGACGATCCCGAACAGCCCGTGGCCGTCGCGCGGCGTGAAGGCCTCCCGGCACCGCGCGGCCCAGCGCATGGATAGGCGCATGGAGGTCGCGGCGTCCTCCTCCGTCGCGGGGAAGGGCGTGCATTCGTCGAAGCACATCGTCACGTCGGCGCCCAGCAGCCGCTGGATCTCCACGCTCCGCTCCGGCGTGACGCGGTGGGCTGAGCCGTCGAGGTGGGAGCGGAAGGTCACGCCGTCCGCGTCCATCGTCCGCAGCTTGGACAGCGACATGACCTGGAAGCCGCCGGAATCCGTCAGGATCGGGCCGTGCCAGTCCATCAGCCGGTGCAGCCCGCCGAGGCGCGCCACCCGCTCCGCTCCCGGCCGCAGCATCAGGTGGTAGGTGTTGCCCAGGACCATCCGGGCGCCGGTCGCCCGCACCGCGTCGGCGGTCATCGCCTTGACGGTGCCGGCGGTGCCGACGGGCATGAAGACGGGGGTCGCGACCTCGCCGTGGGCGGTGCGGAGCGTCCCGGCCCGCGCCGCCCCGTCCGTCGCGCCGAGGGAGAAGGAGAGGGTCACGGGGCGGCCTCGGCCGGATCGTGCGCGACGAGGCAGGCGTCGCCGTAGGAGTAGAAGCGGTAGCCCGCGCGGATCGCGTGGTCGTAGGCGGCCCGCAGCCGCGCCGTGCCGCCGAAGGCGCAGACGAGCATGAAGAGGCTGCTCCGCGGCAGGTGGAAGTTCGTGAGCAACAGGTCGACGCCGCGGAAGCGGTGGCCGGGGAGGAGGAAGATGTCGGTCAGCCCCTCGAAGGGCCGCACCCGCCCGTCCTCATCCACCGCCGTCTCCAGCAGCCGCAGCGCGGTGGTGCCGACGGCGAGCACCCGGCCTCCGGCCGCGCGCGCCGCCTCGATGGCCGCCGCGGCCCCCGCGGTCACCTCGCCCCACTCGGCGTGCAGCCGTTCGGCCCGCGGGTCGTCGCCGCGCAGGGGCAGGAAGGTGCCGGCGCCGACGTGGAGCGTCACCGTCGCCCGCCGCACGCCCCGGTCCTCCAGGGTCGCCAGCAGGGCAGGGGTGAAGTGCAGCGACGCGGTCGGGGCCGCCACCGCCCCCGGGCGGGCGGCGAAGGCGGTCTGGTAGTCCTCCCGGTCCTCCGGGCGCGGGCCGTCGGGGCGGGGGATGTAGGGGGGCAGCGGCACCTCCCCCGTGCGGTCCAGCGCCGCCGCCAGCGCCGCCTCGTCCGGGCCGAAATCGAGGCGGACCGTGCCGCCTTCCGGCGCGGCGACCACGCGGGGGGTCAGTTCCGGGGCGCCGTCCACCGCCAGCACGTCGCCCGCGCGCAGGCGGCGGGCGTTGCGGACGAGGGCGTGCCACAGGCCCGGACCTTCACGCCGGTTCAGCATCACCTCCACGGCCGCGGCGCCGCGCCGGGCGCGCAGGCGGGCGGGGATCACCCGGGTGTCGTTCACCACCATCACGTCGCCCGGGCGCAGCAGGTCCGGCAGGTCGCGGACGCCCCGGTCCTCCCGCACCTCGCCCGGGCCGATCCGCAGCAGCCGTGCGGCGTCGCGGGGGCGCGCGGGGGCGTCGGCGATCCGGTCCGCGGGGAGGTCGAAGGCGAAGTCGGCGGTGCGAAGGGGGCCGGTCATCGGGCGCGGGGCATGGGGCGCGGGGCGGTAGCCCGCGGGTGCCGGGCCGGCAAGGGCCGTCCCATGCGACGGGGCCGGCCGCGCGACGCGCCATGGCCCGACGCGGCCCCGGCCGGCGACGGCTGGGGCGCGTGGTCGTGCCCCGGCGATGGCCCCGACGCGCGGAGGTCGCGTCAGCCGCCCTCGATCCGCGTATCCGCCACGATGCGTCCGGCCACGGCGCGCTGGGCCGCGACGAAGGCGGCGAAGGCGGCGCGCGTGCCGGGCACGGGTTCGCCGCCCAGCTGCGCGAGGCGCGACGCCACCTCCGGCTCCCGCAGCGCCTCGGCGGCGGCCTCGGCGAGGCGGTCGAGGATCGCGTCGGGCGTGCCGGCGGGGGCGAAGAGGCCGGTCCACTCCTCCAGCGCGTAGCCGGGGTAGCCGGACTCCGCCACCGTCGGCACGTCGGGCATGAGGGCCGTGCGGGCGGGGCCGGTGACGGCGAGGAGGCGCGCCCGCCCGCCGTTCACCAGCGGCACGGCGGAGAGGAGGGAGATGAAGGCGCCGTCGAGCAAGCGGGCCGCGAGGTCGCGCGCGGCGTCGGACCCGCCGCGGTAGGGCACGTCCGTCCACCGCTTGCCGGAACGCGACTGGAGGAGGGCCGAGGAGAGCTGCGCGGCGGTGCCGTTGCCGGAATTGCCGAGCGAGAGGGCGCCGCCGCGCGCCTCTGCCAGCGCGATGAAGGCCGGCAGATCGGCCGCGGGCAGGTCCGGCCGCACGGCGAGAACGAGAGGGATGCGGGCCACCTGCGTCACCGGCGTGAAGGCGGTGACGTAGTCGAAGGGCAGGCCGCGGACGGTGTGCGGGTTGATGACGTGGTTGATCGTGTCGAGGAGGAAGGTCCCGCCGTCCGGCCGCGCCGCCGCGACGGCCGCGGCGCCGATGGTGTTGCCGGCGCCGGAGCGGTTCTCGACGATCACGGGCTGGCCGAGGAGGGCGGCGAGGCGGTCGGAGATGACGCGGATGGAGCTGTCGGCCACGCCGCCGGGGGCGACGGGGACGATGATCCGGACGGGGCGCGTCGGCCAGGGCGCCGGTTGGCCGAAGGCGGCGCCGGCCAGCGGCACGGCCAGGGCGGCGCCGAGGGCGGCGCGGCGGGGGAGGGTGGTCACGGCGTCGCTCCCGTTCAGATCTTCGCGTGGTCGAGGGTTTCGGGCGCGAACAGCTCCTCCGGCGCGAGGCGGCGGGGGGAGAGGCCCTGTTCGTGGTGGTGGCGCAGGAAGGCGTCGAGGACGTGGCGGTTCGGCGCCAGCCCGTAGGGCCAGGGGTCGTTCCCCATCAGTTCGCGGGTGCGGGCGACG
Source organism: Roseomonas sp. (assembly GCA_964263755.1). Taxonomy (GTDB): domain Bacteria; phylum Pseudomonadota; class Alphaproteobacteria; order Acetobacterales; family Acetobacteraceae; genus Roseomonas. The sequence goes on along the minus strand of CAXVWQ010000486.1, from coordinate 5,063 downwards.
TGGGCGGGGAGGAAGGGGAGGGTGACCTTCAGCGCCGCGGTCTCCTCCAGCGCCGCCTGGGCGATGGCCTTGGCGCGGGTGAAGGCTTCGGTCAGCGTCGCGGCGATCCAGCGGTTGGCCTCGTAGACGTCCCGGCGGAGGACGAGGAGGTGCATGATGGGGAGGATGCGGGTGCGGGCGAACCACGCCTCCGACGCCGCCGTGGGGTCGGGGAAGAGGCGGCGCACATCGTCCGGGCGCGTCGTCAGCGTGGTGGGCGGGCGGGCGGCCGTCAGCACGTCGAGGTCGCCGTCCACGAGCATGCGCGACAGGGTCTGGTGCGGCCCGATGCGGCGGATGCGGAAGCGGGGCGGCAGGTCCAGCGGGATCTTCTCGTCGCGGCCGGGCTCCTCCTGGCCGCCGGTGAGGTAATCCACCGACGCCGGGTCCACGCCGTGCGCGTCGGACAGCAGGCCCCTGATCCAGACGGTGGCGGTCATCTGGTATTCCGGGACGCCGACGCGCTTTCCCACGACGTCTTCCGGCCGCTCGATGCCGGAGCGGGCGTGCACGTAGATGTCGGCGTGGCGGAAGGTGCGGGAGAGGAAGACGGGCAGGCCGACGAAGGGGCCGGGACCCGAGCGCAGCGACAGGGTGTAGGAGGAGAGGGACATCTCCGCCGCGTCGAACTCCCGGTGGCGGATCATGCGGTGGAAGACCTCCTCCGGGGAGAGGGGGAGGATGTTGAGGGCGATTCCGTCGGGGCGGACCGTGCCGTCCATCAGCGGGCGGACGCGGTCGTAGTCCCAGCAGGCGAGGGTGAGGGGGAGGCGGGTCACGCGTGCAGGTCCGCGCGGCGTGGCGTGCCGGTGGTGCGCGCGTTTCGCGGCATGGGCGTTCCTCTCCCGGGTCCGCGGGCGCGTTCATGAGGCGCGCCGGGACCGACGGGAAGCGGTATGCGGCGCGTGCAGGGATCGATCAACGAATTTCTTGCATTTGGAGAAAATTGGGTGATAACGGGCCGGCCGCGAAGGAGACGAGTCCGATGCACGCCGCGCCCGAGACGCTGCCCGCCTTCTACGATGCCCTGTCCGCCGAGAGCCTCGCGCCGCTGTGGGAGGTGATGCGCGACCTGGCGCCGCGGGAGCCGCGGCCGGTCGCGCTGCCCGCGATGTGGCGCGCCGACCGGCTGCGGGAGCACGCGATGACCGCCGGGCGTCTCGTCCCCGTGGAGCAGGCGGAGCGGCGCGTGGTGGTGCTGGAGAACCCGGGGCTGAAGGGTCAGTCGCGGATCACGACCTCGCTCTACGCCGGCGTGCAGCTGATCCTGCCGGGGGAGGTGGCGCCGACGCACCGGCACACGGCGTCCGCGCTGCGCCTCATCCTCGAAGGCGGGGGCGCCTACACGATCGTGGACGGGGAGCGGGTGACGATGCACCCCGGCGACTTCGTCATCACGCCGACCTGGAGCCTGCACGACCACGGCAGCGACGGGGCGGAGCCGGTGACGTGGCTCGACGGGCTGGACGTGCCGATCGTGAACATGCTGTCCGCCGGCTTCGGGGAGGACGAGGGGAACGGGCGGCAGACGGTCCTGCGTCCGGAGGGTGATTCCCAGGCGCGCTACGCGAGCGGGCTGGTGCCGGTGAACTACCGGCCGCGCGGCGTGTCCTCGCCGCTGTTCTGGTATCCGTGGGACCGCACGCGCGACGCGCTCGACAAGATGCGGCGGCTGGAGGAGTGGGATGCCGCGGAGGGCCTGCGCCTCGCCTTCACCGACCCGACCACCGGCGCGTCCCCCATCCGCACGATGGGCGCGTTCATGCAACTCGTCCCGCGCGGGTTCGAGGGAACGCCGATCCGCTCCACCGACGGCGCGGTGTACGCCGTCGTCGAGGGACGCGGCACGATCACCGTCGGCGAGGAACGCTGGGACGTGGCGCGGGGCGACGTGTTCGTCATCCCGAGCTGGTCGTGGCACACCGTCTCGGCGCCGGAGGACCTCGTCCTCTTCTCCTTCTCCGACCGCCCGCTCCAGCAAGCCCTCGGCTTCTGGCGCGAGGGTCGCCAGTAGCACGCGGAACCCGCCATGCGCCTCTGCCTCTTCGACGACCACCGCCTCGGCCTCGTGCAGGGCGACCTCGTCCACGACGTCACCGCCGTGCTGGATGCGCTGCCCGCGGAACGCTACCCGCTGCCGCGCCACGACCTGCTGATCGCCGCGCTTCCGACGCTGCGCGCCGCCATCCTCGACGCCGCGAAGGACCAGGCCGGAATCCCCGTCGCGTCCGTGCGGCTGCGTTCGCCGGTCGCCAACCCCGGCAAGGTCGTCGCGGCGCCCGTGAACTACCGCAAGCACTTCGACGAGGCGGCGGCCGACCCCACGACCTTCCACGCCGCCCACGTCCGCAAGATCGAGGAGACCGGCCTGTTCCTCAAGGCCAACTCCTCCCTCGCCGGCGCCTCCGACACCGTCCGCCTCATCCAGACGGACCGCCGCACGGACCACGAGATCGAACTCGCCGCGATCATCGGCACGACCTGCAAGGACGTGACGCGCGAACGGGCCCTGGACCACGTCGCGGCCTACGCCATCGGCCTCGACATCACGATCCGCGGCTCCGAGGAACGCTCCATGCGGAAGTCGCCGGACACCTACACCGTCCTCGGCCCCTGGATGGTCACGGCGGACGAGGTCGGCGACCCCGCCGGCCTCGACCTCTCGCTCGACGTGAACGACGAGCCGCGGCAGCGCGCCAACACGCGCGACCTGCTGCTGGACGTGCCCGACCTCATCGTCCTCGCGTCGCGCTTCTACACGCTGGAGCCGGGCGACATCCTCCTCACCGGCACGCCAGAGGGCGTCGGCCCGATCCGGCCGGGCGACACGATCCACGCCTCCATCGCGGGCATCGGTGCGATGTCGGTGCGGGTGGGGTAGGTCAGCGCTTGCGGCCCCGGGAAGGGCTCTGCCCTTCCCGGACCCATCCCGCCGGGCGCGAAGCACTGCTTCGCGCGGGGCCCCCGGACCCCCGCGATCTGTTTTTCTTGATGTCCCCGGTCGAGGAGGCCCCCGAAGCGGGGCCTCCTCGACCGGGGACGTTAAAACCGGACGCGGGTCCAGGGCCTCCGCCGGGGCCCTGGTGGATGGGGTCTGGGGAAGGCAACGCCTTCCCCAGGGCCACCAGCGCGACCATCCCGCCCGTCACCGCCGCCGCCCCCGCGCGGAGGGGTGGACCGGCGGCCGCGATGCGGGCGGCGAGGTCGGGGCCGTGGCGGAGGACAAGGGCGAGGCTGCCGATGGCGGTGCCGTCGGGGCCGAGGATCGGGGCGCCGATGCCGGTGACGCCGGGGTCGAGTTCGGCGTGGGTGACGAGGAGGCCGGCGCGGCGGACGGCGCCGAGGGTGCGCTTCACGTCGTCCCAGTCGGGGCCGAGGTTCAGGGCGGCCATGTCGGCGGCGTGATCGCGGTGGTATGCGCGCACGAAGCGGGCGGGGAGGTTGGCGAGGATGGGGCGGGAGGCGGCGCCGCGATGCAGCGGCATGGGGCGCCCGCGCTCGTAGGCGACGGCCCAGTCCGGGCGGTCGCGGGGTTCCTGGTGGACGCACATGACGGAGTCCCGGAACAGGCGGCAGAGGAGGAGGACGCAGGGGCCGGGGACGTCCTCCACCACGCGGCGCATGACGGGGGTGGCGGTGCGGATGAGGGGATCGAGCAGCCGGGCCTGGCGGTCAAGGGCGATGATGGCGGGGCCGAGGACGTAGCGGCCGGGGGCGTAGGTGACGATGAGGCCGGCATCGTTGAGGGATCGGACGTAGCGGTAGGTGGTGGAGACGGCGAGGCCGAGGCGGCGGGCGGCGTCCTCCACCGTCCATTCGGGCTCGGCGAGGGTGAAGAGGCCGAGGGTGGAGAGGAGCTTGTCCGAGGTGTTCAATCGCGATCGTCCCGTGCCGGCGGGGGCGTCAGGGCTTAGCGCGGCGGGGGTGATGCGTCACGCCGCGCTGTCATTTGCCGGGCCGCGCCGCGGGGATGATAGTGGGTGGCGGACCTCACGGGAGGAACAACGATGAACAGGCGTCGCCTCCTCGCGGCCACGGGCGCGTTGCCGGCGCTGGCGCGCCCCGCGTTGGCCCAGGGCACCTACCCCGACCGTCCCGTCCGCATCATCGTCCCCTTCGTGCCGGGCGGCGCGACCGACGTGCTGGCGCGGATCGTCGCGCAACGCCTCGGCGAGCGGCTCGGCGTCTCCGTCGTGGCGGAGAACCGCGGCGGCTCGAACGGGCTGATCGGGGCGGAGGTTGTCGCGCGGGCGCGGGCGGATGGGCACACGCTGCTCCTCGGCGCCGACACGATGTTCTCGGCGAACCCGTGGCTCTACCCGCGGTCGCCGGTGAACGTGCTGACGGAGCTGGTGCCCGTCGCGTCGCTCGTCTCGAACCAGCTGGTGCTGGCGGTGAACCCGGCGCTGCCCGTGCGGAACCTGGCGGAGTTCGTGGACCTGGCGCGGCACTCGAACCCGCCGCTGGCCTACGCCTCCCTCGGTTCGGGCAGCCAGCACCAGTTCGCGATGGAGATGCTGATGCGGCGGGCGGGCATCGACCTGCTGCACGTGCCGTTCCGCGGCGGCGCGCCCGCGACGACGGCGACGGTGGCGGGCGACACGGCCGCGCTGTTCGCCGGCGCCTCCTCCGCGACGCTCATCCGGGAAGGGCGGCTGCGCGCGCTGGCGGTGAGCGGGACGCGGCCAGCGCTGACCTTCCCGGAGCTGCCGACGATCGCCGTGACCTACCCGGGATACGAATTGACGATCTGGCTCGGCCTGTTCGCGCCGACCGGCATCCCGGCCCCGGTGCTGGCGCGGCTGCGGGAGGAGGTGAACGGGTTGCTGGCGGAGCCGGAGGTGCGCGCCCGGCTGGAGACCGGCGGCGGGCTGGAGCCGCTCGTCACGACGCCGGAAGCCTTCGCGGCGCTGATCCGCGCGGACCACGAGAAATACGGCGCGCTGATCCGGGAGATCGGGCTGCGGGTGGAGTGACCCTCCCTCAACCCCCCGGCGCCGCGAGCGCGGGGGGCAGGGGGGCGC
>CAXVWQ010000485.1:0-3851 GCA_964263755.1 Roseomonas sp. | reverse complement strand
CTCCCCGGCGCGGCGGCGCCGACGACCTCCCGCCCGCCCGCCGCGGCGCCCGCCCCGCCGGCCCTCCCGAGCCTCCTCGGCGGCAGCCGCGGCGGCGTCGCGTCCTTCGACCGGAGCGTGCCCGTGACCTTCACCGCGGAGACGGTGGAGTTCGACCAGACGACGAACGTCGTCACCGCCACCGGCCGCGTCGAGGCGTTCCAGAACGAGCGCATCCTCCGCGCCGACCGCTTCACCTACGACCGCAACACCGGCATCGCCATCGCCGAGGGCAACGTCCAGCTCCTCGAACCCGACGGGCAGGTGCTGTTCGCGGAACGCGCCGAACTCCAGGGCGGCATGCGCGACGCGGCGATCGACGGCGTCCGCGCGCTGCTGGCCCAGAACGGCCGCCTCGTCGCCAACGGCGCCCGCCGCACGACGACGGAGAGCGGCGCCGCCATCCTCGACCTCGCCCGCCCCGTCTACACCGCCTGCGACCTCTGCCCGGAAGACCCCTCGGCGCCGCCCCTCTGGCAACTGCGATCCCGCCTCGCGACCCAGGACGGGGAGGCGCGCCGCATCCGCTTCCGCGATGCTGCCATCGACTTCGCCGGCGTGCCGGCCTTCTACACGCCCTACCTCTCCGTCCCCGACCCCTCGAACCCCCGCTCCTCCGGCTTCCTCACGCCGTCCTTCGGCCAGACCCGCTTCCTCGGCGCCTTCGTCGAGACCCCCTACTACTGGGCGATCGACGAGTCGTCGGACGCCATCATCAAGCCGATCATCGCCTCGCAACTGCCCCCCGGCATCGACCTCTCCTACCGCCGCCGCTTCAACTTCGGGGAGATCTCGCTCCAGGGCTCGCTCGGCACCCTGACGCGGGAGGAGACGGACGGCCCGACCGGCCTCGGCGGCTCCATCTTCGGCCGCGGCCGCTTCACGCTCGACGAGAACTGGCGCGCCGGCTTCGACGTCGCCCGCGCCACCTCCGTCGACTACCTCCGCGTCTGGCGGCAGCCCGTGTCCCTCGCCCTGTCGTCCCGCGTCTTCGCGGAGGGATTCTGGGGCGCCAACACCTACGCGCTGGCCGAGAGCCTCGCCTTCCAGGGCCTGCGCGACCAGGACGACGTGTCGACCATCCCCTACGTCGCCCCCAACCTGTTCTTCGAGCACGTCTTCACCCGCGACTCCCTCGGCGGCACGTTGGCGATGGATTTCACCGCCTGGAACCTCTACCGCGAGTCCGGCACGAAGACCCGCCGCGCCGGGTCGCGCCTGCGCTACGAACTGCCGCGGATGGACGAGGCCGGCGGAATCTGGACCTTCCGCGCCCAGGCCGACGGCCTCGGCTACAACGTGGACGACCTCGACCGCGCGCCTAACTTCGCCTCCCGCGCCACCACGAACGAGGCCACCGGCAACGTCCGCGTCGCGCTGGACTGGCGCATGCCGTTCGTGCGGCAGGTCGCCGAATTCGGCGGCAACCTCGGCCAGCAGCTCGTGGAGCCCCGCATCCAGGTCGTCACCGGCCCCGCCACCGGCCGCCAGTCCTTCATCCCGAACGAGGATTCGGTGGATTTCGAGTTCACCGACGCCAACCTCTTCGACCTCAACCGCTTCACCGGGCGGGACCGGCAGGAGGGCGGCACCCGCGTGGACGCCGCGCTCCGCTCCGCCTGGTACTTCCCCAACGGCGGCCAGATCGAGGGCCTCGTCGGCCGCTCCTTCCGCGCCAGCCGGGAGGAGGTGTTCCCCCTCCGCTCCGGCCTGGAGGACCGTGCCTCCGACTGGGTCGGCCGCCTCCGCGTCCAGCCGCTCCCCTGGCTCGCGATCAACGGCCGCACCCGGCTGGAGCGCGACACGCTCGACCGCCGCCTCGCCGACGTCTCGGCCACCGTCGGCCTCAACGGGATCGGGCTGGAGGGCACGTCGGTGACCGCCGGCTACCTCTACCGCCTTCCCGTGGACTACCAGACGCCCGTCCGCTTCACGCGGGAGGTCTATGGCGGCGTCAACACCCGCCTGTCCCGCTTCTGGCGCGCCTCCGCCTTCGGGCGCTACGACCTGGAGGAGCGGGTGGGCGTGGCCGTCGGCGCCGGCCTGACCTACGAGGACGAGTGCTTCATCTTCGACACCCGGTTCTACCATTCCTACGCCAACACGACGACGCGCAACACGGCCTCCGGCAGCGGAACGTCGCTGCTGCTGCGGGTGAGCCTGAAGACGGTGGGGGATTTCGGGCTGCGGGCGTTGTGACGACGTGGGCGGGTGGGGGACGGCATGCGCTCCCGGCCGCATCCCGTGTCGGGCGGGGTTTGGGTGGCCCGTCACCGCGCGGGCCCGGCGGGAGATGGTCAGTCATGGGGGCGTGCCGGGGCGCTGCCCGGGGGACCGGCCCGCAGGACGCCCACCTCCCGCGAGACGAATCTTGACGCGCCGCCTCGCTGTCCGCATGTCGGGGTCAGGGTGAGCGGATCGTCCCCGCCGGTCCGGGGGGATGGTTCCCGATGAGCGCCACCAATCCCGCGAACGACCTCGACGTGCTGGAGCAGATCGCGCGCATCCGTCGTGCCATGGTCGAGAGCGACAAGTTCGCCGCCGAGCAACGCAAGCTCATCGAGAAGTCGAACAAGCTCGCTGCTGAGGCGACCAAGTTTCAGCGGGACACGTCGGTCGCCCCCTGGCTGGCGGGCGGCGCCGTGGCTGGCGGCATCCTGACGGGGGCCACCCTGCTGCTTCGGGCACTGGGGGTCCTGAGTTGACCTCCATGGGGTCCGGGCCTGCCTGATGGGGCTTCGCCGAACGGGAGGCGGAGGACGGGGAGCGGACGGGCCGTGTCGCGCGGCCGCGACGGCCGGGTCGACAGGCGGTGGGCATCCGGCATCGCGCCCGTGACGGGATTTGCCCGCAGGAAGGACGGGGGGTAAAGGGCGCCGATGCGACGTCCCCGCTCCGTCCGATCACTCTTGTGCGGCGCCCTGCCCGCCATGGCCCTCCTCGCGGCCACCCCGGCGTTCGCCCAGCCCACCGGCCGCCCCGCCGCCGCCCCGCCGGCCGCCGGGCCCGCCCGCCCGGACGACGGCACCAACCGCATCGTCGCCGTGGTCAACGGCGACGTCATCACGGAATCCGAGGTCCGGTCGAGGTCCCGCCTCTTCGCCATCTCCGCCGGCGTCGCGCCGAACCCGGACCTGACGAGCCGCATCCGCCCGCAGATCATCCGGCAGGTCATCGAGGAGCGCCTCCGCCTCCAGGAGATCGCCCGCCGCCGCATCCCCGTGACCGACGAGGAGGTGGCCCAGGCCGTCGGCGAACTGGAGAGCCGCAACGGGCTCCCCCCCGGCGGCCTCCGTGCCCAGCTGCGCGGCGCCGGGGTGGAGACGCGGGTCCTCTACGACCAGATCCGCTCGCAGATCGGCTGGGCCCGCCTCGTCCGCGCCCTCCTCGGCCCGAACGCCGAGCCGAACGAGGCGACGGTGCGGGAGGCGATCGCCGCCCAGACCTCCCGCGCCGGCCAGCCGGAGTTCCTCGTCTCCGAGATCTTCATCCCCGTCGAGGACCCGTCCCAGACCGCGGAGACCCGCCGCTTCGTGGACGACGTGATCGCCCGCCTCCGCTCCGGCCTCCCCTTCCCCCTCGCCGCCACCCAGTTCTCGCAGAGCGGCACGGCGCTGCAGGGCGGCGACATGGGCTGGGTGCGCGGTGACCAGCTGGACCCCGACGCCGCCTCCGTTCTCCAGCGCATGCCGCCCGGCGCCGTGTCCAACCCCATCGACGTGGCCGGCGGCTTCCAGATCGTGGCGCTGCGCGGCAAGCGGGAGACGGGGCGGGAGCCCGCGACCCAGGTGACGCTGCGGCAGGCCTTCCTG
>CAXVWQ010000484.1:0-12638 GCA_964263755.1 Roseomonas sp. | reverse complement strand
CGTGGTGACCACCCCTCCAACGGGGGCGTCTTTTTACCGAACGCGGTCCAGGGGGCCGTTGCCCCCTGGTGGGTGGGAGGTCCGGAGGGAGGGCAAAGCCCTTCCTCCGGCCAACAAGCGCAACCACCGAGAAGGTTCAGGAGAAACGCACGCCGGCATGACGCCGGGCGAAGGCCCTGCGCGTGCGGGGGGGAGGCGACCAGGCGGATGGGCGGGGGAGGGTCGGTGACACGTCGCGCCGGATTCGTCGTGGCAACGGCCGATCGCGCGGGGAGTCGCGGCGCCGCCGCTTCCCGGCGTGACGGCGCGATGATAGGGACACGGGGCCCCGGGGCGCGTCCTTTCTCCCCGGACGGCAGGATGACGTCGGCACATTGAATTCGGGCGGGGGTGGCGACCATGAAGTTCACGGCGGACCGGGCGGTCCTTCTCAAGGCCCTCGCCCACGTCCAGGGCGTCGTCGAGCGGCGCAACACCATCCCCATCCTCGCCAACGTGCTGCTGGACGCGAGCGGCGGCACGCTCCGCCTCACCGCCACCGACATGGAGATCGCGATCGTCGAGGAGATTGCCGGCGTCGAGATCACCCGGGAGGGCCGCTGCACCGCCCCCGCCGCGACCCTGCTGGACATCGTCCGCAAGCTGCCGGACGGCGCGCGGGTGGAGCTGGACCACAAGGGCGGCGACGCGCCGCTGGCGCTGCGGGCGGGCCGCTACAACACCTCGCTCATGGTGCTGCCCGTCGAGGACTTCCCCTCGATGACCGAAGGGAAGCTGCCGCACCGCTTCGCCCTCGGCGCCGCGATGCTGCGCGATCTCGTGGACCGCACGCGCTTCGCGATCTCGACGGAGGAGACGCGCTACTACCTCAACGGCATCTACCTCCACGCGACGGAGGTGGAGGGGCGGCCCGTGCTGCGCGCCGTCGCGACGGACGGCCACCGCCTCGCCCGCGTCGAGGAGGCGCTGCCCGACGGCGCCGCCGGGATGCCCGGCGTGATCGTGCCGCGCAAGACGATCGCGGAACTCCGCAAACTCGCGGAGGAGACCTCGGACGAGGTGGAGTTCCGCCTCTCGGACACGAAGCTCCAGGTGAAGGTCGGCGCCGTCACCCTCACCTCCAAGCTCATCGACGGCACCTTCCCGGACTACGAGCGGGTCATCCCCAAGGGGAACGACCGCATCCTGAAGGTGGACAAGGGGGCCTTCGCCCAGGCGGTGGACCGGGTGGCCGCCATCTCCTCCGAACGCTCGCGGCCGGTGAAACTGTCCCTCGGCAAGGACCACCTCATGCTCACCGCCGCCTCGCCGGAGCAGGGGCAGGCCTCGGAGGAACTTGACGGCGACACTGTGACGTACGACGCGCCCTCGCTCGAGATCGGCTTCCAGGCGCGTTACCTGAAGGACATCACGGACCAGGTGGACGCCCAGGTGGAGTTCCGCTTCGCCGACGGCTCGGCGCCGACCGTGGTGCAGGACGCCGCGCGGCCGGAGGCGCTCTACGTCCTCATGCCGATGCGGGTGTAGCGGCGCACCGTCCCGCGGCGCTTGCGCGTCGCGGGCGATCGCGTGAGCATCGACGCAACGGGTGCCCGTCGACACCCGAGGAACGTCCGCCACATGCCCGCCAGCCGCCGTTCCCTCCTCGGCGCCGCCCTCGCGGCCACGCCCCTCCTCGGCTCCCCCGCGACGACGCGTGCCGCGGCCCCGCCCGCCGGCCGGCAGGTGCCGGGCGTCCACCGGATGCGGGTCGGCAAGTTCGAGGTGACGGCGCTCCTCGACGGCACGATGGACCTGCCGCAGTCGCTCTTCCCCGCCGCGGGGGCAGAGACCGCGGCGCTGCTGGCGCGGGACTTCCGGCCGGACGGGCCGATCCTGACGCACATCAACGCCTACGCCGTGAACGCGGGGGACCGGCTCTACCTCGTGGATGCCGGCACCGCGCCGGGCTACGCGCCGAACGTCGGGCGGCTGCCGGACGCGCTCGCGGGCGCCGGGATCGAGCCGGGGCAGGTGGACGCGATCATCCTGACGCACCTGCACCCCGACCACATCGGCGGGGTGACGCGGGACGGGCGGGCTTTCTTCCCGAACGCCGAGCTGATCGTACCGGAGGCGGAGCTGGCGTTCTGGCTCGACGATGGGCAGTTCTCCCGCGCGCCGGCCGGGGCGCGGGGGGTGTTCCAGGTGGCGCGCGACGCGTCGGCGCGCTACGCGTCGCGCACCCGTCGCCTCGCCCCGGGACAGTCGCCGGCGCCGGGGTTCGAGGCGGTGGCGCTGCCCGGCCACTCGCCGGGCCACACGGGATACCTTCTGTCGGACGGGGGCCAGTCGCTCCTGTTCTGGGGCGACATCATCCACGCGCCGCCGCTGCAGTTTCCCCGTCCCGCCGTGACGGTGGCCTTCGATGCGGACCGGGATCTGGCCGCCGCGACCCGGGCGCGGACGCTGGACCGGGCGGCGTCCGAACGGCTGGCCGTGGCGGGGATGCACCTCGCCTTCCCCGGCTTCGGCCACGTCGCCCGCGATGGCAACGCCTACGCCTTCGTGCCCTCCCTGTTCAGGTCGCTGTAGAAGGGGGTCCAGGGGACGAGTCCCCTGGCGGATGGGGTCCGGGAGGGGCAGCGCCCCTCCCGGTCCGACCTGGGGGATGGATGGCCAAACTCGACCCGAAGCGTCTCGCGACTTTCCTCAAGGCGCCGGGCCCGGTCCGCGCCGCGCTCTTCTTCGGGGAGGATGCCGGGCTGGTGCGGGAACGCGCCGACGCCGTCGCCGCCGCCGTGGTGCCGGATGACGACCCGTTCCGGCTCGCCGACCTGCCGCGGGAGGTCGCCTCGCGGCCCGGGGCCATCGCCGGCGAGGCGGCGGCGCTCGCGCTCACCGGCGGCCGGCGCGTGGTGCGGGTGCGCGACGCGACCGATGCCGTGGCGCCCGGCCTGAAGGAGGCGCTGGACGGGCCGGGCGAGGCGTTGATCGTGGTGGAGGCCGGCGAGCTGCCCGCCCGGTCGAAGCTGCGGGCGCTGGCGGAAGGGCACGCTGGGGCGGTGGCCGTGGCGTGCTACCGGGAACGCGGGGCGGACCTCCAGGCCTCGATCAACGCGATGCTGCGGGAGGGCGGGGTGACCGCGGAGCCCGCGGCCGTCGCGTGGCTCGCCACCCGGCTCGGCGACGACCGGGGGACGATGCGGCGGGAGGTGGAGAAGCTCGCCCTCTACGCCGGCCCCGGGGGGAAGCTGGCGGAGGAGGACGTGCTGGCCTGCATCGGCGACGGCTCGGCCCTCGAACTCGACGAGGCGCTGTATGCCGCGACCGCCGGCGACCCCGCCGCGGCGGACCGGGCGCTGGAGGTGGCGATGGCCGAGGGGGCGCACCCCGTGCAGGTCATCCGGGCCCTGCTGCGGCACGTCGGGCGCCTGCACCTCGCGGCCGTGGCGGGGGTGGGCGCGTTGCAGCCGCCGGTGTTCTTCCGCTGGAAACCCGCCTTCGAGCGGTCGCTGCGGCTGTGGCGGCCGGAGGCGCTGGCCGCGGTGGCGGATCGGTTGCTGGACGCCGAGAAGGCGGTGAAGTCCGGGGGGACCGGGCGGCCCGTCCCGGACGGGGCGATCGCGCGGAACGCGGTGCTGGCGGTGGCGCGGCAATCGGCGGGTCTGGCGCGGCGGTGATCGCGTCCGGGCGACGGCGCGGGGCCGCGCGTGCCGTCACCCGATGCCGGGTCGCGCCAGGGGACTGGCCGGCGGGGCGGCCCGCCCCCGGAAGCCGTCCGCGCCGAGGTCGTCCGGCGTCATCCCGCGGTCCAGGTCGAGGCCGGTGACCCACCAGTCGTGGACCGGCAGGGCGAGCGGGCGCAGCAGCCGTTCGTGGAAGCGGGTGGGCCAGCGGACGCCGCCGAGGGTGACGTGGTCCCAGGCGTCCACCTCCGCGACGGCGCCGCGGGTGGAGGCGAGGCCGTCGAGGGTGAAGCGGACGCGGCGCATCAGCCCCTCCTCCCGGTCGATCCACAGGGCGACGCGATCGGAGGGGGCGAGGCCGAGACCGGGGGCGAGGCGGGCGCGGAGCACGTCGCAGGCGTGGCGCCGTTCACCCACGGTGATGTCCTCCGACCCGGCGCGTTCCATCGCGGCCACCGGCGCGGCGCCCGGCGCGGCCGTGGCGAGGAGGAGGGGGCCGAGGAGGAAGAGGGCGTAGCCGTCGGCGACGAGCGCCGCGGCGGCCCGGCGCTCGGGATCGGCGGATTCGACACCATCGAAGCGAACGCGGACCTCGCCGGGGGCGCCGCGACGGCGAAGCACGTGCTTGCCGCCCTCCGGCCCGCGATGCGCCTGGGCGACGAGGCCGAGGCCGGGGATGAGCCGCTCCTCCGACCGTTCCCGGTGGCCGCGATCCACGAGGGTCGGCTGGAGCTGCGCGATGAGGGGTGGCCAGCGCCCCGCGTAGGAGACGGCCACGTCCCGGGTCGCGGTGAACGCGTCCAGGCCATGGGCGCGGGCGGCGCGGTCCAGCAGGGCGCGCGCCGCCGGTTCGACGGCGGGGGCGACGACCTCCGGCAACCCGGCGCAGCCGGCGAGCGCGGGCAGGGCCAGGAGGACGTCGCGGCGCTTCGCCATGGGGGCGGGGGGACCGTCGGCCGCCGTCAGGTCACGGTGAGCCAGAGGGCGCTGCCGGGGTTGCGGAGGTAGAGCGGCTGGACCTCCTCCACCATGTCCCGCCGTTCCCGCGCGAACAGGCTGCCGGAGAAGATCACCCGGAAGCGCGTGGAATACATCAGCAGGGCCCGCACCGCGTAGGCCTCGTTCCACGAGTAGTTCTTCTGGAAGATCTGGATGTCCGAGTACTCGAGGGGGAAGCGGCAGTCGTGGACGTGGATCACCACGCCGGGGCGCAGCACGGGCAGGATGTGGAACAGCTCGTAATGCACGTCACTGCCGGTCTTCATGACGTGGGTGCTGTCGATGAACATGATGTCGTTCGCTTCGAGCGACCGGAACAGGTCGAGCGGCATGCCCTGCACGCCGCGCTCGTGCAGGGTCAGCACGCTCCCCTCGTCCCCCGGCCGCAGGATGCCGCGGAGGCGACCGGGATACGGCTCGATGCAGGTCAGGTGGAAATCGGTCAGGCCGGCGTGCCCGGCGGCGTCCAGGGCGCAGGCGGAGGAGAAGCCGGAGCCGATCTCGATCATGCGGCGCGGCCGGTGATGGCCGACCATCGCCCGCAGGGTGATCGCGTCGCCGTAGGCGTAGGGGCCGCCGCGGTAGAAGTAGCGGTTCCCGGGCGACGCGTCCTCGGTGAAGGGCGTGGCGGCGATGAAGTCGCGGTTGCGCTGCCAGAACGCCTCCATCTCGTCGAGCGGGAAGACGATGCCCGGCAGGTCGTCCGGGCCGGCGCGCCGCTCGGCGGTGACGTAGTCGCGCACCTCGTCCGGGTCCACGACGGGGGAGAAGAAGTGGCCGGGGGGGTTGTGGGCACGAACGAACTTCGTCTCGCGGAAGCGGCGGCTGGAGACGAGCTGCTTGAGGAAGACCCGGGCATCCATGCCCGCCCCGATCTTGGCGCCCCAGCGCTCGACCTCCCCGGACTTCGGCGTGCGGCCGAGGGCGCGCAGGAGGATGTGCCACAGCGGGGCCAGTTCCTCCGGCACCTCGCCGGGAACGGCGGCCAGCCCCGTCATGTCGGGGGCCTCGTCCTCGGCCTCCGTCGCACCCTCAGACGGCATCGTCCTCACCTCTCGTCATGCCGCACCGGTGATATCGCGGGGGAGGATCGCTGACCATCCTGCGCGCCCGCCGCTCAGGGCCGCAGGAGGCGGATGATGCCGTCGAGTTGGTCGAGATCCCGGTAGGACAGGGTCACCGTGCCCGACCGTCCCCGATGGTCGATGGCGACGCGGAGGCCGAGATGCTCGGACAGCTCGCGGGCGAGCGAGCGGGTCTCGGGGTCCTGCGGCTTGCGGTCCCGGGGTGCCGGCCCGGAGGCGGCGAGGGCCTCGGTCTGACGGACGTTGAGGCCGCGGGTGACGACGAGGTCGGCGAGGCGGAGGGGGTCCTCCGCGGTCAGCAGGGCGCGGGCATGGCCGGCGGTGAGGGAGCCGCGGCCCAGCATGTCCCGGACCTTCGGGGGGAGGTTGAGGAGGCGTAGCGTGTTGGCGACGTGGGAGCGGGACTTGCCGACGGCGGTGCCCAGCCCCTCGGCCTTCAGGCCGAACTCCTCCATGAGGCGACGGTAGCCCTCGGCCTCCTCCAGGGCGTTCAGGTCTTCCCGCTGCAGGTTCTCGACGAGGCCGGCGGCCATGGCGGTGCGGTCGTCGAACTCCCGCACGAGGACGGGCACCTCGTGCAGACGCGCCTCCTGCGCGGCCCGCCAGCGGCGCTCGCCACCGATGATCTGGTAGGTGCCGGGGTGGTCCGGACGGGGGCGGACGAGGATGGGCTGGAGGACGCCGTGCTCGCGAATGGAGGCGGCGAGCTCGGTCAGCATCTCCGGGTCCATCGGGCCGCGGGCCTGGTAGGGACCGGGCTCCAGCGCGTCCACGGGGAGGGAGCGTGGGATGGCGGGGGCGTCATCCGTCGGGGCGTCGCCGAGCAGGGCGGAGAGTCCCATGCCGAGGCCGCGGGGCTTGGTCTTCATGCGGGAACCTCTTCGCGGGCGCGGTCGCGGCGCAGCAACTCCGCCGCGAGCTTGATGTAGGCCTGCGCGCCGGGGGAGCGCACGTCGTAGAGGAGGACCGGCAGGCCGTGCGACGGGGCCTCCGAGACCCGGATGTTGCGGGGGACCACCGTCTCGAACACCCGGTCCTTGAAGAAGGCGCGGACGTCGCGGGCGACGAGGTCCGAGAGGTTGTTCCGGCGGTCGAACATCGTGAGGACGATGCCGTCCAGCGACAGACCGGGGTTCAGCGCCTTGCGGACGCGGTCCACGGTGCGGGTCATCTGGGAGATGCCTTCCAGCGCGAAGAACTCGGTCTGGAGCGGGACGAGGACGGACTGGGCGGCGACGAGGGCGTTGAGGGTGAGGAGTCCGAGGGAGGGGGGGCAGTCCATCAGGACGTAGTCGTAGCCCGACACCACCTCCGCATCCCGCCTCAGCGCGGATTCCAGTCGGCGCTCGCGGTGTTCGTAGGCGACGAGCTCGATCTCGGCGCCGGCGAGGTCGTTGTCGGTGGGAAGGACGTCGAGGCCCGGGATGCGGGTGGGGCGCAGGAGATCGGCGAGGGGGCGATCCTCCAGCAGCATAGCGTAGGAGCCGGCGCCGCGCTCCGCCTTCGGGATGCCGAGGCCGGTCGAGGCGTTGCCCTGCGGGTCGAGGTCGAGGAGCAGGACGCGCCGCGTCGTGGCGAGGGCGGTCGCGAGGTTGATGGCGGTCGTGGTCTTGCCGACGCCTCCCTTCTGGTTGGCGATGGCGATACGGCGGGGGGATCGGCTACGGCGAGGTGCCGGCACGTCGGATTCCGGAGAGACGGAGGATGGTGGCGTCCGGCGCGGTGCGGCTGGGAACGCGGTCGACATGCATTGTCCAATCGCCGGCGGCTTCGGTCAATTCGACCTCCGCGGTGCGGCCCTTCGGGAGGAGGGCGACGCCGTCGGGGGCGAGGAGGCGGTCGGCGTGGCCAAGGAGCGCGGGCAGGGGCGCGAAAGCCCGGGCGGTCAGGACGGCGAGGGGCGGGAGGGCGACCGCTTCGACGCGTTCGGCGTGGACGCGGACGTGGGGCAGGCCCAGTTCCGCCGCCGCAGCCGTGAGGAACGCGGCCTTGCGGCGGTCGGATTCGATCAGATGCCAGGGGCGGTCATCGGCCATGGCGAGGATGAGGCCGGGGAAGCCGCCCCCCGAGCCGAGGTCGGCCGCCTCGCCGGGCGAGGTCGGCAGGAGCGGAAGCAACTGGAGGCTGTCCTCCACGTGCCGCGTCCGGATCAGGGCGCGGTCGAAGCCGGAGACGAGGTTGATCCGGGCATTCCAGCGCAGGAGGATCGAGACGAAGGCGTCGAGCCGCGCGGCCGTTTCACGTGAAACAGGGGTAGGGGGCGATGCCGCGGGGGCGACGTTCGGCGCGGTGACGCCGCGGCGAACGGGTTGGGCGCGACGGTCGCTCACCCGGCCGACGCGTGACGACGGCGAAGGTGGCCGGCGAGGGCGACCAGCGCGGCCGGCGTCACGCCCGGCACCCGGCCCGCCGCCCCGAGCGTGGCGGGGCGGGCCACGCCGAGCCGTCCCCGCATCTCGGTCGAGAGGCCGCCCACCAGACCGAAATCGAGATCCGGGGGGATGCGGAGCCGCTCCTCCCGCTCCAGCGCCGCGAACTCCGCGGCCTGCCGGTGGAGGTAGGGGGCGTAGAGCGCCTCCGCCCGCAGCTGCGCCCGCACCGGCGGGGCGAGGTCGCGCAGCCAGGGGAAGGCGCGGTCCAGCGCGCCGTCGTCGGCGGCCGGCAAGCCCATGACCTCCAGCACGTCCCGCGGCAGGCCGTCCTGGTTGACGGCGAGACCGGCGGCGGCGAGCGCCGAGGGCGTGGAGACCTCGGACCGGGCGCGCGAGAGGGCATCCCGAACGGCGGCGGCGAAGTGCCGATGGTGCGCGGCGCGGGCGGGGCCGACGACGCCCCAGGCGATCCCCATCTCCGTCAGTCGCAGATCGGCGTTGTCGGCGCGCAGGCGCAAGCGGTGCTCGGCGCGGGCCGTCAGCATCCGGTAGGGTTCGGTGACGCCGGCCGTCACGAGGTCGTCCACGAGGACGCCCGCGTAGGCCTCGGTGCGCGACGGCACGCGCATGTCGCGGGCGCCGGAGGCCCGGTGCGCGGCGTTGACCCCGGCCAGCACCCCCTGCGCGGCGGCCTCCTCATACCCCGTGGTGCCGTTCACCTGCCCCGCGAGGAAAAGGCGCGGGACCGTCTTCACCTCCAGGCTCGGCCACAGGCTCCGGGGGTCGAGGTGGTCGTACTCGATGGCGTAGCCGTGCCGCAGGATCACGGCGCGCTCCAGGCCGGGAATGCTCGCGACGACCCGGTCCTGCACGTCGCGGGGCAGGCTCGTCGAGATGCCGTTCGGATAGACGGTCGGATCGTCCAGTCCTTCCGGTTCGAGGAACACCTGATGCCGCGGCCGGTCGGCGAAACGCAGGACCTTGTCCTCGACGGAGGGGCAGTAGCGCGGCCCGGCGCCGCTGATCTGGCCGGTGTGGATCGGGGCGCGGTGCAGGTCGGCCCGGATGATGGCGTGCGTCGCGGGTGTCGTGGCGGTGATGCCGCAGGTGACCTGTCGGTTGGTGATCCGGTCAGTGAGGACGGAGAGCGGTTCGGGTGGGTCGTCGCCCGGCTGGGCCTCGACGGCCGACCAATCGACGGTGCGGCCGTCGAGGCGGGGCGGCGTGCCCGTCTTCAGCCGGGCCATCGGGAGGCGGAGGGCGGCGAGGGCCTCGGCGAGGCCAACCGCGGCGGGATCGCCATGGCGACCGGCGGGGTGGCGTTCCGCGCCCAGATGGATCTCGCCGCGCAGGAAGGTGCCCGCCGTGACGACCACCGCGCCGGCCGTGACCCGCGTGCCGTCCCCCAGGACGACCCCCGCGACGCCGCCATCGGCCGCGGGCACGAAGGCTTCCGCCGCGCCTTCCCACACCGTCAGGTTCACGGTGTCCCGGACGAGCCTCTGGACGGCGGCGCGGTAGCGGGCGCGATCCGCCTGCACCCGCGGGCCGCGGACCGCCGGGCCCTTGCTGCGGTTGAGCAGCCTGAAGTGGATGCCCGCCGCGTCCGCCGCCCGGGCCATGATGCCGTCCAGCGCGTCCACCTCCCGAACGAGGTGCCCCTTGCCGACGCCGCCGATGGCCGGGTTGCAGGACATCTCCCCCACCCGGTCCCAGCGATGGGTGAGGAGGAGGGTGCGGGCGCCGCAACGGGCGCCGGCGGTCGCGGCCTCGGTTCCGGCATGGCCGCCGCCGATCACCACGACGTCGAAGGTGTCGCGCATCGGCGCAGTGTAGCGCGGCGGGGCGGGGCGCGTCACTTGCCGACGCAGAAGCCGGCGAAGACCGCGTCGAGCACGTCCTCGGCGCCCACCCGTCCGGTGAGGCGGCCGAGGGCGCGGGAGGCGGCGCGAAGCGCCTCGGCGCGAAGTTCGGGCAGCGGGGCGGTCGCCGCCTCCTCCAGCCATCCCGCGGCGTCCCGCAGCGCGGCGCGATGGCGGGGGCGGGTGAGCAGGGCGCCGCCGGTGGTCGGGGCCAGCGCGGTCGCCTCGGCCTTCAGCCTCGCGCGGAGCGCCGGGAGCCCGTCGCCGGTGCGGGCGGAAACGGGGAGGGCACCCCAGGCCGGCGGCGGGGCCGCGAGGTCGGCCTTGTTCGCCACGATGATGCAGGCGCGACGCGCCGTCACGGCGAGGGTGGCATCGTCCGCCGGGGCGTCCGCGGCGAGGACGGCGAGGACGAGATCGGCCGCCTCGCCGCGGTGCAGGGCGCGGCGGACCCCTTCGACCTCGATCTCGTCCCCGGTCTCGCGAAGGCCCGCCGTGTCGGCGATCGTCGCGGGCAGGCCGGCGAGGGTGATCCGGGCCTCCACCACGTCCCGGGTGGTGCCGGCGCGGGCGGAGACGATGGCGGCCTCCCGCCCGATGAGGGCGTTGAGGAGGGAGGACTTGCCGGCGTTCGGGGCGCCGAGGATGGCGACGTCCAGCCCCTCCCGCACCCTCTCGCCGCCGGTGTCGCCCGCGAGATGGGTGGCGATCTCGGCGGCGAGGTCGGCGGGGCCGGCCGCGTTCTCCGTCGCCTCCGCGACGCCGTCCTCGGCGAACTCGATCGCCGCCTCGGCGCGGGCGAGCAGGCCCGTCAGGCGCGCGGCCCAGCCATCCAGCAACGCCGCGAGGGCCCCGCCGGCGACGCGCAGGGCTTGCCGTGCCTGGGCGGCCGTCTCGGCCTCGATGAGGTCGAGCACGCCCTCCGCGGCGGTCAGGTCCATCCGGCCGTGCAGCACCGCGCGGCGGGTGAACTCCCCGGGCTCGGCCGGTCGGGCGCCGAGGGTGACGAGGGCCGCCGCGACCGATCCGATCACCGCGGCGCCGCCGTGCAGGTGGAACTCCGCGCCGTCCTCGCCGGTGTAGGAACGTGGGCCGGGGAACCAGAGGACGAGCGCATCATCCAACGCCTCGCCTCCGGCTCCGCGGAGGCGGCGGAGGGAGGCGCGGCGCGGCGCGGGAACCGGGCCGGCGAGGGCGGCGACGACCCCGCGGCTCGCCGGGCCAGACACCCGCATCACCGCGACCGCCGCCCGCCCCGGCGCGGTGGCGAGCGCGAAGATCGTGTCCAAGGCCCGGCCCCTAGCCCGGCGGCGGAACGTCCCGTTCAGTCAGCATGAGGTGCCGCACCCGGCCGCCGTCGCGGACGTGGACGGCGAGGATCTCGTCCACCTCCTCCCGCGTCCCCGCGCGATACCAGACCCCCTCGGGGTAGAGGACGAGCACGGGCCCGAACTCGCAGCGGTCGAGGCACCCCGCCGAGTTCACCCGGATGCCGCGAAGCCCCATCTCCTTCGCCCGCGCCTTCGTGTAGTCGCGCAGGGCCTCTCCACCCCGCGCGGCGCAGGAGCCGCGGCGGTGGCCGTCCGGCCGGCGGTTCGTGCAAGCGAAGAGGTGAAGGCGGAAATAGGGAGGCGGGTCGGCCTCGGCCGGGTCCGGGGTCGGGATGGGGTGGGGGTCGTCGGGCAAGGGGTCACCGATCCGGGCGGGGGTGCCTGCCGGGGTCCGCAGGCTCGCGCACATGTAGCGGCGGGTCGTGGCGCCTGACAGGGGCGGCCAGTCCGGCGCGTGCCACCCCCCGGACCATACTTGGCTGGAGATCAAAGTCACCGGGACTCGATGCCCACCCCATGGGGAACATCGTGGGCGCGAACGGGCTCGAACCGTCCACGCCGCATCCGCGAAGCCGCCGCGAACGGCGGCAAGGGTGAGAGGGCTCGAACCGCCCGCCCCGAATCCCGTGCGACGCTACGCCGCCTTGCCGGTCTTGTCCCGCAACGCGTCGATGCGCTGAGAGGCCTCGGCCTTCGTCAGGTCGTCCTCATAGGCCGCGTCCCCCGCCTTCTCGCCGGCCTCTTCCGTCAGCGTCTGGAGGTAGGAGGCCTGGGCGCCGGTCATCGGCTCGCCGCCCGTCGTCCACTGCGACGGATCCTTGATCGCGTTCGACCCGGGCTCCGGATCGGTCTTCGGGTTGTGGTCCTCCTGGACCGTCTTCTTCGTCGCCATGTCCCATGTTCCTCAGCCTTCGTGTTCCCTAAACGTTCACGAGCGGTGCGGGTTGCACCGGGGATCGCGGACGATCAGTTTGAGCGGCGGTGGGTGGCGCCCCGCCCCGCGGTCCCCCGTGGCGCGGGCCGCCCGGCGTGATACGGAAAAGGGGTTCAGCACGATGGCAAAGCAGCCGGAATCAGGTCGGCCAGGCGGCGGGACGGGAGGGACGGCCGGCAACGGGACGAGCCGCCCATCCACCCCGCCCGGCCCCGTCGTGCGGTCGACAACGCCCGTCGGCCCGTCCGGGGGCTCCCTCCTCGCACGGCTCCCGCCGCCGCCGGGCGGGCTGTCCTGGCCCATTATCGGGACGCTCGGCGCGCTCGTCCTTCTCCTCGTGATCGGCTGGTCCCTCGCCCTGTCCCGCGGCGGCCGGCTGGACGCCGC
>CAXVWQ010000483.1:0-4531 GCA_964263755.1 Roseomonas sp. | reverse complement strand
CGCGTTGATGTTGCCGGAGATGGTGACGGGGAAGACCGAGGCGTCCACCACCCGCAGCCCCACGATGCCGCGCACCCGGAGGTCCGGCGTCACCACCACGCCCATGGCGCAGGTGCCCATCGGGTGGTGGACGGTGATGGCGGTGGCGCGGATGTGGGCGTCGAGCGCCGCGTCCGTGTCGTCCTTCGGGGCGACCTCCGTCGCGCGGAAGGGGGCCATCACGCGCTGCGCCACGGCGGCGCGGACCATGCGGAGGCCGTGGCGCAGCCGCGCCCGGTCGCGGTCGGTGGAGAGGAAGTTCTGGCGGATGCGCGGGGCGGCGAGCGGATCGGCCGAGGCGAGGGTGACCGCGCCGCTGCTCTCGGGGTGGAGGAGGACGGCGCGGCAGCCGAAGCCGTCGGCGAAGGGGGCGCGCAGCCAGGGCTTCGCCGCGAAGGGAGCGGCGGCGAAGAGGAACTGGATGTCGGGCGCGGGCTCCGACGGGTCGCTGCGGAGGAAGGCGGTGGCGCCGCCCGGCAGGTCCGCCGCGAAGCCGCCGCGGCCGAGATAGGCGCGGGCGACCGAGAGGCCGATGCGGTCGGCCCGCAGCGCGGCGGGGAAGGGGCCGGGGGCGCCGCGGGCGTAGAGCGCCATGGCCGAGGCGTGGTCCCGCAGGTCGCGGCCGACGGCGGGAAGGTCGGCGTGGACCGGGAGGCCGAGGGCGCGGAGGGCGTGCGGGGCGCCGATGCCGGAGAGCATGAGGAGTTGCGGGGAGTTGATGGCGCCGCCCGCCAGGATGACCTCACGCGCCGCGCGGGCGACGTGGCGGGTGCGGCCGCGGGCGTATTCCACGCCGGTGCAGCGGCCGCCTTCCAGCAGCAGGCGCGTGGCGTGGGCGCGGACGACGATCCTCACCCGGCCGGTGCGGAGGGCGGGGCGGAGGTAGGCGACGGCGGCGGAGCAGCGGCGGCCATTCCGGATGGTGAGTTGCAGGCGGGCGAAGCCGTCCTGGGTGGCGCCGTTGTAGTCGTCCGTGTGGCCCAGGCCGGCGTCGGGGCCGGCCTGGAGGAAGGCGTCCACCAGGGGATCGGCGTAGCCCGACGGCTGGGTGGAGAGCGGACCGTCCGTGCCGCGGAAGGGGGAGGGGGGGCCGGACCACGTTTCCTGCCGGCGGAAATACGGGAGGACGGAGGCGTAGTCCCAGCCGTCCAGGCCCTTCGCGGCCCAGCCGTCGTAATCCGCGCGGTTGCCGCGGACGTAGGCCATGGCGTTGGTCGAGGAGGAGCCGCCGACCACCTTGCCGCGGGCGCACTCCACCCCGCGCCCGTCCATCGAATCCTCGGGCTCGCAGTCGTAGCCCCAGTCGTGCTGCCGGTTCATGAGGATGCGGCCCCAGCCGAGGGGGACGTGGATCATCGGGTCGCGGTCCCAGCCGCCGGCCTCCAGCACCAGCACGGTGGCGCCGCCCTCCGACAGGCGGCGGGCGAGGGTGCAGCCGGCGGAACCGGCGCCGATGATGACGTAGTCGGCTTCGGGCATCGCGTCAGGCGACCATCCCGCGGGCGACCTTGTCAACCGGATGAGGCATTGGTTAGCGTGGTCGGCGATGGATATGGTCGCCGCCGCGGACGGTCTGCTCGAGGCGCTGCGCGCCCGCGCGGCGTCGGGTGAGCCGCTGCCGTCCGAGCGGGCGCTGGCCGCGGCGTTCGGGGTGAAGCGCCACCGGCTGCGGGCGGCGCTCGACGTGCTGCGGGCGGAGGGCGGGATCGGGCGGGCGCGGCCGGGGCGTCGGGCGGCGGGCGGCGGGGCGGACGACCTCGTCGCGCTGACCAACCCGGCGGAGGTGGCGGAACTGCGGCTGGCGCTGGAACCGGCCCTGGCCCGGCTGGCAGCGGTGCGGGCCTCGCCGGTGGAGGTCGCACGGATCACGCGGGCGGCGACGACGGGGGATGCGGCGCCGGGGGCGGCCGATCTCGCGTTCCACCTCGCGGTCGCCTCGGCCGCGCGGAACGGGCTGGCGGCCGAACTCTACGCCCGCATCCGGCGGGTGGGGCGCGACGTGCGCGTGTCCATCGCGTCCGGATCCTGCCCGGTGGCACTTCGGCGGCGGGACGCGGAGCACCGCGCGGTGGCCGCGGCGATCGCGGCGCGGGATGCCGACGGCGCGGAGGCGGCGATGCGCGCGCACATGCTGGCGGTGCAGCGCCGGGTGCTGGAACGGCTGTCGCCCGGCCTGTCCTCCGGCCTCACGGCGGCCTGAGGGTGGACCCCGCGACCGACGGACGGCGCGGCGTGCCGCGGGTGGCGCGGGCGGTGGAACGGGGGCTGGTCGCCCTGCTCGGCGCGATCATGCTGTTCATCGTGGCGCTGAACGTGGCGAACGTCGCCGGGCGCTACGTGTTCTCGCGGCCGGTTCCCGCGGCGGACGAGATCATGACCTTCGCGATGGTCTGGGGCGTGTTCCTCGGCGCCGCGGTGGTGACGCTGCGGGGGTCGCACCTGACGATGGACCTCGTCCTGGCGCTGCTGCCCCCGCGGACGCGCCGGGTGGCGGAGGGCGCGGCATCGGTCGCCCTGATCGCGGTGCTGGGCTTCGTCGCGTGGCACTCCCTCGAATACATCGAGGTGATCGGGATGATCGGGCTCACGAGCATGTCCGCCGGCATCCCGATGGCTTGGGTCCACGCCGCCATCCCCGTGGGCTTCGGGCTGATGATCGCCGCGGCGCTGTTGCGCCTCGTCGGCGGCGCGCGCCGGGCGGAGGCACCGCGCGAGGACATCCCCGTCCTGCGGGACGCCCCCGGGTGACCGCGGCGCTGGCCTTCGCGCCGCTGGCCATGCTGCTGGCGGGGTTTCCGGTCTTCCTCGTCCTCCTCGCCGCCGCCGCGGGCTACGCCGTGTTCGTGGCGGACGTGCCGGCCACCGTGCTGCACCAGGCGATGTTCGGCGGCGTGGATTCCTTCGCCCTCCTTTCCATCCCCTTCTTCCTCTTCGCGGGCGAGGTGATGACGCAGGGCGGCATCGCCCGCCGGATCGTCGATCTCGTCGTCGCGGTCGTGGGCCGGCTGCCCGGCTCGCTGGCGCTCGCCACCGTCGGCACCTCCACCATCGTCGGCGCCATCTCCGGCTCCTCCGCCGCCGCGACCGCGACGGTGGGCCGCATCCTCTACGACCCGCTGCTGAAAGCCGGGTATTCGCGCCCCTTCGCCACCGGCGTCATCGCGGCGTCCGCCGGCATCGACGTGGTGATCCCGCCCTCCATCGCGATGATCCTGTTCGGCGTGGTGGCGGAGGTCTCGGTCGCCAAGTTGTTCGTGGCCGGGGTGCTGCCGGGCCTCACCCTCGCGGCCTTCATGGCGCTGTTCATCGTGGTCCACGCCACGGTCGCGCGCATGGGGGGCGCGGTGCCGTTCTCCCTCGCCGCCGTCGGCGTGGCGCTCGTGCGCTCGCTCCTCGCCCTCGGGA
This sequence comes from Roseomonas sp., assembly GCA_964263755.1. Lineage (GTDB taxonomy): Bacteria > Pseudomonadota > Alphaproteobacteria > Acetobacterales > Acetobacteraceae > Roseomonas. The sequence goes on along the minus strand of CAXVWQ010000483.1, from coordinate 1,087 downwards.
TGCCCGCCATCGTCTTCGTCGGCATCTACGGCGGTGTGTTCTCGCCGACCGAGGCCGCGGGGATCGCCTGCGTCTACGCCGCCGTCGTCTCCACCCTCGTCTACCGCGACATCGGCCCGCGCGCCCTGCTGGGCTACGCGGCGGACGCGATGGTGCTCACCGCCCAGATCATGGTCATCGTCGCCGCCGCGGGCGTCTTCGCCTGGATGCTGACGACGAGCGGCACGCCGCAGCGCCTCGTCGCCTGGATCGCCGCGCTCGATCTCTCGGCGTGGCAGGTGCTGCTGGTGATCAACGTCGTCCTGCTGATCGCCGGCTGCTTCATCGACCCCACCTCCGCCATCCTCGTGCTGACGCCGATGCTCATGCCCATCGTGAAGCACGTCGGGATCGACCCGATCCACTTCGGCATCGTGATGACGGTGAACCTCTCCATCGGCATGTTCACCCCGCCCTTCGGCCTCAACCTGTTCGTGATGCAGTCGCTGTTCGGGGTGCCGACCGCCGACCTGTACCGCGGCGTGCTGCCGTTCATCGCGGTGCAGGTCGCGGCGCTGGCCGTCATCACCTACGTGCCCGCGCTCTCGTTGTTCTTCCTCTGATGATCAGGAGGCGTCCCATGACCCGCATCACCCGCCGCGCCGGCTTCGCGGCCCTGGCCGCCGGCGCGCTGCCCGGCATCGCCTCCGCCCAGACCGCGACGGCACCCGCCACCCTGAAGATGGCGAGCGCCACCGTGAACGACGTGCAGCACGAATGGCTGCGGCGCTTCGAGGCGGCGATGAAGGCCCGCCTCGCCGACCGCATCACCCCCGAGATCTACCCCGCGAGCCAGCTCGGCGCGATCCCGCGCATGGTGGAGGGCCTCCTCCTCGGCACCATCGAATCCTTCGTCACGCCGACCTCCTTCATGGTGCCGGCGGACCCGCGGATGCAGGTCTTCGACGCCCCCGGCCTGTTCCGCTCCCCGGAGCACCTGCAGAAGGTCATCACCGACCCCGCCGTGCGCGCCCGGGCGCTGGGGCTGCTGGAGGCGCGGAACGTCAAGGGCCTCGGCATCTTCTACAACTCGCCGGTGGTGGTGCTG
>CAXVWQ010000482.1:0-3702 GCA_964263755.1 Roseomonas sp. | reverse complement strand
GTGTACCTCCCCTCCGCGCGACCGGGATGCCGCGCGCCGCACCTGTGGCTCGCCGACGGCTCCTCGCTCTACGACCATTTCGGTGGGGGCTTCACGCTGCTCGTCACGGCGGGCGACGCGGCGGAGGGCGATCCCTTCGCCCGCGCCGCGGCGGCGCGCGGCTGGCGCTCATCCGCCCGGACCAACATGTTGCCTGGCGCGGCGATGCCGCGGACGACGCGGGGGCCATCCTGGATCACGCCCGCGGCGGCGCCGCGGCCCACGCGACGCAAGTGCGAGAGATCGCACCCGCGCCTGCCTGAACCGGCGCGCCACGACGAATGGGAGGGAACGACATGCTGCAACGACGGCACCTGATCGCGGGCGGCACCGCGGCGCTCGCCGCATGGGGGGCGCCCGCCGCCCGGGCGCAGGACCCGGCCTTCCCGACGCGGCCGGTCCGGCTGCTCGTCGGCATCCCCGCCGGCGGCGCCCCGGACGTCATCGCCCGCATCCTCGCGGAACGGCTTTCCACGGTCTGGCGCCAGCCGGTGGTGGTGGACAACCGGGGGGCCGCCTCCGGCAACCTCGCGGCCCAGGCGGTGGCGCAGGCGGAGCCGGACGGCCACACGCTGCTGTTCGCGCACGCCTCCCTCATCCTGCTGAACGACGGGCTGATGCGGGACGTGCCGTTCAACGTGGAGGCCGACTTCGCCCCCATCTCGCTCCTGATCCGCACGCCCTTCATGGTCGCCAGCCGCGCGGCACTGCCGGCGGACACGCTCGGCGGGCTGCGGGACTACGCGCGCGGACGGCCGGAGGGGCTGACCTTCGCCACCCTCAGCGCCACCGGGCTGCCGCGCTTCGTCGGCGAACGGATCAAGGCCGCGCTCGGCGTCCCGCTCGTCAACGTCCCCTACACCACCATGGCGGGTGCGGTGCAGGACACGATCGCCGGCCGCGTGGACCTGCTGATCGACGGCACCCCGGTGATCACGCCGCAACTCCGCGCCGGCGGCCTCAAGGCGCTCGCCATCACCTCCCCCGAACGCTTCGCCGGGCTGGAGGGGGTGCCGACCGCGGCCGAGAGCATCCCGGGCTTCACCTCCCGCGGCTGGTTCGGCCTCATGGGTCCGTCCGCCATGCCCCGCCCCCTCGTCGCGCGCATCGCCGAGGACGTGAAGGGGGCACTGGCCGCCCCGGACCTGCGCGCCCGCTTGCGGCGGGACTTCGGCGCCGAGACGGCCGCGAGCGCGCCGGCCGAGTTCGCGGCCTCGCTCGCGGAGGACCGCGCGGTGTATCGTGCGTTGATCCGGGAGGTCGGCGCCTCCATCGAGTGAGCCGACGGGCGAGTGAGCCGACGGGCGAGTGAGCCGGCACGACAAGAGAGGGAACGACATGGACATGATCAGGCCCGCCTTCCACCACGTCACCTTCAAGACGCGGCGGCTGGACGAGATGGTGAAGTGGTACGGCGACGTGGTGGGCGCGCGCGTGAACTTCCGCGACGCCGGCAACGCCTGGACGACGGTCGATGCGGCGAACCACCGCATCGCCTTCCTCTCGGCCCCCGGGCTGCGGGACGACGAGGCGAAGTCGCACCATATAGGGATGCACCACTCGGCGTTCGAATACGCGAGCTTCGACGACCTCATGGCCTCCTACGCCCGGCTGCGCGGCATCGGGATCGAGCCGGCCTTCTGCCTCGACCACGGGCTGACGATCTCGCTCTACTACCGCGACCCCGAGAGCAACTTCGTGGAGCTGCAGAGCGACAATTTCGGGGATTGGGAGAAGTCCACCGACTACATGCGGACCTCCCCGGTCTTCGCCGCCAACCCGATCGGCGAGTTCTTCGACCCGCGTCAGGTGTACGCGGCGAAGGAAGGGGGTGCGTCCTTCACCGACCTGCTGCGCGGCATCCAGGCCGGCGACTACGCGCCGGAGGGGACGCCCGACATGGGACTGCCCGCGCCGGATGCGGCCCAGATCGGGGCGATGTGAGGATGGCCGACCGGCGGCTCACCCCCCTCGCGGCGCTGGAGCGCAAGGTGCTCTGGCTCGCGACGTGGATGATCCACCACGCGAACCACGTGCGCCCGGGCGCGGACGGGTTGAAGGTCGGCGGGCACCAGGCGTCCTCCGCCTCCATGGCGACGATCCTGACGGCCCTCTACCTCAAGGTGCTGCGGCCGGAGGACCGGGTGGCGGTGAAGCCGCACGCCTCCCCGGTGTTCCACGCCATCCAGTATCTCCTGGGCCGTCAGACCCGCGAGAAACTGGCGAACTTCCGCGGGTTCGGCGGCGCGCAATCCTACCCGTCCCGCACGAAGGACACGGACGGGGTGGACTTCTCCACCGGTTCGGTCGGGATGGGCGTGGCGCAGACGCTCTTCTCCGCGCTGACCCAGGACTACCTGCGGGCCAAGGGCTGGGGCGGGGACGGACCGGAGGGGCGGATGATCGCCCTCCTCGGCGACGCCGAGATGGATGAAGGAAATATCTTCGAGGCGCTGATGGAGGGCTGGAAGCACGGCCTCCGCAACACCTGGTGGGTCGTGGACTACAACCGCCAGAGCCTCGACGCCGTGGTGCGCGAGGGGCTGTGGTCGAAGTTCGAGGCGATGTTCCGCAACTTCGGCTGGGACGTGGTCGTGCTGCGCCACGGCACCCTGCAACGCGCCGCCTTCGCGGAAGCCGGCGGCGAACGGCTGCGGGAATGGATCGAGGCGTGCCCTAACCCGCTCTATTCCGCCTTGACCTTCCAGGGCGGCGCGGCGTGGCGGCGGCGCCTGATGGATGACCTCGGCGACCAGGGCGAGGTCTCCGCGCTGCTGGCACGCCGTTCCGACGACGAACTGGCCGAACTCATGGGCAACCTCGGCGGCCACGACCTGCCGATGCTGCTGGACGCCTTCGAGACGGCCCGCGCCCATGACCGACCCGTGTGCTTCATCGCCTACACCATCAAGGGCCACGGCCTGCCGCTGGCGGGCCACAAGGACAACCACGCGGGGCTGCTGACCCCCGCGCAGATGGATGGCTTCCGCGCCGCGATGAAGGTCCGCGAGGGCCACGAGTGGGAGCCGTTCGAGGGGCTGGACGTGCCCGAGGCGGACCTCCGCCGCCTCATCGCCGACGCCCCCCTGCTCCGCCGCGACCCGGCGCCGCCGCGCCCGCCCGCCATTCCCGTACCTCCTTCCCTCGCCATCCCCGCGAAGGGCGAGGTCTCCACCCAGGCCGCCTTCGGCATGGTGATGCACGAGATCGCCAAGCGCGACGACGCCTTCGCCCGCCGGGTCGTCACGGCGTCCCCCGACGTCACCGTCTCCACCAACCTCGGCGCCTGGGTGAACCGCCGCGGGCTGTTCGCGAAGGAGGCGATGGCCGACCTGTTTCGCGCCGAGCGCATCCCGTCCACCTTCAACTGGACCTTCTCGCCGGATGGCCAGCACCTGGAACTCGGCATCGCCGAGATGAACCTGTTCACCGCCCTGTCCGCCCTCGGCCTGTCGCACGCCACCTTCGGGGAACGGCTGCTGCCGGTGGGGACGCTCTACGACCCGTTCATCGAGCGCGGCCTGGATGCGCTGAACTACGCGCTGTACGGGGACGCGCGTTTCATGGTGGTGGCCACGCCGTCCGGCATCACGCTCGCGCCCGAAGGCGGCGCGCACCAGTCCATCGGCACGCCGCTGATCGGCCTGTCCAAGCCCGGCCTCG
>CAXVWQ010000481.1:0-3458 GCA_964263755.1 Roseomonas sp. | reverse complement strand
TGGACGTGGACGATCGCCGCGCCCGCCGTGGCGGATTCGAGGCAGGCGGCGCAGATCTCCTCCGGCGTGCGCGGGATCGCCGGGTGTTCGGCCAGCGCCGACACGCTCCCGCCCGTGACGGCGGCGGTGATGATGACGGGGCGGGTCACGCGGCCGTCCGGGCCGCGGCGCAGGCCGCCTCGGCGCCGGCCGCGAGGAACATCGCGTCCTGCGCCAGGGCGACGAAGCCGTAGCCCAGGGCGGCGTAGCGGCGGGCCTCCCCGCCATCCAGCGCGAAGATGCCTGCGAGCTTCCCCGCCTTCGCCGCGGCGGCGCCGACGCGCGCGATGGCCTCCATCACCGCGGCGTCGCCCGCGCCGAGCCGCGCCCCGTCGCTGAGCGAGACGGAGAGGTCCATCGGCCCGACGAAGGCCCCGTCGAGGCCGGGGACGGCAAGGATGGCGTCGAGGTCGTCCAGCCCCTGACGGGTCTCGATCATCGCGAAGGTGACGAGGAGGTCGTTGGCGCCGTGCAGGTAGGCCGCGCCCGACAGCCCCGAGAGCGGCTGCGCCCGCCGCGGCCCCCAGGACCGCTCGCCGACCGGCGGATACTTCGTGTGCGCCACGAGTTCCCGCGCCTGGGCCACGGTGTTCACCATCGGGCAGATCACCCCCGCCGCGCCGAGGTCCAGCACGCGGCTGCCGAAGGCGTGCCCCCCGACCGGCAGCCGCACGAGCACGGGCTTGCCGACGAGGGCGGCGGTGGCGACGCAGGGGCTGATGGTGGATTCGCTGAACATCGCGTGCTGGCAGTCGAGGATCATCGAATCGAGCGAGGTGCGCGCGAGAATTTCCACGAGATGCGCGTCCGGCACCTGCACGAAGGTGGACAGGTGCGGCCCGGGCCGTTCGAGCGACGCGCGAAGAGCAGGAATGACGGGCGGCATCCGACTCAGCCCCCGCCCAGGTTGCCGGCGCGGATGACATCGCCCCAGCGCGTGATCTCCGCCGGCACGAAGGCCGCGAGTTCGGCGGCGTCGCGCAGGTGGACGACGGCACCGAGTTCCACCGTCCGTGCCCGCACCGCCGCCTTGCGGAAGGCCGCGAGGGCGGCGTCCGTCAGCCGCTCCACCGCCGCCGCCGGCGCCCCGGCGCGCACGAACAGGGCGAGCCAGGAATCCGCCTCCGACCCCTGCACCCCGGCGTCGCGCAGCAGCGGCAGGTCCGGCAGTTGCGGCGCCGGGATGCCGCTGGCGATGGCCAGTGGCCGCAGGGCATTGGCGCGAAGGTGACCCAGCACGGGCGGGATGGTGGCGAAGGACACGTCGATCCGCCCCGCGACGAGTTCGACCACGAGCGGCGCGGATCCGGAGAACGGCACGTGGACGATGTCGGTTCCCGTGGCCCGCTTGAACGCCTCCATCCCCAGGTGGGACAACGACCCGGCGCCGGTGGAGCCGTAGTTCAGCATCCCCGGCCGCGCCTTCGCCAGCGCCACCACCTCCGCCACCGTCCGCGCGGGCAGGTCGTTCTTCACGACCATCACGTGTTGCAGGTCCGCCAGCCCCGCCACCGGCGCGAAGTCCCGCACGGGATCGTAGCCCGGGTTCATCATCGCGACCGCCGTCGCGTGCGTCTGGTAACTGCCGAGCACCATCGTGCCCGCATCCGCCTCGGCGCGCAGCACCGCGCGCGTGCCGATGGTGCCGGAGGCCCCTGCGACGTTCTCCACCACCACGGCCTGCCCGAGTTCGGCCGCCATCTCCTGCGCCGCCAGCCGCCCCACCGCGTCGGTCGGGCCGCCCGGCGGGTAGGGCACGATCAGCCGCAGCGGACGCGCCTGCGCCAGCGCGGGTTGGGCCAGCGCCGGCCGGGCCAGCGCCAGGGCGGCGCCCGCCCCCAGCAGGTCACGCCGGATCATGCGCGCCACCTCCGGTCAGCCCCCCTTCCCGACCGGCTCCACACCGAAATCCGCGGCCTGATGATCCACGAGGTGCAGGTAGTCCTTCCGGATGGGATGGAAGATGTCGAGGTTCAGCACGACCTCGTCGCCGATCGGGACGCCGCCGTGCATCACGTCCGGCGGCACGCGCAGCACGGACCCCGGCCCGACCTCGAAGGTGTCGTCCCCCACCGTCCAGCGCATGCGGCCCTGGAGGATGCACGCCACCTGCTCGAACGGGTGCTTGTGCATCCCGAGCGTCATGCCGGGGGAGAGCCAGTTCATCGTCAGCAGCACGTCCTCCCCGCGGAACCCCGTGCGGCGGACGTGCTCGCGCACGTCCTCCATCGGCAGGTCCTCCCAGCGGAAGGCGAGCGTCTTCGGTGCGACGTGGGTGTCCATCGTGATCCTCCGGTGGCGGTCTGGGGCGCCGTTGGGGGAGGAGGCTAGGGCGGGGCGGCGCGCTTTGACAATTCGAATGATCGGTCGCATCCGTAAGCAACCGTGAACTATCCCTCGCTTCGCGAGATCCGCGCTTTCCTCGCCGTCGTCCGCGCGCGGAACTTCCGCCGCGCGGCAGACGATCTCTGCGTTTCCCGCCCCGCCCTGAGCCAAGCCATCGCGAAACTGGAGGAGACGGTCGGCGGCCGCCTCTTCGACCGCACCACCCGCACCGTCGAACTCTCCCCGCTCGGCCGTTCCCTCCTCCCCGGCGCGGAGCGCATCGAGGCGGAGGTCCACCGCACCTTCCGCGACCTGCGCGACCTGACCGCGCTCGTGCGGGGGGAGGTGGCGATGGGCTGCCTCGCCTCCCTCACCGTGCGGCTGCTGCCGCCGGTCGTCGCGCGCTTCCGGGCGGCGCATCCCGGCATCTCCATCGCGGTGCGGGACGACACGGCGCCCGGCCTCGCGCGCCGCCTCCGCGCCGGGGAGATCGAGTTCGCCGTGACCACCCTGCCGCGCCCCGACACCGGCCTCGCCTTCCGCCCCCTGGCGAAGGACCCGTTCCGCCTGCTGTACCCCGCGGGCCACCCGCTCTCCCGCCGCCGCGGCGCCCGCTGGGCCGACCTCGCGGGCCACGTCGTCATCGGCTTCGACCGCGACACCTCCAACCGCGCCGTGATGGACCGTGCCCTCGCCGCCGCGGGCGTGGACGTGACCTTCGCGATGGAACTGACCCAACTCGGCACCGTGGTGGGCATGGTGCAGGCCGGCGCCGGCGTCGCCGCGCTGCCCGCCACCGCCTGCCCGGACGACGCGGCGACGGTGAGCCTGCCACTGACCGCGCCGCGCGTGGTGCGGGAGATCGGCATCGCCACGCTGCCCAGCCGCTCCCTCACCTCCGCCGCCGCCCACATGGCGGTGGCGGTCGAGGAAGCCTTCGCCCGACCGCGCTCCTAGGTCACGGGCGACATGTTCCCGTCCACGTTGATCGCCGTCCCCGTCACGTAACCCGCGAGGTCGGAGGCGAGGAAGCACGCGACGTTGGCGAACTCCTCCGCCGTCCCCAGCCGCCCCAGCGGCACGGCCTTCGCCAT
>CAXVWQ010000480.1:0-2970 GCA_964263755.1 Roseomonas sp. | reverse complement strand
GCAGCAGCACCACGCCGCCCCGGACGGCCGCCACCCAGGCATCCACCTCCGGCCCGGCCAGCGCGGCGGCTTGGGAGAGGCCCTCCGCCACCACCACGCAGGCCCGTCCGCCCGCGAGCGCGGGGAGGGACGCGGCATCGGCCCTGAACGTCACGTCGTCGCCCTCCCGCCCCGCGCGCCGTCGAGCGCGTCCAGCCACGTCGCCATCCGCGCCTCCCACCCCGGGCGGGCGGCCGCCCGCGCGAAGGCGGCCTCTCCCATCGTCACCAGCCGCGCCCGGTCCCCGGCCAGGGCGAGGACGGCGTCCGCCGTCGCCGAGGCGACCGCCGCGTCCGGGCCGTCGGGGATGAGGATCCCGTCCACGCCGTCCTCCACCACCTCCTCCATCGCGCCGGTGCGGGTCGCGACGGCGGGCACGCCCATCCGCGCCGCCTCGAACACCGTCAGGGGGGAGCCCTCGTAACGGGACGGCAGGACGAGCAGGTCCGCCCAGGCGTAGAGCGAGTCCAGCCCCGCCTCGTCCGCCGGCGGCGGCTCGGCGGTCGGCCCGAGATCGTCCGGGGGCGCGCCCAGCACCGCGCGGCCGACCACGCGCCACGTCACCGGTCCCGCCGTCAGTGCGATGGCGTCCCGCAGGCGGTCCAGTCCCTTCTGCGCGTCCAGCCGGCCGAGGAACAGCGCCCGCAGCGGTCCGGTGCCGCCCCGCGCCCGCCGGTCTCCCAGCGCCCGATCCGCCGCCCCCGCCCCGGCGGGATAGCCGGGCCCGTTCGGGACGACCACGACCTTGGATGTCGGCACGCCGGCCCCCACGAGCGCGTCGCGCATCGCCCCGGACACCGCGACGATGCCGTCATACGATCCTTCGTGCGCGAGGAGGGCGTGCGGGTTGCCGTTCGGGAGGCCGTCGACGGTCCGTTCGGCCACGTGCAGCCCGGCCCAGGTCGCCACCCCGAGGTCGCGCAGGGCGCCCGCCACCGCATGGCCGGCGAGGGAATGGGTCACGAGCACCGCGTGCATCGGTGCCAGCACGCCGAGGAGGTCGCGGGCCTCCGCCCCGGGAGGCCCGTTCGCGGGGATGGCGGCGGGCCAGGCCGCGCCGAGGTAGTCGGTTTCCGGATCGGGGCCCTCCAGGCCCGGCGCGGGCGGGAAGGAGACGGTCTCGAAGGCCGCGAGCGCCGCGGGCGGCAGGGCCGCGGCGTCGGCGCCGGTGAGGACGAGGTGGGGCCGCCAGCCCCGCGCCCGGAGGCCTTCGGCGTAGCGGAGGAGGACGCGTTCCACGCCCCCCATCGCGAAGATCGGCGCGACGAGGGCGATGTCCCGGCCCGCGGCGTCCCCGAGCCAGGGGAAGGGGGCGCCCGTGCCCAGCAGTTCTCCGTATCCATCGGCCGCGCGGGACCGCGGGCGGCGCCAGTCGTCGCGCCAGGGTCCGGCATCAGGCCGGCGCGTCGCCGCGGCCTCGGCGAGCGCCGCCGCCTCCGCGGCGCGATCCGCGAGGATGTCGGGGAGGGGCGGGGGTGCCGCGGAAGCGGGCAGGGCCAGGGTCAGGGCCTCGCGGGCCCCGGAGGTGGCTCCGAGGCGGTCCGTCCGGTCGAAGACGAGGGCGGGCGGTCCGATCCCCTCACCGCGCCGCAGCGCCAACCCGTCATCGGCCGAGCCCAGGAGATGCACGGTCACGGTGTCCGCGCGTCGCAGGGCGCGCGACGCCGCGTGGAAGGCCGTGTGCAGCGCCCGGGCGCGGAACAGGGCGCCGAGAGCGGCGTCCGACGCGAAGACCGCAACCGGCGACACGTGGACCGCCGCCGGCCGCCGTGCGGCCTCGACGATCCGGCGCCGGACCTGCTCCCGTCCCTCCGGCGGGTGGCGCGGGCGCAAGGGATCCACCACCAGCCCCACCTCGTCGGCGCCGACGCGGAACAGGAGGAAGCGCGGCACCTCCGCCGCCTCCAGGGCCAGCAGCCCGCGGGGGCGGAGCAGCGCGGCGTGGCGGCGGCGCAGCCCGTCCAGCAGGCCGGCGCGCCGCGATTCCGCGGCGCGTCGCATCCCCCCCGCGCGGCGGCGGTAGAGGAAGCCCGCATCCGGAACGTGGCGCCCCCTGAAGCCGGCCGCGGCGCAGCGGAGCCAGAAGTCCCAGTCCTCGAAGCCGTCGCGAAGGGTCTCGTCGAAGCGCAGCCCGGCCTCGAACACGGCGCGGGAGACGAGGGCGCCGGCGTCGTGGCCGTTCTCCAGGAGGTGCAGGAAGACGGAGTGGTCGCCGGCGATGGAGAAGTTCGCCCGGTCGCCGAAGCCGTCGGAGTCCGGCACCACCCAGCCGGTGCGCGGCGGCGCGGCGCCGAGGGCGTCCGCGGCCCGCTCGATCAGCCGCGGGCCCAGGCGGTTGTCGGCGTCGAGGAAGAACACCCCCCGGCACCCCGGCCACGCCGCGAGGGCGAAGGCGACGCCCGTGTTGCGTGCGGCGGACAGGCCGCCGTTGGATCGCCGCAGCACGAAGACCCGGCCCGGGGCCTGCCGTGCCAGCCGCAGGCCGGCCTCCCGCGTCTCCGGCATGGGGCAGCCATCGTCCACGACGACGGCGACGACGCGACGGTCGCCCCGCTGCACGAGGACCGATTCGACGGCTTCCGGCAACAGCCCGGGCTGCCGGTAGGCGGGGATCACCACGGCGATGTCGGCATCGGACGTGCCGGCCACGGCGTGGGTGGGGGAGGGGAGGTCGAAGGACATCCGGCAGGGCATCATCCCATCGCACGGGGGGCGCGCCAACCGGCGTCGATCAGTGGGGCACCGCGGCGTGGCCGGGCACCTTGGCCGGGAGGGTGCGCAGGAGGGTCAGCCACCGGTCCGCCATCGCCCCGGCCGGCCACGCCTCGGCGAGGCGTCGCGCCGCGGCGGCGCGGGCCCGGACGGCGTCGCCGCCGGCCAGCGCCTCCGCCAGGGCCTCCGCCAGCGCGACCGGGTCGTGCGCGGGGGCGA
>CAXVWQ010000479.1:0-2804 GCA_964263755.1 Roseomonas sp. | reverse complement strand
TCAACGGATGAGGGGGGATTCGAGGATGTGCACGCCCGCCACGCGGTCCACGAGATAGATCAGCCCGCGGTCGTCGAGCGTGACGTCGTTGGAGGAGGCGCGGTCGGCGCCGGGGGCGGGGTCGGGGACGTAGTGGCCGACTTCCTTCGGGGCGAAGGGGTCGGCGAAATCGACGATGCGGAGGCCCGCGGCGAACCAGGCGCAGGGCAGGACCGTGCCACGGAAGACCTCGGAGGGCTGGTGGCAGCCGGTCATCGCGGGCTGCGGGGCGCCGTTGGGGTCGAGGCCTGGGACCTGGAAGGTGGAGATGGGGGTGGGGTTGGTCTCGTCGGTGACGTCGTAGAACCAGAGGAAGGCGGGGGCGGCGGGATAGAGCTTCGCCACGTCCTCGTCCGCTACGATGAGGATGTTGCGGCCCTTCACCGGATACGGGACGGGCATCGCGGTGTGAGTGGGGTGGGGGAAGGCGGGGGAGGTGTTGACGTGCGCGACGGGGCGCGGGTGCGCCATGTCGGAGATGTCGAGCGTCCACATCCCGTGGTGCCAGTAGGAGACGTGGAGTCGGTCGCCGAGCCGCATGGGGTGGTGGCAGCGCGCGGTGGGCCAGCCCTCCGGCATGTCGTCGCGCTCGTCGGCCGCGGCGTGCTGGCCGGGGATCCACCAGCGCATGACCTCGCGCGGGTTCGCGGGTTCCGACAGGTCGTAGATCGCGGGAAAGGCGCCGGTGAAGCCGGCATCGGTCGCGGAGGTGTAGAGGAGCGTGCCGTCGAAGGTGAAGCGGTGCGCGCCCTTGCCGGGCATCCTGATCTTCGTGATCGGGCGCGGGTTCGACGGGTCGCGCACGTCGTGGACGGCGATGCCGCCGCCGAAATCGTCGTTGCCGCCGCCGAAGCGCTCGTGGTTCGTCAGCATCAGGCCGTTCGCGACGCGGACCTTGTGGGAATGCCAGCCCTCGGGGATCGGCATGTGGTGGAGGACTCGCGGGTTCCGCGGGTCCGCCACGTCCACGATCGTCGTGCCGTGCGGCGGGCGCATGTGCGCGACGTAGAGGGTGGTGCCGTCCATCCACACCTGTCCCCCGCCCGGGATGTCCAGGCAGGAGAGGAGCAAGACGTTCCGTGATCCGCTCAGCGCGGAGCGGTCGTGGTCAGGCAAGCCGCGCGACCTCGCCGTTCCCGTCGCGGCCCCACTTGCGATACAGGGAGAACGCCTTCTGGGCCGGCTCGTCGCTCGCGACGAACAGGATCGCGGGTTCGGTGTCGGAGCCGTTGACGTGCTCGCACCAGGAGCCGCCGGGGACGGCCATCGTATCGAACTGCCGCCAGTCCATCCGCTTGCCGTCCACGATGGAATGGCCCGCGCCCTTGAACGGCGCGACGAGCAGCGATGCGGTCTGGCGCAGCGGCAGGGTGCGCTCCCCGGGGCGGAGCATCTGGGCGAAGAAGGTGATCGTCTTGAACACGGGGCCGCCGGTGGTCGGGTCCACGTATTCCACCATGATCGCCTCGTGCGGGTCGCCGTCCCAGTGGGCGTGGCGGTCCAGCACGCCCTGCATCGCGTCCCACCGGTAGACGTACATCGGGGAGGAATGCCCGGCGCCGCGGACGTGGTTCACGAAGCGCGGCTTCATGCCGCCGGTGCCGTAGATGCGGTTGGAATAGTCCTCCGGGAAGCGGGCGGATTGCCTCTTCTTCACCGCGTCGTCCTCGACGTAGTGGTGGTCGAAGGCGATGGCGTTGAGCGTCTCCACCAGTGGCAGATCGAGGACGGAGAGGTTCACCGCGGGCTCGTCGCCGACGGTGCCGTGGTTGTGCCAGGTGTCGATGGGCGTCAGCACCATGTCGCCGGGACCGAAAACGATGTCCTCGCCCTCCACCCCCGTGAAGTTGCCCGCCCCCGTCAGGCCGAAGCGGATCGCGCTCGGCGTGTGCTTGTGGGGGGGCATGATCTCGTTCGGGTCGTTCAGCCGGTAGGCGGTGTACATCGTGGACACCGAGGCGCGCTGCGGGGCGAGGCCGGGGTTGACGAGGATGAGGGAGCGCCGGTCGGAATCCGCGGTGGAGACGAGTTCGGCGGAGCGGCGCAGGATCGGCTCTATGTCGTCCGCGTAGGACCAGAGGAAGGGGACGGCCTTCCGCGTCGCCATGAGTTGCCGGATCTCGTCGTGGTCCGTGTCCTTCGAGGTCGCCCAGAAGGGGAAGAGGTGGTGGCGGGCGAGGTCCTCGTAGAGGCCCTTGAGGGCCGTCTCCCGGTTGGTGTCCGGGGTGAGGGGGAGGTGGGTGTCCATGCGGCCTCCTGGGGGTGGGGCGTCCGACCGATCGCCGACCGTATGCCCGACCAAATCGCCGGGCAAGGCCGGCGTGGTCACGCCATCGCGGGTTCGGCCGCGGCAGGGGTGCGGGCGAGGATGAGGTCGGCGGCGCGCTCCGCCACCATGATGACGGTCGCGTTGATGTTGCCGGAGATGGTGACGGGGAAGACCGAGGCGTCCACCACCCGCAGCCCCTCGATGCCGCGCACGCGGAGGTCCGGCGTCACGACCTCGCCCATGGCGCAGGTGCCCATCGGGTGGTGGACGGTGATGGCGGTGGCGCGGATGTAGGCGTCGAGGGCGGCGTCCGTGTCGTCGGTGGGCGCGAGATCCCCGGCGTGGAAAGGCGCCATGACGGGCTGCGACATCGCCTGACGGATGAGGCGGAGGCCGTGGCGCATCCGGGCGCGGTCGCGATCGGTGGAGAGGAAGTTCTGGCGGATGCGAGGCGCGGCGAAGGGGTCGGCCGAGGCGAGGGTGATGGAGCCGCTGC
>CAXVWQ010000478.1:0-3272 GCA_964263755.1 Roseomonas sp. | reverse complement strand
CGGCGAACCGGTCGCGATCATAGACCTGCGCGATGGAGTCGGTGATGACCTGGGGGCCGAGGTAGCTCGTGGTGCCGACGCGGGCGTTGTACTCGTCGGCGCGCATCAGCTGGCCGCGGTCCCGGTAGCGGACCACGCGCTCGGCCTCGGCGCGGCAGGCGACCGTGGTGGCATCGGTGCCGCGGGCGGCGGCGCCGAGGGAGGTGGAGGGGGTCGGGCCGGAGCAGGCGGCGAGGAGGGTGAGGGCCGCGAGCGGGGCCGTCAGGTGGGCGTTCATCGGGGCAGGGCTCCGTTCGGGTCCGGGCGGCGGGGCAGGGGGCCGCCCGCCGCGGCGCCGTCCGCCGTTGCGCCATGGGGGGCGAGGCGGCGCCGCATCTCCTCTTCATCGAAGCGGGCGGCGTCGTCCAGGGGGTGGGTGGCCGCCGCGCGCAGCAGGGTCGGGTGCAGGGTCGTGCCGTCGTGGGCGATGTCGAACAGCCCGCGGGCCCAGGGCGCGCGTCCCATGAGGTCCAGCAGCGCGAGGAGGCGGAGGAGGAGGGCGGTGCCGGCGGGGGTGCCGAGGCCGACGCGGCGGTCGAGCGCCTCCGCCCAGCAGCGCGCGTCGCGGTCGGCGAGGATGAGGTCCACCGGGGGCCCGCCTGGGGCGGGATGGAAGATCAGACGGCGGGCGGGGCCTTCCACGCGCGCCACGGCCGCGGCGCGCGCGGTGTCCCAGGCCATGAGGAGGGCGCGCGCGGCCACCGGCGGCGTCTCGGCCGGGGCGTGCGGGATGGCGTGGGCGGCGAGGGGCGTCACGCCGACAAGATGGGGAAGGCCGCGCGAAGGTCAGGGCTTGACGCGGGGGCCGCGGGTGGGTCGGCATCGCGGGATGATCGACCTCGCCGACCGTCCCGCCCGCGACCTGCACGCCGCCCTCCGGGCGGGACGGGTGACGCCCGCCGCGGTGGCGGAGGCATGCCTCGATCGGGTCGGGACGCGCGAGGGAAAGGTACATGCCTTCACGGTCCTCGACGCCGATGGGTGGCGCCGCGCGGCGGCGTCCGCGGCGGGCGACACGGTACTGGCGGGGCTGCCCATCGGGGTGAAGGACGTGCTGGACGTCGGCGGGCTGCCGGCGGGCTACGGTTCGCCGATCTGGGACGGTCACGTCCCGCGCGCGGACTCGGCCGCCGTCGCGATGGCCCGCGCCGCCGGTGGCGTCGTCGCGGGCAAGACGGTCACGACGGAGTTCGCGACCCGCCGGGCGGGGCCGACCACGAACCCGCACGACCCCGCGCGGACGCCGGGGGGATCGTCGCAGGGGTCGGCGGCGGGGGTGGCGGCGGGGTTCTTCCCCCTGGCCTTCGGGACGCAGACCGCCGGGTCCGTCATCCGGCCGGCGGCGTTCTGCGGGGTGGCGGGGTTCAAGCCGAGCTTCGGCCTCATCCATCGCGGCGGGATGCGGGTGATGAGCGAGACGCTCGACACGGTCGGGACGATGGCGCGGGACGTGTTCGGGTGCGCGCTGCTGGCCGGAACGGCGGCGGGGGTGGACCTGACGCGGGGGCTGGGAGAGCGGCGCGGGCCGCCGCGGGTGGGGGTGGTCGGGTCGCCGGCGCGGGGGGAGCTGGAGCCGGCGGTGATCGCGGTGCTGGAGGCGGCGGCGGCGCGGCTGGCGCGGGTGGGGGCGCACCTGACCGTCGTGTCGCTGCCGCCGGCGGTTCTGGTGGCGGTGGGGGCGCATCCCGTGGTGATGCAGGCGGAAACCCGGCACGCCCTGGCCTGGGAACGCGCGACGGCGCCGGACCGGCTCTCCGAACATCTGATGGAACGGGCGGCCTGGGCGGCCGGACTGCCGGAGGACGCGCTGCCGACGGCGCGCGGGACGCTGGCGACGGCGCGGGACGCCTTCTCCGGCGTGATGGCCGATCTCGACGTGATCCTGACGGCGAGCGCGCCGGGGGAGGCGCCGGTGGGACTCGATTCCACGGGCGACCCGGCCTGCAACCTGCTGTGGACGGCGCTGCACGCGCCCTGCGTGACGGTGCCGGCGGATTTCGGGCCGAACGGGATGCCGATCGGCGTGCAGATCATCGGCGCGGTGGGGGCGGACGCGGCGACGCTCGCGGTGGCGGAGTGGGTCGAGGCGACGCTGCGATAGGTCAGGCCCCGGCGGGGGCGGGGATCAGGCCGGCGAGCGTGTCGGGGGTGTCGAAGTCGCGGAGGATCGCGTCGTCGCCGATCTCGACGGTCGCCACGCGGTCAGGGTGGCGGGCGACGCTGCCGCGGGCGCCAGCATCGCCGGTGACGGCGAGCATCTCCGGCAGGAACTCCCGGGCGAGGAGGAGGGGGTTGCCGGGGGTGCCGCGGTGGGTCGGGACGATGATGGCGCGGCCCTCCTCCGGGTCGAAGGCGGCGATGAGGCGGTCGAGGGTGTCGGCGGTGATCAGGGGCATGTCGCCGAGGAGGATGAGGACGCCGTCGGCCGCCTCGGGCAGGGCGGCGAGGCCGGCCTTGAGGGAGGCGGAGAGGCCATCCGCGTAGTCGGGCGCGTGGACGAGGCGCAGGGGGCGGGGGGCGAGGGCGGCCTCGACGCGGGAGCGGTCGTGGCCGGTGACGACGAGGACCGGGTCGGCGCGGGAGGCGAGGGCGGCGTCCGCGACCCGGGCGACCATGGGCGTGCCGTCGGCGGTCGGGATGAGGAGCTTGTTGCGGTCGCCCATGCGGGAGGAGCGGCCGGCGGCGAGGATGATGGCGGCGACCGACTTCGGGCGGCGGGTGCGGGTGCCCGCCGGGGCGTCGTGGCGGGGGAGGGGGCGGGTCTCGATCTCCTTCAGCAGGCCGCCGACGCCCATGCGGGTGATGTCGCGGGCGGTGACGGGGATGCCGGCGAAGAGGCGTTGCAGCACCCAGTCGAAGCCGTTGACCTTCGGGGAGCGGGCGCAGCCCGGGAGGACGAGGGCGGGGGTGTCGCCGATCCGGCCGAGGCAGATGAGGTTCCCCGGGTCCACGGGCATCCCGAAATGCTCGATGGCGCCGCCGGCGGCCTCGATGGCGGCGGGAGTGACGTCGCGGCGGTCCACGACGGCGGAGGCGCCGAGGACGAGGAGCAGATCGGCGCCGAGGGCGCGGAGGCGGGCGAGGGCCGCGGCGGCGGGGGCGGTGGCATGGGGGGTGCGCTCGGGGGGGAGGAGGGTGCCGCCGAGGGCCTCGACGCGGGCCTGCGTGACCTCGATGCCGTGCACCATGACCGAGGGCTTGAGACCGGGGAGGTCGGTGGCGACGAGGCCGAC
>CAXVWQ010000477.1:0-3220 GCA_964263755.1 Roseomonas sp. | reverse complement strand
GCCGCGGCCGGCCGTCCCGCCGGGGGGCAGGCGCGCGTGGACGTGGAGGGCGGCGCCCGACCCGTCCGCCACCCTCAGATGGACCATCGTGACCGCGCCGAGCATGCGGGACGCCTCGACCTCCGCGGCGACGCCCATCCCCGGGGGGAGGAGGCGGACACCCTCCGGCCGCAGCAGCACCTCCGCCGGCCCGTCCGGCAGCGCGGCGGCGACGGGGCCGAGCGGCGTGCGGGCGACGCCGGCGGTCACCATCGCCGGCAGCCGGTTCACCTCCCCGAAGAACTCCGCGACGAAGCGGGAGGCGGGGCGGAGGTAGAGGTCGGCCGGGCTGCCCTGCTGCTCGATGCGACCGCCGCGGAGAAGCGCGATCCGGTCGGCCATGAACATCGCCTCCTCCGCGTCGTGGGTGACGAGGACGGCGGCGATGCCCTCGGACTGGAGGAGGTGGAGCGTGTCGTCCCGCACGCGGTCCCGCAGCCGGGCGTCGAGGCTCGCGAAGGCCTCGTCGAGCAGGAGGACCGCCGGGCGCGGGGCGAGGGCGCGGGCCAGGGCCCCGCGCTGCTGCTGACCGCCCGACAGGGTGTGGGGCCACGCCGCCGCGTGCGACTCCAGGCCGACCCGCGCCAGGGCCGCGCGGGCGAGCGTCTCCCGGTCCGCTCTCGGGTGCCGGCGCAGCCCGAAGGCGACGTTCGCCAGCACGTCGAGGTGCGGGAACAGCGCGTAGTCCTGGAACACGAACCCCACGGAGCGCCCCTCCGGCGGCACCTCCCGCCCCGGCCGGGCCACCACGCGGCCGGCCACCTCGATCTCCCCGTGCTGCAACGCCTCCAGCCCGGCGGCGAGGCGGAGGAGCGTGGTCTTGCCGTCGCCCGACGGCCCGAGGACGCAGAGGATCTCGCCCCGCGCGACCTCCAGGTCCACGCCGCGCAGCACGTCCCGGGCGCCGTAGGCATGCCGGATGCCGGAAAGGCGGAGGGTCACGCGGCCGGGGCGGCGTCGGGGTTCGCGGGCGCCCCGAACGGCAGGACGGGATCGGGCAGCAGGTCTTCCCGGCGTGGCAGGTCGCGGAGCGAGGCGAGGCCGAAATGTTCGAGGAAACGCGGGGTGGTGGCCCAGAGGGTGGGCCGGCCCGGGGCCTCCTTGCGCCCCCGGGGAGCGACGAGGGCATTCTCCAGCAGGAGGTCCAGCGTGTGCTGGGAGAGCGCGGTGCCGCGGATGTCCTCGATCTCCGGCCGCGTGACCGGGCCGTGCCACGCGATGATGGCGAGGGCCTCCATGGCCGCGCGCGGCAGGCGGCGGGGGGTCTCGATGACCTTCGTCAGGGCCGGGGCGAGGTCCGGGGCGGTGCGGAACCCCCAGCCGCCGGCGACCCGGGCCAAGGTGACCCCGCGGCCCGCGTAGGTCGCGGCGAGGGCTTCGAGGACCGCTTCGGCCGCGATGCCATCCGGCAGCAGCGGCGCCAGCCGCGCTGCGGAGACCGGGGCGGCGGAGGCGAAGACCAGTCCCTCGGCGATCCGGATCGCGGCGTCCGGAACCGGCGCCAGAGGCGGCACGTTCGACGGGTTGGGGTCGCCCGGCGCGCCCGGGACCCCGGGCGGGAGGGTGGGCACGGCCGGGTCGCCGTGTGTTCCCGGGAGGGCCGTGGGGTTGCCGCCGGGGTCGCCCGGCGTGTCGGGCGCGGGCGGCGACGGCGCCTCTCCGGGATCATCGGACGGCATCGTGGGGCTCCCGTGCGGAGGAGGTGCGCCGGGCGGGGGCGCGCATCAGGATCGGCGCGAAGGGCGCGTCCTGGCGCAGCTCGACCACCCCGTTCCGGGCGAGTTCCAGGCCGGCGATGAGGGTGCTGGCCACGGCGGCGCGACGCTCCACCGGATCGGCGCCGGGCGCGTCCGGCAGGAAACCGGTCAGCTCGGCCCAGCTCGGCGTCCGGCCGATGAGGGACCGCAGCCGGGCCATGGCGTCCGCCACCGTCCACACCTCCCGCGGACGGGGCCGGTAGGGACGGCGCGCGGCGGCGCGGCGCAGCACCTCGGCGTAGGCGCGGATGAGGCCGGGGAGGTCGGCCGCGAGCGCCGAGCGGTCCTCCACCGTCAGGCTCTCCGGCGCGCCGCGGGGGTGGACGTCACGGTGCAGCTGCGGCCGGGCCGCGAGCCAGGCGGCCCCGCTGCGCATCCGCTCCAGTTCGCGCAGCCGCGCGGCGAGGGACTCGGCCAGTTCCTCCACGTCCTCCTCCGCCTCCGGGTCGTCCGGGAGGAGAAGGCGGGATTTGAGCCACGCCAGCCACGCCGCCATCACGAGCCAATCGGCCGCGAGTTCGAGGCGGACCCGCCGCGCGCCCTCGATCACCGCGAGATACTGGTCCACCAGCGCGAGGATCGAGATGCGGGCGAGGTCGAGTTTCTGCGCCCGCGCGAGGTCCAGCAGGAGGTCGAGCGGCCCGTCGAAGCCGTCGAGGTGCAGGACGAGCGCGGGTTCCGCGGGGGGGACGGCGCCGTCAGGCATGCCCGGTCACCGCCAGGATGAGCCGCGCCATCGGGTGGACCATGTTGGTGACGAGCCAGCGCATCGGGTCGAAGCCCCGCAGCAGAGCCGGCAGCAGGAAGAGGGCGGCGAGGACGATCAGCAGGCCGAAGCGGTCCAGCCGCAGGAAGGGGATGCCGAGGGCGGGCGGCAGGAGCCCGCCGAGGATGCGGCCGCCGTCGAGCGGCGGGATCGGCAGCAGGTTGAAGGCCGCGAGGACGAGGTTGCCGATGAGGGAGAGGACGAGGAAGTCCTCGACCCAGTCGAGGAACGCGTCGCCCCCGGGGCCGGTGAGGGGGTGGAGGCACAGGGCGGCGAGGACCGCGAGCGCGATGTTGATGGCCGGCCCGGCCGCCGCGACGAGGACCATGCCGAAGCGCGGGTTCCGCAGGTTCATGATCGTCACGGGCACGGGCTTGGCCCAGCCGAACATGACGTCGACCTTCCCGGTGGCGAGGAGCTGGGAGACGAGGAGGATGCCGGGGACCAGCAGCGTCCCCACCGGGTCCACGTGGCGGATGGGGTTGAGCGACAGGCGCCCCGCGCGCTGCGCCGTGTCGTCGCCGAGCCACAGCGCGGCGTAGCCGTGCGCCGCCTCATGCAGGGTGATGGCGAGGATCGCCGCGAGGGCGGCCGCGGCGAAGCCCGGAAGCCAATCCATTACAGAGGGGCCATCCCGGTGCGTCAGGCCGCGCGCGCG
>CAXVWQ010000476.1:0-7696 GCA_964263755.1 Roseomonas sp. | reverse complement strand
GACGTTTTACGAAGGGGGTCCAGGGGCCCCCGCGAAGCAGTGCTTCGCGCCTGGCGGATGGAGGTCTGGAGGAAGGCAGCGCCTTCCTCCAGCGCCACAAGCGCAGTCCCCGAGAAGGTCAGGAGCAGCGCAGGCCGGTATGACCCGGCGGCGCCCCTGCTACGGCGCGAAGTGCAGCAGTGCCCGCGTTCCCGCGTGGGATGGGTCGTAGGACAGCGTCCCCTTCAGGCTTCCCGCCATCGCCGTGACGAGGCGGGACCCGAGGCCGGTTCCCTGCACCGCGCCGTCGCCGCGCCAGCCCACGCCGTCATCCTCCACCGAGAGGGCGAGGCGGCCGTCGCCGTCGCGGCGCAGCGCGATCCGCACCTCGCCGCCGCCGTCGGGATAGGCGTATTTCAGGGCGTTGGTGACGAGTTCCGTCACGACCACCCCGAGGGACACGGCGCGGTCGGTCGGCACCAGGAGGCCCGGGTCGGCCGCCGCCGTCACCCGCTTCCCCTCCTCGCTGCCGATCGCGGCGCCGAGTTCCTCCGCGAGCGAGCCGAGGTAGGCCCCCATCTCCACCGACCGCACGTCGGAGGAGGTGTAGAGGCGGCGGTGCACCCCGGCGATCGCCATGATCCGCGCCTGCATCTCCGTCAGCGCCGCCCGCGCCCCCTCGCTGTTCGTGGCGTTGGCCTGCAGCCGGGCGAGGGAGGCGACGAGGTTGAGGGAGTTGGCGACGCGGTGGTTCACCTCGTGCAGCAGCATCTCCGCGCGGTCGCGGGCCTCCCGCACCTCGCGCTCGGCGGCCTCCTTCGCCCGTCGCATCGCCTCCGCGCGGATCGCGGCGCCGACGGATTCCGCGAGCAGGTCGCGGTAGTGGCCGGCGACGTCCTTCCAGACGTAGTCCACCGCGCCGGCCTTGAGCGCCGCCACGGCGATCCGCGCGTCGTCCGAGCCGGTGACGTAGATCACCGGCGGCGGCGCCGTGAGCGCGGCGATGCGTTCGAGGACGGAGAGCCCCGTCTCGCCGCCGAGGTAGTGGTCCAGCGCCACCGCGTCGTAGCCGCCCTCCGCCAGCCGCTCCATCGCGGCGTCGCCGGTCTCGACGTGGTCCACCGTGATCCCCTGCGACCGCAGCGCGCGTTGCAGCAGGCGGCCGAGCCCCGCCTCGTCATCCACGTAGAGGACGCGGACCGCCGGGGGAGGGGCCTCCCCCTCGCTCACGCGGCCCCGGATTCCGTGAGCGGAACCTGCATGACGGAGAAGAACAGGCCGAGCTGCCGGATGGCATGGGCGAAGCCGTCGTAGTCCACGGGCTTGGTGATGTAGACGTTGGCGCCGAGGTCGTAGCAGCGCTGGATCTCCCGCTGGTCGTCCGTCGTGGTCAGCACCACCACCGGCGCCCGGCGCAGCACCGGGGATTCCTTCACGCGCGCGAGGATGTCGACGCCCGACATGTCCGGCAGGTTGAGGTCCAGCAGGATGAGCAGCGGCCGGCCCGACACCGTCGCGGGGCCGAGGAGGAAGTCGAGCGCGGTGGTGCCGTCGAGGAAATGGGCGATCTCGTTGTTCACGCCGGCGCGGCGGACGTTGCGCTCGATGAGCCGCGCGTGACCCTCGTCATCCTCGACCATCACGATCAGGACGGGGTTGCCCATGTCTGCCTCGCTCATGCCGTGGATGCCGTCCGGTTCGGGTCGCGGGGGATCAGGCCGCGGGGTCGAGGACGGGCGGGAGAGATAGGCGGAAGCGGCTGCCCTGTCCAAGCGTCGACTCCACCGTCACGTCCCCGCCGAGGCGGCGGGCCAGCGCCCGGACATGGGCCAGCCCGATCCCCTCCCCCGGCCGGTCCTGCGGGCCGGAGCGGCGGAACAGCTCGAACACCCGTTCCAGGTCGCCCGGCGCGATGCCGCGGCCGTTGTCCGCCACCGTCACCTCCACCGACCCGGCCCGCTTCGCCGCGGCGATCGTGACGATCCCGGGGCGGTCGCGCGCGAGGTACTTCACCGCGTTGTCCACGAGGTTGCCGATGATCTGTTCGAGGGCCAGACGATCGGTGGTCAGCGCCGGCGCCTTGTCCGGCACCTCCACCCGCGCCCCCGCCGCCTCGGCCTGGTGCTTCACGGTGTCGGCGACGGCGGCGAGCGTCGCGGCGAGATCCACGCGTTCCGGCCGCAACTCCCGCCGCCCCTCCCGCGACAGGCGGAGGATGGCGTTGATGAGACGGTCCATCTTGGAGGTGGAGGTGCGGATGAAGCCGATGGCCTCCGGCATGTCCTCCCGCACCGCCGTCCGCGCCTCCTTCAGGGCGGCCTCGGTCGGCGCCGGCTCCAGCGCCGCGCCGATCTGCTCCAGCCCCGTCTCCAGCTCCTTCGTGAACCCCATCACGTTGACGAGCGGCGACCGCAGGTCGTGGGAGACGATGTAGGCGAAGCGCTGGATCTCCTCGTTGGCGCGGGACAGGTCGGTGGTGCGGTCCCGCACCCGCGCCTCCAGCCCGGCGTTCAGCGCCGCCACCTCACGCTCCGCGGCACGGAGGTCCCGGACGTAGCGGCTGACCACCCAGGCCGCGAGGGCGGCGAAGAGGAGGATGGCGACGCCGCCGCCGACGCTCGTCCAGGTGAGCGCGCGGGAGGTGGCGCCGAGGTCGGCGAGGGCGGCGCGCAACTGGCCCTCGCGCAGCGCGACGCGCCCGCCGAGGAAGGCGCGCAGCTCCTCCATCACGTCGTTGCCGCGGTCGGTGCGGACGATCGCCAGCGCCTCCTCCCGCCGCCCTGCCCGGGCGAGGTCCACGGTGCGGGACAGTTCCGCGACCTTCTCCTCCACGAGGTCGGCGACGCGCCGGGCCGCGGCGATGTCCCCCACCCGCCGCAGCCGCGCCACGTCGGTTGTCAGCCACTCCCGGGCGACGGCGAAGGGGCGGAGGTAGGCCTCGTCCCCCGTCAGGAGGTAGCCGCGCTGCCCGGTCTCCGCGTCCCGCAGGTAGCCCAGGAGGTCGGTGGAGCGGTTGCGGAGGTTCGTCGTCTCCTCGACGACGTCGCCGAGGTTGTCGGCCCGGGTGGCGAGGACGACGGCGACGACGGTGATCGCCGCCAGCGCCGCGACGCCGGCGGCGAGGAGGGCGAGGGTGCGCCGGACGAAGGCGCTGCCCGCGCCGCCCGCCCGGCCGGGACCCGATGTTGGCGCGTGCGTTCCGCCGATGCCCGCCGTGCCGTCGCTCTCGCTCATGCCATGCTTCCTGCCCCGGCGGGGGGCGCGGCGAAAGGGGGCGGCGAAGGGAGGGCGCGGCATGACGGGCGGGCCGAGCGGCCCTATCCTGCGCGCCATGCCCGACGCCCGCCCCCCCTCGCCCCCGGCCTCCCCGCGCCCGGCGCGCCCCGTCCGGCCCCGCGTCGCCCTCCTCGTCACCTGCCTCGTGGACCTCTACCGCCCGACCGTCGGCTTCGCGGCGATCCGGCTGCTGGAGGCGGCGGGCTGCGTCGTGGACGTGCCGGCGGCCCAGACCTGCTGCGGCCAGCCCGCCTACAACGCGGGCGACCGCATGACGGCCCGCGACCTCGCCCGCGCCGTGGTGGACCATTTCGGCGGCTACGACTTCGTCGTGGTCCCGTCGGGCTCCTGCGCGGGGATGGTGGCGCACGGCTACCCCGACCTGTTCCGGGACGACCCGGAGGACCGCGCGCGCGCCGACGCGCTCGCCGCCCGCACCCACGAACTCACCGCCTTCCTCACCGACGTGATGGGGGTGGAGGGCGTGGACGCGGCGTATGACGGCATCGCCGCCTACCATGATTCCTGCGCGGGCCTGCGGGAGATGGGCGTGCGCGCCCAGCCCCGGCGCCTGCTGGCGGGCGTGGCGGGCCTGACGCTGCGCGAACTCGCGGAACCCGACCTGTGCTGCGGCTTCGGCGGCACCTTCTGCGTGAAGTATCCGGACATCTCCACGCGCATGGTGGCCGACAAGGTCGCCCACATCCGCGCGACGGGCGCCGACACCCTCCTGGCCGGCGATCTCGGCTGCCTCCTCAACATGGCGGGGCGGCTGCACCGGGAGGGATCGGAGGTCCGGGTGCGCCACGTCGCCGAGGTGCTGGCGGGGATGACGGGGGAGGTTGCCCCGATCGGGGAGGCCGCCCCCGGGCGATCTTCCGCGTGATGGGCCTGCGCCGGATGGGCCGCCGCCGTCCGGTCCTCGTCGCGGCCCTCGGCCTCGGCGTCCTAGGCGCGGCGGTCGCGGTCTCCCTCGGCCCCGTCGCCGGAACGGGCGGCGCGGCGACCGCCCTCCTCGGCTGGGACACCGCCCTCCTCATCGGCTGGGACGTCGCCGCCGCCACCTACGTCGCCGCGATCCTCGTCACCCTCTGGTCCGCGACGCCCGAAACCCTCGAGCGCCGCGCCGCCGACCTCGACGAGAGCCAGTGGGCCATCCTCGCCCTCTCCGTCGCCGCCGCCGTCGCCTCCCTCGTCGCGGTGGTCGCCGACCTCGCGGCGTCCCGCGGCACCGCCGGGGCGGGCAGCGCCGCGGTGGTGGCGGGGCTGACCGTCGTGCTCTCCTGGTGCTTCGTGCAGGTGCTGTTCGCCCAGCACTACGCCCACGTCCACCTCCTGCGGGGCGGCCTGGACTTCCCGGGGAACGACCGGCCGGACTTCCCCGAGTTCCTCTACTTCGCGATGACCGTGGGCATGACCGCCCAGGTCGCGGACGTGACGACGCGGACGGCCGCGATGCGCCGGGTGGTGCTGGGCCACGCCGCCCTGTCCTTCGCCTTCAACGCGGTGGTGCTGGCGGCGGCGGTGAACCTCGCCGCGGCGCTCGTGGGATAGGCCCCTGCGGAGGCGCTGACGCGGCGGCGGGAACGCACTAGGTTCGGCGGATGGTCGCCATCACCTCCCCCCACTTCAAGGCCCGCGCCGCGGGGGCCATCGCCGATGTCGGCCTCCAGAAGGCGCTCGCCAAGTCCGGCCCCGGCTTCCACACCCGCCGCCGCGGCGCGCTGGAGGGGCTGCCGGAGTTCGAGGACCTCCGCGAGGTCGGAAAGGGGATCAAGGACCACACCCTCGCCAACCTCGACCACTACCTCGAGACCTACGCCGCGAACGTCGAGCGCTCCGGCGGCCACGTCCACTGGGCCGCGACGGCGGAGGAGGCGCGGGCGATCGTCCTGACGATCTGCCGGGATGCGGGGGCCCGCACCGTCACCAAGGGCAAGTCCATGATCTCCGAGGAGATCGCGGTGAATGACCACCTGGAGGCGCACGGCATCACGCCCGTCGAGACCGACCTCGGCGAGTACATCATCCAGCTGCGGGGCGAATACCCGTCCCACATCATCGCCCCCGCCTTCCACCTGAACCGGGAGGACTGGGAGGAGACCTTTCGGAAATCCCACACCGAGCTCGACCCCGCGCGCATCTTCCACGAGCGCCGCGACATCCTGTCGGAGGCCCGCACGCGGCTGCGCGACAAGTTCCTCGCGGCCGATGTCGGCATCACCGGCGCCAACTTCCTCATCGCGGAGACGGGGTCGTCGGTCATCGTGACGAACGAGGGCAACGGCGACCTGACGCAGACCCTGCCGCGCGTCCACGTCGTCCTCGCCTCCATCGAGAAGGTCGTCCCGACGCTGGAGGACTGCACGTCGCTGCTGCGCCTCCTCGCGCGCTCCGCCACCGGCCAGGACATGTCGGTCTACACGACCTTCTCCACCGGCCCCCGCCGCGCGCGGGACCTCGACGGGCCGGATGCCTACCACGTCGTCCTCCTCGACAACGGCCGCTCCAACATGGTCGGCACGGAGTTTCAGGAGATGCTGCGCTGCATCCGCTGCTCCGCCTGCATGAACCACTGCCCCGTCTACGGCGTCACCGGCGGCCACGCCTACGGCTGGGTCTATCCGGGGCCGATGGGAGCGGTGCTGACGCCGTCCCTCGTCGGCGTGGACAAGGCGGGGCACCTGCCGAACGCCTCCACCTTCTGCGGGCGGTGCGAGAGCGTCTGCCCCGTGAAGATCCCCCTCCCCAAACTGATGCGCCACTGGCGGGAGCGGGAGTTCGAGCGCCACCTCACCGCCCCCGTCATCCGCACGAACCTCGCGGCCTGGGGCTGGTTCGCCCGGCGCCCCGGCTGGTATCGCGCGGCCACCCGCGCCGCCACCGCCGCCCTCTCCCTCCTCGGCCGCCGGCGCGGCCGCTTCGCCTCGCTGCCCTTCGCCGGCGGCTGGACCGGCGGGCGCGACCTGCCGGCGCCGGAGCCCGGCGGCACCTTCATGGCGCGCTACGCGAAGGCCCGCCGCACCAGCCCATCGCGCTGACGGTCCCGCCGCCGCGCGGCCCGGTCTGCGGCGGCGCCACCGGGCCGCATCGCCACCTCCGATGACCCCGCCGCCGTCGCGCCCACCGGTCGGCGGCAAGGACCCGCTAGCCCGCCGCGCCAACTGGGGGCCAGCCCCTCGCGGCAACCCCGCCCGGGCCGCCCGCGTTCACGCTCAACTGCCCGCGTTCACGCTCAACTGCCGGAGGAGGCCGTTCGATGTCCCGTCCCGTGATCCTCGCCCTCCTGGGCCTCGCTGCCCTGCCGGGCTGCGTCGCCGGCGCCGACCCCTACGTCGCGGGCCCGCCACCCGGCCCCGCCTTCGTCGCCGTGCAGGCCGGGCCGACCTACGCGCCCGGACCCGTCTACGTGGCCCCGCCGCCGCGTCGGGGCTACGTCGGCCCCCGCCGCGCCTGGGCGCCGCCCCCGCCGAACTGGCGCCTCCGCGCCAACGACCGGCGCGAGGACGTGCGCGACCGTCGCGAGGACGTCCGCGACCGGCGGGAGGACGTCCGGGACCGCCGCGAGGACGTGCGCGACCGGCAGGTCTACACGGGCCCCGCCGATCGCCGGGAGGACGTCCGTGATCGTCGCGAGGATGTTCGCGACCGCCGGGAGGATGTGCGGGACCGCCGCGAGGATGTCCGCGACCGCCGGAACTGAACCCGGCACGAGGCGCCTTCGTCGGCCGCCGGCACCGCGGCGGCCGGCGGGGACGCCCCCTGAAGAGGCGGCGGCGCGTGACGCGATCGCGAACGGCGCCTGACGCCGCGCCCCGGCCCCGCTACACTCCCCGCGGGACCGCCGGGGCGTCCCGCCGGGGGCGCAGGATGGGCGACGCATGACGAAGGACGCCATCCTGTCCGCCATCCGCCGCGGGCTGCGGCGCGGCCCGCTGCCGCCCGATGCGCGGGCGATGCTCGACGGCCGCCTCGCCACCCACCCGCGGCACCCCATCCCCGCCCGGGCCCGCGGGTCGCGCGCCGCCCTCCTCGCGCGCTTCGTCGCGAACGTGGAGAAGGAGTTCGGCACGGTGGAGCGCGTGCCGGACGCCACCGCCATCCCCGGCGCCGTGGCCGACTCCCTCAAGGCCGCCAACCTCGCCCCCACCTTCGTCATGGCGCCCCACCCCGCCCTGACCGGGCTGCCCTGGTCGGACCGCCCGATGCTCGCCTTCGAGGCGCGCCGCGCCGCGCCCGATGACGCCGTCTCCCTCCAGCACGCCTGGGCCGGGGTGGCGGAGACCGGCACGCTCCTCTTCCCCTCCGACCCCACCCGCCCCGCCACCCTCCACCTCCTCCCCGAGACGAAGATCGCGGTGATCCGCGCGAGCGACGTCGTCGGCGCCTTCGAGGAAGCCTGGGACCGCCTCCGCCTGACCCGCACCGGCGAGGAACCGTC
>CAXVWQ010000475.1:0-5463 GCA_964263755.1 Roseomonas sp. | reverse complement strand
GGGCGCGGCGCCGGGGACGGGCGCGGGGCATCGCCCGCCCGATCACCCAGGGGGCCGCCGCCGGGCGCGGGGCCGCCGGCGCGCAGCAGTTCCAGGGCGCCGGTGATGCCGCCGGCTAGCGCGCTCGCCTCCATCGGGACGACGACGAGCTTGCTCGCGGGGTTGGCCGCCAGCCCGGCGAAGGCCGCCACGTATTTGTCGGCGATGAAGTAGCGCAGCGCTGCCTCGCCCGCGCCGGTGGACGCCGCGGCCACCATCTCCGTCGCGCGCGCCTCCGCCTCCGCCAGCCGCTCGCGGGCCTCGGCGTCGCGCATCGCCGCCTGCTGCCGGCCCTCGGCCTGGAGGATGAGGGCGGTCTTCTCGCCCTCCGCGCGCTGGATCGCGGCGGCGCGGTCGCCCTCCGCCCGCATCACGGTCGCGCGCCGCTCCCGCTCCGCCGTCATCTGGAGGTTCATCGCGCGGACGAGGTTCTCCGGCGGCTCGACCTTGCGGATCTCGACGCGCCCGACCTTCACGCCCCAGGGCTCCGTCGCGCCATCGAGGGTGACGAGGAGGGCGGAGTTGATCCGCTCCCGCCCCGACAGCGTCGCGTCGAGGTCCATCTCGCCGATCACCGAGCGGATGTTGGTCATCGCGAGCGAGGAGAGCGCGCCGGTGAGGTCCTGCACCTGATAGGCGGCCTTCGCCGCGTCCATCACGCGGTAGTAGACGATCCCGTCCACCGCGACCGTCGCGTTGTCCCGCGTGATGACCGACTGCTCGGGGATGTCGAGCACGACCTCCTGCACGTTCATCTTGCGCCCGACGGAATCCACGTAGGGGATGATGAGGTTCAGCCCGGGCTGGAGGATGCGGGTGAAGCGCCCGAAGCGCTCGACCGTCCAGACCCAGCCCTGGGGGACGGTCTTGATGCCTTTCCAGGCGGTGACGACGCCCAGCAGCAGGAGGACGCCGAAGACGATGAGGCCGGTGTCGAGGAAGCCCGTGTTCATCGGGGGGTCCGTCAGTGGTGGGGTGACGGGGGCCTTTACCACGGGCGGTGGAGCGGGTCAGGCCAACGGGGTCAAGGTGGGGGCGGCGCGGAGCGGAAGGCCTCGAGGTCTGCGGCGAGCATCGGGATGGCGGCCGCGGCGACGGCGACGTTCGGGGCGGCGAGGTCCCACTCGAAATCCTCGTAGACGTGTCGGTAGGCGTGGCGGAACGCGACGAGTTTGATCAGGAGATGCCGCGTCTCCTCCCGGATCAGCGGCCCGCGCCGGCCCCCGAATGGACGGGACGCGCGGTCCACGAGGTCGCGGTGGTAACTCCGGCCCTGTGGCGCCTCGCCGTCCACGGCGATGACGACGCGCTCCAACGCCGCCTCCGCTGCCGAATAGGCGTCATGGATGTGCTTGCCGATCGCGAGTTCCGCGTTCTCGCGGGCCTCGCCCTCGACGGACGGCAACGCCCCCGCCTTCGCCTCGGCGCGCCGGGCTGCCGTGAGGGCGGTCGCGAGATCGGCCGCGACGTCAGACCAAGTCGGCGGGGTCACGGCCATCCCTCCGGACGCGCTCGGCGATCGCTGGCTTTGCAAGTCGCATCTGCACCACGTCGGGCTCGAAGCCCTCCCCGGCCGCGGCCCACCACGCCGGAACCCACGCCGCCGCCTGCGCCTCCTCCGGCCCGTCCAGCGCCAGGTCGAGGTCCGACCGCTCGTGCATCCGCCCCGTCGCGACCGACCCGAACACGATCACCCGCGCCCCGTGCTCCGCCGCCGCCGCCGCCGCCGCGCGCGCCGCCGCGATCGCCTCAGCCCGCAGCGCGGCGAGGCGGCGTTCGCGGATCTCGGCGTAGGTGGGATAGGCGCTCATCGGGACCATCGTAGCATGACGATCGCGGCACGGGCGCGTCCCCGCCATCCTCCCCTCTCCCGGAGGACGCCGCCATGACCCTCACCCGCCGCGCCGCGTTCCTCGCCCTCGCGCCGCTCCTCGCCCCCCGGCGCGCATCCGCCCAGGAGGCGCCGCTCGTCCGGACGGAGGGGCTGCGCCAGGTCTCCCCCCACGTCCGGATCATCCCGGACGAGGGCGTCCCCCGCGTCCCGAACGTCGGCTTCGTCGTCGACACCGGCCTCGGCGCCCGCAACGGCGCGGCGGTGGCGGGGGTGGCGGCGCGGCTCGCGGGCGGGCGGCCGCTCTTCCTCGTCACCACCCACGTCCACCCGGAGCACGACCTCGGCGCCCACGCCTTCCCGGCCGGAACGACGATGCTCCGCTCCGCCGACCAGGAGAGGGACATCGCGGAGTTCGGCCTCCTCCTCGCCCGCGACTTCGCCGCGTGGTCCCGGATCAACGCGGAGCTGCTGGAGGGCGCGGAGTTCCGCCGCGCCGACGTGACCTTCGGGGCGGAGCACGTCCTCGACCTCGGCGGCGTCACGGTGCGCCTCCTGGCGCTCGGCGCGAACCACACGCGGGGCGATACGGGGATCTGGGTGGAGGGGGACCGCGTGCTCTTCTCCGGCGACGTGGTGATGGCGCCGCAGCCATCCCTCGCCTCGCCCCATTCCACCATCCGCCACTGGCTGACGAGCCTCGATCGGCTGGAGGCGCTGCGGCCGGCGCTGATCGTGCCGAGCCACGGGCCGACGGGCGGGGCGGAGCTGATCGCGGGCTACCGGACCTACTTCACGGAGGTGCGGCGGCTCGCGGTGCGGGAGCGGCGCGCCGGGCGAGGTCTCGGCGGTCGCGGCCGTGATGGGGCGATGGGCGACCGCCACCCGGTCCACGGCCGCCTGACGAACGCCGCCCGGCAGGCCTACGCCGAGGCGGAGTGAGGCCCCCGGACGGCGCGTCGCGTCAGGCCTCGGCGGGCGCGTCGTCCCGGAAGTAGGGCTCCACGCTCCCTTGCATCTTCATCGTCAGCGGCTTGCCGCGGCGGTCCGTCGTCTTGCCGACGGAGACGCGCACCCAGCCCTCCGAGACGCAATACTCCTCGACGTTCGTCTTCTCCACGCCCTTGAAGCGGATGCCGACGCCGCGCTTCAGCAGCGCCTCGTCGAAGTGCGGGGAGGTCGGGTCGGCGGAGAGCCGGTCGGGCGGGGTCTCGGACGAGGTCTCGGGGGGCGTGTCGCTCATGGCCGGCCTTCAAGCAGGGGCGGGCGGCGCTGTCCAACCAGACCTGTTCAACCGGAAGGGGGGGCCGTTCCGCGCGGCGCGCATGGCCGCCCCTGCATCCCTCGCCTTGCGCCGGGCGTTGGGACGGCGGAGGTCATCGCCATGCGCCACCCCGTCCTCGCCCTCCTCGGCGTCCCCCTGTTGCTCCTCGGCCTGCTCGGCGCGCCGGTGTTCTGGCCGCTGGCGGAGGTGCTGCCGAACATGGGGCTGCGCGTGCTGCTGTGGCTCGCGGCCACGGCCGGGGTCGCGTGCCTCTGGCTCGCCTTCGCGCCGGAGCCCGTGGGCCATGACCACCGGCCCGACCAGGGCCACCCGGCGTAGCCGTCCGGCGCGCCTCCGCCGCGGCCTCAGCGCGGACGACCCCCTCCCAGGGCCGCCCGTGCCGCCGCGGCGTCCGCCGCGATGGCGGCCTTCAGCGCCTCCAGCCCGTCGAAGGTCGCATCGGGGCGGAGGAACCGCACGAAGCGTACCCCGATCTCCCGCCCGTAGAGGTCGCCGGACCAGTCGAACAGGTGGGTTTCCAGCCGCGTCTCCGGATCGCCGCCGAGCGTGGGGCGCCGGCCGACATTGGCGACGCCCCCGGCCTCCGACCCGTCGGGCAGCGCCACCGTCACGGCGTAGACGCCCTGCGCCGGTTCCAGGTGGCGGCCGAGCCAGAGGTTGGCGGTGGGCCAGCCGAGGGTGCGGCCCAGCCGATCCCCGTGGAACACCTCGCCCCGGACCTCCCAGGGGCGGCCCAGCAGCGCGGCGGCGCGTTCCGGGTAGCCGTCCTGCAAGGCACGGCGGATGCGGGTGGAGCTCACCGGCCCCGCGGCATCGGTGACCGGCGGAACGACGGTGAGGCCGATGCCGCGGGATTCGGCCCAGCGCGCGAGGGAGGCGACGTCCCCGCCCCGCCGCCGCCCGAAGGCGAAGTCCGCCCCGCAGGCGAGGTGCCGGGCGCCGAGGCGGTCGCGCAGGATGGTCTCGCAGAACGCCTCGGCATCCATCGCCGCCAGCGCCCCGTCGAAGGGCAGGGCGTGGACGTGCGCGCACCCCGCCGCCGCCAGCGCCGCCGCCTTCGCGGGCAGCAGCGTGAGGCGGAAGGGCGGATCGTCCGGCCGGAAATGCTCCCGCGGGTGCGGCTCGAAGGTCAGCGCCGCGAGCGGCAGGTCCGGCCGCGCCGCATGGGCCGCCGCCAGCACCGCCCGGTGCCCGAGATGCACGCCGTCGAGGTTGCCGAGCGCCACCGTCCCGCCCCGCGCGGGCTCGGGGAGCGGGGCGCGGTCGGTCCAGACGTGGGGGGGGGTCACGCGGGTTGCCCCGGGAAGGGCTTTGCCCTTCCCAGACCCATCCCACCAGGGTCCAACGGGACCCTGGACCCGCGTTCGGTTTTACGTCCCCGCTCGGAAGGCCCCCGAAGCGGGGCCTTCCGAGCGGGGATATGAAGAAAAACAGATCGCTGGGGTCCGGGGACCGCGTCCGGTCCCCGGCGGAGGGTCTGGGAGGCAGAGCCTCCCAGGGCCACCGGCGCCACCCCGCTCACGTCTGGGCGACGCGTTCGATCCAGCGCGTCACCTCGGGCGGGCGGAAGCCGGCGAGGGCGTCGAGGGCCTCCTCCGGGGTGGCCGCCATCGTGGCGAGGGCGGCGTGTTCCGCGCGGACGAAGCCGGCTTCCACCATGCCGTCCACCATCTGGCCGAGGCGGGTCCAGAAGCCCTCCACGTCGAGGAAGACGACGCCCTTGCGGTGCAGGCCGAGCTGCGACCACGTCAGGACCTCGAACGCCTCCTCCAGCGTGCCGAAGCCGCCGGGAAGGATGACGAAGCCGTCGGAGAGGCGGGCCATGAGGGCCTTCCGCTCGTGCATGGAGGCGACGACGTGGAGCTCGGTGACGGAGCCGTGGCCGAGTTCGCGCTGCATGAGGTGCTCGGGGATGACGCCGTCCACGCGGGCGCCGCCTTCGAGGGCGGCGTCGGCGACGATGCCCATGAGGCCGACCTTGCCGCCGCCATAGACGAGGTTGAGGCCGCGGGCGGCGATGGCGTGGCCGAGGTCGCGGGCGGCCTGGGCGTATTCCGGCCGGTTGCCGGGGTTGGCGCCGCAGAAGACGCAGACGCTTTCGAGGGATCCGTTCATCGGGACGTATGTGGCACCGCGGGAGGCGGTGATCCAGGCAGGATCAGAGCGGGCGGACCCACGCCTCGAACTCCTCCGCGTCGTAGGGGGCGGGGAGGCGGACGAGGGCGTCGCGCGGGCGGGCGCCGAGGCGGGTGGCGAGGGCCTTGGACGGCGCGTTGTCCGGGTGGATGACGTGCAGCACCTCCCGCCA
>CAXVWQ010000474.1:0-17016 GCA_964263755.1 Roseomonas sp. | reverse complement strand
TGCTGCAGGTGCCCTACAAGTACCTCTACCCCGCGATCCTCACCTTCTGCGCCATCGGCGTGTATTCGCTGAACAACTCGGTCTTCGACATCTACCAGACCCTGTTCTTCGGCATCGCCGGCTACATCTTCGCCAAATTGCGCATGGAGGCGGCGCCGCTGCTCATCGGCTTCGTGCTCGGCCCGATGATGGAGGAGCACCTGCGGCGCGCGATGCTCCTCTCCCGCGGGGATCCGGTCGTGTTCGTGGAGCGGCCGATCTCGGCCACCCTCCTCGCGATCGGGGCAATCGCCCTCGGCGCCATGCTCCTGCCCAACATCCGCAAGGGCAAGGACAAGGCGCTGGCCGAGTAGCCGGCCCCGCCCCGGGCGATGCCACCCGGAGGCCGTCCCGCACCGCGGGGCGGCCTTCATCGTTTCGAAGCGCCTCATGCGGCACCCTGGCCGGCGGCCCGGTTTCGGCGCCGCCCCGGTTCCGGCCCGCCGCGAACGGGTCTAAGGGGTCCGCCCCCGTAGGCGCCCATGGGAGCCCCGATGCCCGCCGACACCGTCGTCCCTGTCGTCCTGTCCGGCGGCGTCGGCTCCCGCCTGTGGCCCCTGTCGCGGGAAGCCTTCCCGAAGCAGTTCCAGCGCCTGCTGGGGGACGCGACCATGCTTCAGGCCACCGTCGCCCGCGGCACCGGGTCCACGGCGGACGGACTGGGCTTCGCCGCGCCGGTGATCGTCTGCGCGGAGGCCCACCGCTTCCTCGTCGCGGAGCAGATGCGGGAATCCGGCGTCGCCGCCCCGCGGATCGTGCTGGAGCCCGCGGCCCGGAACTCCGCCCCCGCCATCGCCGCCGCGGCCCTGATCGCCGCCGAGGAGGATCCGGACGCGGTCCTCTGGGTGCTGGCCGCCGACCACGCCATCGGCGACCTCCCGGCCCTTCACGCCGCCCTGTCCCTCGGCGTCGCCGCCGCGCGGGCCGGCCGGATCGTCACCTTCGGGATGCGTCCCACCGCCCCGGAAACGGGCTTCGGTTACGTCGAGGCCGGCGCGCCCATCCCCGGCCTGGACGGCGTGTCGGCCGTCGCCTCCTTCGTCGAGAAGCCCGACGCCGCGCGCGCCCGGGCCTTCGTGGAGGGCGGCCGGCACCTCTGGAACTCCGGCATGTTCGTCGCCGCCGCCCGCACGCTGCTGGAGGAGATGGACCGCCACGCCCCCGGCCTCGTCGCCGCCGTCCGCGCGGGGGTGGAGGGCGCCACCCGCGACCTCGACTTCGTCCGCCTCGGCCCGGCCTTCGCCGCCGCGCCCTCCATCTCCGTGGACTACGCGGTGATGGAGCGGACCGACCGCGCGGCCGTCGTCCCCGCCGACCTGAACTGGTCCGACGTCGGGTCCTGGGACGCCCTCTGGGCCGTGTCCCCCCGGGACGAGCGGGGCAACGTCGCCCACGGCCCCGTCGAACTCCTGGGGTCCGAGGGCTGCTACGTCCGCTCCGAAGGCGCACTGACCGCCGTCGTCGGCGCCCGCGACCTCGTCGTCGTCACGACGGAGGATGCCGTCCTCGTCGTCCCCCGCGACCGTGCCCAGGACGTGAAGCCGCTCGTCGAGCGCCTGAAGGCAGCCAGCCGGCCGGAGGCCGCGACCCACCGCCGCGCCTACCGTCCCTGGGGCCACTACGAAGGCCTCATCCAGGGCGACCGCTTCCAGGTGAA
Organism: Roseomonas sp.; assembly: GCA_964263755.1. Lineage (GTDB taxonomy): Bacteria > Pseudomonadota > Alphaproteobacteria > Acetobacterales > Acetobacteraceae > Roseomonas. Next base: position 15,320 of record CAXVWQ010000474.1, on the reverse strand, counting down.
GAAGATCCAGGTGAAGCCAGGCGGCAAGCTCTCCCTCCAGAAGCACTTCCACCGCGCGGAGCACTGGGTGGTGGTGAACGGCACCGCGATGGTGGAGCGGGACGCGGAGCGGCTGATGGTCCGCGAGAACGAGTCGGTCTACCTCCCCCTCGGCTGCGTCCACCGGCTGGAGAACCCGGGGATGATCCCCCTGAACCTCATCGAGGTGCAGGTGGGCCCCTACCTCGGCGAGGACGACATCGTCCGCATCGAGGACACCTACGGGCGCGCCTGAGCGGGCGTGACGCCGGCCGGCGGGCCGTCCACATTGCCCGGCGTGATCATCCTCGAACTCTCGCTCGGGCTTCTCGCGGCCTGCGTCCTCGTGTCGCTGCTGGCGCGCCGCACCGCCATTCCCTACGCCGCGGTCCTCGTCCTCGCGGGCTCCGCGCTCGCCTTCATCCCGGGGCTGCCGCACATCGAACTCGAACCGGAACTCGTCCTCGCCCTGTTCCTCCCGCCGCTGCTCCAGGCCAGCGCATGGCGGACGGACTGGCAGGATTTTCGCTACAACCTTCGCCCGATCCTCCTCCTCGCGGTGGGCTGCGTCCTGTTCACGGCGGCTGTCGTGGCGGTCGTCACGAAGCTCCTCGTGCCGGACCTGCCCTGGGCCGCCGCCCTCGCCTTCGGCGCCGTCGTCGCGCCGCCGGACGCGGTCGCCGCAGCCTCCGTCCTCGCGCGCCTTCCCCTCCCCCGCCAGGTGGTTTCGGTGCTGGAGGGGGAGTCGCTCGTGAACGACGCCTCCGCCATCGTCCTGTTCCGACTCGCGGTCGGGGCGTTGGCGGTCGGGGCGCTCTCGCCCGCCGCCGCCGCGGCCCAGTTCCTCCTCGTCGCCCTCGGCGGGATCGCGGTGGGCTACGCCGTCTACCGGATCTGCGCCTGGGTGCTGCCGCGGCTCACCGACCCGATGCTGGAGACGGCAATCTCCTTCCTCTCCGCCTACCTCGCCTTCATCGCGGCGGAGGCGGTCCACGTCTCCGGCGTGATCGCGGTCGTGACGAACGGCATCCTCCTCTCCCGCGCCCGCCACGCCCTCATCCCCGCGGGAAGCCGGATCGGCATGGTGGCGGTCTGGAACTTCGCGGAGTTCGTGCTGACCGGGCTCGTCTTCCTCCTCGTGGGCCTGCAGCTCAACGCGATCCTCGACCGCCTCACGGCCTACGGGCCCGGCTTCCTCCTCGGCGCCGCCGCGGCGGTGGGGGTGGCCCTCATCGTCTCCCGCTTCGCCTGGCTGTTCCCCGCGACCTACCTGCCGCGCCTCATCCCGGCGATCTGCCGGACCGACCCCCTTCCCTCCCCCCGCGCCGTCGTGGTCGTCGGCTGGGCGGGGATGCGGGGGGTCGTGTCGCTCGCCGTGGCGCTGTCCCTGCCGCTGACGGTGCCGGCGCGCGACCTCCTCATCTTCCTCGCCTTCTCGGCCATCCTCATCACCCTCGTGGTGCAGGGGACGACGCTCGAATGGCTCATCCGCCGCCTCGGCGTCACCGAGACGCGGGCGGCGGGGATGCCGACGCACGAGGCGGAGGCGCGCCGGGTCATCGCCGCGGCCGAGGTCGCCGAACTTCGGTCGCGCCTCGATTCGCCGCTGGACGGCGCCATCGCCCGCGACCTGCTGTCCGAATACCAGGAGCGGGAGCGGGTCTTCGACGGCGTGGCCGGCGGCGGCAACCTCGCGGAGCTGCGCGCCCGGCTCCAGCTCCGCCTCGCCGCCATCCGGTCGGCCCGCGCCCGGCTGCTCGACCACCACGCCGACGCGATGCTGCCGGAGGAGACGATCTTCCGGCTCGTCGAGGAGACCGACCACGAGGAGATCCGCCTCGTCCGCGCGCTGACCGGCACCGGCTGAGGGCGGGCGCGCTACTCGGCCCGCATCCCCGCCTCCCGCACGACCCGCGCCCAGCGCGCGTGCCCGTCGCGGATGAAGGCACCGGGATCCCCCTCCGGCGGTTCCAGGCCCCAGCCCGCCAGCCGGGCGCCGGCGGCCTGCTCGGACAGTGCGGACCGGGTGCTGCCGGCCACTCCTCGATCACCGGGGCGGGCGTGCCGCGGGGCGCCATCAGCAGCATCGCCAGCCGCACGTCGAAGCCCGGCAGACCGGCCTCCGCCACGGTCGGCACCTCCGGCAACGCCGGGTTGCGCGCGGCGCCCGAGACCGCGAGGGGCCGCAGCCGTCCCGCCCGAACCATCTCCAGGTTCGCGCCGAGCGCGATGAAGCCGGCCGGGACGGTGCCGGAGAGCAGCGCCGTCGTCGCCTCCGCGTTGCCGCGCTGGGGCACGTTCTCGACGCTGCCGGCGGGCAGGCCGGCGGTCTGTCGCAGGTGCTCCATCACGAGATGTCCCGGCGATCCCACTCCGGCCGACGCGTAGAACACGGGCGTCCGTCGGGCGTCGTCCAGGAAGGCGCGCAGGGTCGTGGCCGGGTTCGCGGGGTGGACGAGCAGCGCGAGGGTGAAGGTGCCGAGCATGGCGACCGGCACGAGGTCGCGCAGCGGGTCGAACCCGATGTCGCGGGACAGGTGCGGGCTGACGGTCAGCGTCGTGTCGAGGGTCGCGAGGAGGGTTCGTCCGTTCGGCCGCGCCCGGGCCACGGCCGCCGCGCCGATGGCGCCGCCGGCGCCCGGCCGGTTCTCCACCACGACCACGCCCCGCTTGTCCCGCATCGCCCGGTCCGCGACGAGGCGGGCGACGCCGTCGAGCGAGGCGCCGGGGGAGAAGTTCACGATGAGCCGCGTCGGCTCCTCCTGCGCCACGGCGGGGCGCGCGAGGGGCAGGGCCGCGAGCGCGGCCAAGTGTCGCCGTCGGATCATGTCACCGTTCCCCCGCCCGTCGGTCGAGGCGGGACGGTAGCGCGGGCGGCGCCGCCGCGCATCCCGCGCGTCCGCGCGACAAGGGCCGGTTCCTGGGGTAGGGGACGGTCGCCGCCGCGGACGGCGGAGGATCGCATGACCCCGACGCTTTGGCTGATCGCGGGACCGGACGGCGTGGGCAAGACGACCTACGCGCGCCGCTACCTCCGCGCCGTCGCGGGGCTTTCGGCGCTCGTCAACGTGGGCGAGATCGCGCGCGGCTTCGCGCCGCTCGACCCGACGCCCGATGCCGACACGGCGCGGGCCGCTGCGCGGACGGCCCTCTCGCGCGTCGCGGCGAACCTCACGGCCCGGCGCGGCTTCGCGCTGGAGACGACGCTTGCGGGCCGCACCCACCTGCGAACGCTGGCCGCCGCGCGGGAGGCGGGGTTCGATACGGTGATGCTCTACGCGACGGTCCCGCGCGTGGGGATCTGCCTCGACCGCATCGCCGCGCGCGTGCGGTCCGGCGGGCATGCCGTCCCGGAGGGCGACGTGCGCCGTCGCTTCGATCGGTCCGCGGGCAACTTCATGGACTACGCCCGCGCCGCCGAACGGTGGACGATCCTCGATACCCGCCTCGCCGAGCCGCGCCCCGTCGCCAGCGGCACGCCGGGTGGGGGCGAGGTCCACGACCCCGCCCTCCTCGCCGACGCCCCGCCCGCGCTTCGTGACGCGGTGCGCGCCTTGACCTAACCCTTCGCCGGAACCGCCCCCGCCAGCTTCGCGCCGGCCCCCTGGCTGGCGTCGTGCGCCGCCGCGTCCGACGCCCCACGGGCGATCTTCAGCTGCTCCCGCGCCGCCGTCAGCATCAGCCCGGAATCGTTGCCGATGGTGCCGAAGGTGAAGCCCATGCCGTGCGCCCGCTTCACGTAGCCGCCGGTGAGGCAGTGGATGCCGGCGTAGATTCCCCGCTTCTCGCAGGCCTTCACGAGAGTCTCGTAGATCCGGAGGATCTCCGGCTCCTCCCGGTCCAGCCGCGGCGGCAGGATGCCGAGGGAGATGCCGAGGTCGGTCGGCCCGACGTAGATGCCGTCCACGCCCGGCACGTCAAGGATGGCGTCGAGGTTGTCGAGCGCCTCCCGCGTCTCGATCATCGGGATGCACAGCACCTCATCGTTGGCGGTGTCGAAGTAGGTCCCGGCCTCCCCGTAGATGCCCGCGCGGATCGGGCCGTTGGAACGGGTGCCCTTCGGCGGATACTTGCAGGCGGAGACGAAGGCCTCGCACTGCGCCTTCGTGTTGACCATCGGGCAGATCAGGCCCTGAGCCCCGGCGTCCAGCAGCTTGCCGATGATCCCCGGCTCGTTCCACGGCGTGCGGGCCATCGGCGTCGGCCCGTGCGGCTGCATGCCCTGGAAGCACGCGACGGCCGACTGGTAGTCCTGCACGCCGTGCTGGAGGTCCACCGTGAGGCTCTCGAACCCCGCCTGTGCCATGACCTCGGCCGAGAAGGCGGCGGGGATGGCGAGCCATCCGTTGACCGTCTTCTTCCCGGACTTCCAGGCGTCCTTCAGCTTGTTGGCCACGTCGTTCCCTTCCCCGCGGATCGCGGGGGCCATCCTTGAGCATCGGCGGTGGCGCGTCCATCCGCCCGACGCCGGGTTCGCGGGGGCGGCTCGCCTACTTGCCAGGTCCGGGTGCACCATCGACGGCGTGCCGCACCTCCCGGATGAGGGCGGCCACGAACCCCTGCGGCATGGCGTCGTCCGGCAGCGCCCGCTCCCTTCGCGGGTGGGAGGCGCGGATCTTCACGAACCGCCCCGAGACCACCGCCGCGCAGGCGAAGGACACCACCTCGCCGCCGCCCTCGAAGGCGAGGAGGTAGCGGTCGCAGCGCATTCCCGGCCCGCCCTCCGGTCCCGCCTCGTCCGGCGCCCGGCGGCGGTCCGCCACCCGGTAGCGGCGGGCGCGTCCCGCCCCCTCGATCTCCTGCCCAGCGATGACGAGCTCCGACTCCACGGCCTCGCCGGAGGCCGCGTCCCGCAGCCCCCGCCGGCGGCGATCGTAGAGATAGACGGTGACGAGTGGCCCGCCCGGCGTGCGGTAGTCCACCGCGGCGCCGAGCCCGGCACCGTCCGGCCGCGCCTCGAAATCCGTGACGTCCGGCTGCCGGTCGAAGGAGGTGAGCGAGGGTAGCCGCGCCAGGATGGCCGCGCTCGCGGCCGCCGGGCCGGTGCCGCCCTTCACGTCCTGCCCCAGCGCCGGCCCGGCCAGCAGCGCGGCGGCCACGAGGATGATCCAGCGTCGCATGGCCGCCTCCCTGTTCGCCGCACCCTGGCCGCCGCCACCCTGCCCCTGACCGCTCGCCGGCGCACCTCACGTCGCGGAGCGCGAGGCCGCCGGGGCCCTGGTGGTGCCGTCGCGCCGGCCTATCCTGCGGCGATGACCGACCCCGCCCCGCGATTCCACGTCACGAGCGAGACCGGGCGGCTGCGCGAGGTGCTGCTCTGCGCGCCGGACCACTATCGATGGATTCCCACCAATTCGATCGTCCGCCGCACCCTCGCGGCGGGCGCCCAGGCGCCCGCCCCGCACCACCTCGCCGCCCAGCACGCCGAACTCGCCGAGGCGCTGCGGGGCGCGGGGGTGACCGTCCATCACGTCCCGCCCGAGCCGCATCTGCCCTACATGGCCTACACGCGGGACAGCGTGGTGGTGACGCACCGCGGCGCCGTCCTCTGCGCCCTGGAACGCCCGCAGCGCCGCGGCGAATACGCGCCGCTGCTGGACTGGCACGCCGCCGCGGGGGGCGCGATGTGGCGCAAGGCGTCCGACGGCACGGTGGAGGGCGGCGACGTCCACATCCTTCGCCCCGGCCTCGCGGTCATCGGCGCGAGCGGGGGGCGCACGGACGAGGCGGGCGCCGAACAATTCGCCGGCTGGCTCCGCGCGGAGGGCTAGGAGGTCCGGGTCGAGCCGTTCGACGAGCACTTCCTCCATCTCGACGTCCTGTTCTGCATGGCCGCCCCCGGGTTGGCGGTGGCCTGCACCGACGTGCTGGACGAGCGTTTCATGGCCTGGCTGCGCCACCACCGCATCCGCACCATCCCCGTCCCCTACCGCGACGCCATGGCGCTGGGCTGCAACATCCTCGCGCTCGGCGGCGGCCGCGTGATCTCGGCGCGGGAGAGCCCCACCCTCAACGCCGCCCTCCGGGCCGAGGGGCTGGAGGTGCTGGACCCCGCCCTGTCGCTCTTCACCGCCGGCGGGGGCGGGCCGCACTGCCTCACCTGCCCTCTCCTCCGCGAGGATTGACCCGGTTCCCCCCGGCGGTGACGGCGGCGAAGGTCGCGATGGGCGCGGGCCGCCCGATGAGCCAGCCTTGCAACTCCTGGCACCCGTCGCGCCACAGCGCCTCGCGCTGCGCCTCCGTCTCCACCCCTTCCGCCACCACCGGCAGCCCGAGACCGTGGGCGAGGCCGATCACGGCGCGCACGATCGCCGCGTCCTGGCCGTTCCCCGGCAACCCCGCGACGAAGCCCCGGTCGATCTTGATCTTGTCGAAGGGAAAGGCCCGGAGGGTCGCGAGGGAGGAGTAGCCCGTCCCGAAATCGTCCATGGCGACCGACACCCCGATCGCCTTCAGCCGCCGCAGCGCCGCCACCACCCGGTCGGGGTCGCGGATCAGCACGCCCTCCGTCACCTCCAGCACGAGCCGCGAAGGAGCGAGGCCCGTGGCGGCCAACGCCTCCTCCACCATCGTCGCGAAGGCCTCCCCGCCCGCCGCCTGGACCGGCGAGACGTTCACCGCGACGTGGAGCGGGGTGGCCCATCCCGCCGCCTCCCGGCACGCCTCCCGCAGCACCCAGGCGCCGATCGGGATGATCACCCCGCTCGCCTCGGCTGCGGGGATGAAGCGGTCGGGCGGCACCGGTCCGCGCTCGGGGTGCTGCCAGCGCAGGAGCACCTCGAACCCGGTCACGCCCCGCTGGTCCGCGAGCGGCTGCCATGCCAGCGCGAACTCCCCCCGCGGCAGGGCTTCCCGCAGGTCGCGCTCCAGCGCGCAGCGCTCGCGCACCTCCGCGTCCATCCCGGGGGAGAAGAAGGCCGCCCCGTTCCGCCCCGCCCCCTTCGCGCGGTAGAGCGCGGTGTCCGCGTGGTGCAGCAGCGCCGCCGTATCCGCCGCGTCCCGCGGGAAGATCGCGATGCCGACGGAAGCCGTGACCGACGCCGTCACCCCGCCCGGCAGGTGGTAGGGTTCCGCCAGCACGCCGACGATCCGGTCCGCGAGGGCCCGCGCGCCGTCGGGCTGCGGCAGCCCGTCCTGCACGATGATGAATTCGTCCCCGCCGTGGCGGCCGACCGTGTCGGTCTCCCGCACGTTCAGGGTCAGCCGCTCCGCCACCATCCGCAGCAGCGCGTCGCCCGCCGCGTGCCCGTTGAGGTCGTTCACCGCCTTGAAGCCGTCGAGGTCGAGGCAGAGGACGGCTACGCTCCGCCCCGTGCCCCGCGCCCCGGCCATCGCTTCCCCCAGCCGCTCCCCGAGGAGGACGCGATTCGCGAGCCCGGTCAGGGAATCCCGGTGCGCGAGGTCGTAGATGCGCTGCTGCGCCGCCCGCCGCTCCGTCACGTCCTGGCACACGCCCCGCAGCGCGACGACCCGTCCCGTCCCGTCCGTCTCGGCCCGCAGTTCGACCCAGAGGTGCAGCACCGTGCCGTCGGATCGCCGCGCGCGCCACTCCGTCTCCACCGTGCGCCCGCCGAGCGCCTCGGCGCAGGCCGCGGCGATCACGGGGCGGTCCTCGGGCAGCACCGTCGCCTCCAGTTCCCCGGTGCTCGGCGCGGGCGTCCCCGGCGGGAACCCGAGGAGGGCCCGCAGTTCCTCCGACACCGTCATCGAGTCCTGGACGAGGTCGCGCCGCCACGTCCCGATCCGCGCGATGAGGGAGGCGTCCCGCAGGTCGTCCGTCCGCTCCCGCGCCTCCGCCAGGGCGCGATCCGCCGCGCCGAGGGCGAAGTTGGAGAGGAGGACGAGCTTCTGGGCCGTCTCGTCCTCGCACGTCGTCCGGACGCGGGCGGAGAAGTCGCCCGTGGCGATGTCGCAGAGGTGGTCGCAGATCTCCTCCACGCCCGCGCGCAGCCCCGCGTCGCGGTCCGTCGGCGGCGCGGGCGCGAGGAGCGACGCGGCGCTCACGCCGCCTCCATCGCGGCCTCCGCCGTCCCCGCGCCGGCCGCGGCCAGCACCGTGACGATGAGGGTGCAGCGCGCGTCCGACGGCCCGCCCGACTCGAAGCGGACCGCCACCCTCTCCCCGAAGCTCAGCGCCAGTTCGCGCGCCACCGCGGCATAGAGCGCCGCGAGGCGGTTGGGGGAGTTGTAGTGGAGGCGCAGCCCGCCCGGCAGCGCCTCCACCCGGAACTTGCTCGCCACCGCGCGCCGCTGGGTGTCCCGCAGTCCCGCAGCGAGGGAGTTGTGGATCCCCGGCTGGCGGAGGAGGAAGGTCCGCGTGTCCGTCACACCCCGGAAGAAGCCGGGGAAGGTCGCCCGCGCCGCCCGGAGGAAGAACGGCGCGAAGGCGTCGAGCGCGTCCGCTTCCGTGAGGCCGAGCCGCGCGCAGGCCGCCTCGATGACGCGGCGGCAGGCGGGATCCGGCAGGTCCGTGTCCATCCGGAAGTCGGAGGCATCGAGCGTGAGTCCCGCATCCGCCAGGATCGCCTCCCGCGCTCCCGGTCCGGCGACCTCGTCGAGGAACTTCACGAGGACGCAGGGTATCCAGCCGATCATGTCCGATCCTCTCTCGTTCCCCGCCCTCGCCCTGGGGTGAGGGCGCCTCGGGGTCGGGTGGACGGATCGCGTCCCGCCCCGCGCCGATCTCCCCCGGATCATCGCACCCTCCCCTTTCCCGCCGGTGAACGTGCCGCACGCCGCCGTTGCCCCCGCCTGCCCCGCCGGGCGATACCCCCCTGATGAACGCCCCCGCCCTTCGTCCCCCCGTTCTTCCAGCGGTGGACCACGTCATCGCCGCCGCCCGCGCCTTCCTCGGCGAACGCATCACCGTGAACGACGCGATCCGGGAGCAGCACGCGCACGGCGAGGACTCGACCACTCCCGTCCGCCCGGACGCCGTCGCCTTCGCGGAGACGACGGAGGAGGTGTCGAAGGTCCTCGCCCTCTGCCACCGTCACGAGGTGCCCGTGACCCCCTGGGGCGCGGGAACATCGCTCGAAGGCCACGTGACCCCGGTCCGCGCCGGCATCACCCTCGACCTCTCGGGCATGACCGCCATCCTGGAGGTCCGGCCGGAGGACATGGACGGGCTCGTCGAGCCGGGCGTCGAGCGGCGCGCGCTGAACGAGCACCTGCGCGACCAGGGCCTGTTCTTCCCCGTGGACCCGGGGAGCCACTGCACCATCGGCGGCATGTGCGCGACCCGCGCCTCCGGCACGAACGCCGTGCGCTACGGCACCATCCGGGAGAACGTCCTCGGCCTGGAGGTCGTCCTCGCCGACGGCCGTGTCATCAACACCGGTGGCCAGACCCGGAAGGCCGCGAACGGCTACGACCTCACCCACCTGATGATCGGCTCGGAGGGCACCCTCGGCGTCATCACGAAAATTCGCCTGAAGCTCCAGGGCATCCCGGAGGCCACCTCCGCCGCCGTCTGCGCCTTCCCCAACCTTGCCTCGGCGGTGGAGACGGTTCGCACCACCATCCAGTCCGGCATTCCCGTCGCGCGGATCGAACTGCTGGACTCCGACCAGATGCGCGCGAGCATCCGTTTCTCGAAGCTGGAAGGGATGACAGAGGCGCCGACCCTCTTCCTCGAATTCCACGGCTCCCCCGCCTCCGTGAAGGAACAGGCCGAGGCGGTGGAGGCCATCGCGACGGACAACGGCGGCACCGCCTTCGCCTACGCGACCGACACGGATACCCGCAACAAGCTCTGGAAGGCCCGCCACGACGCCTACTGGGCCGGCATGGCCCTCATCCCCGGGTGGCGCGGCATCACCACCGACGTCTGCGTCCCCATCTCCAACCTCGTCGAGGCCATCGTCGGCGCCAAGGCGATCACCGAGGCCGCCGGACAGACCACCTGCATCGTCGGCCACGCCGGCGACGGCAACTTCCACCAGGTGATCCTCTACGACCCGAACGACCCCGCCGGTCTCGACCGCGCCTGGGAGCTGGATCGGCAGATCGTGGCGCTGGGCCTCTCCCTCGGTGGCACCTGCTCCGGCGAGCACGGCGTCGGCCTCGGCAAGCGGGAGTTCCTCGAAGTGGAGCACGGCGCCGAGGCCCTGGCCGTGATGCGATCCATCAAGACCGCGCTCGACCCCCGCGGCATCCTCAACCCCGGCAAGATGTTCCGGAACTGAGCGCGCCCCCGCTTCGCGACGGCGTGACCCCGGCGGAGGCGAGCCTCGCCTTCATCGCGCCGCTCCTCGCCCTCGCCATGGGGCACACCCTCTCCAACCTCGTCCGCACCCTCCCCGCCATCGCGTCCGACCTCCTGGGGCGCGACCTCGCCGTCACGCCGGAGACGGTCGCCTCGCTCACCAGCGCCTACCACTTCGCCTTCGCCGCGGCGCAGATCCCCATCGGCGTGGCGCTCGACCGCTACGGGGTGCGCCGCACCGCCCTCGTCCTCGTCGTCATCGTCGCGGCCGGCGCCGTGATGGCGGCGCTCGCGGGGGGGCCGCTGGGCTTCCTCGCGGCCCAGGTCGTCCTCGGCATCGGCTGCGGGGGGATGCTGCTCTGCCCGATGACCCTCGCGGCCCGCCTCCTCAGCCCCGCGCGATTCGGGCTGTGGTCCGGGCTCATCCAGGCGGTCGGCAACTCGGGCATGCTCCTCTCCGCCTCCCCCCTCGCCCTCCTGATCGAGGCGGCGGGCTGGCGCGCCGGGTACGCCGCGGGCGCCGCCTACGCCGTCCTCGTCATCGCCCTCATCGCCGCCCTCGTGCATGACCGGCCGGCGACGGGCCCGCACCGCACCATGGCGGGCGACGCGCGGGAGGTCGTGCGCCTCCTCGTCTCCCCGGCCCTCGCCGGCCTCGTGGTCCTCGCCTTCTGCTCCTTCGCCGCGGTCATCGGCGTGCGCGGCCTCTGGGCCGGACCGTGGCTGATGGACGTGAAGGGACTGTCCCGCATCGCCGCGGGCAACGTGCTGCTGATCGCCACCGTCGCCCTCGCCATCGGTCCCGCGCTCTGGGGCATCGCCGACCGGCGCCTCGGCCGCCGCCGCGCCCTCCTCGCCGCGGGCCACCTCGCCGCGGCGGCGCTGCTCGTCGCGCTCGTCCTCGCCCGCGACGGGTCGCCGGCGGCGGACACCGCCATCCTCTTCGCCTTCGGGATCGGCGTCGCCGTCCAGCCGCTCATCTTCGCGCTGACGCGGGACGCGGTGCCCGCGGAATCCTCCGGCAAGGCGATGGCGGCGGTGAACCTGTCCTTCTTCCTCGGGACCGCGGTGCTCCAGGCGGTCTCCGGCCCGGTGGTCGCCGGCACGTCCATCGGCGGCGGCCTGCTGTTCTACGCAGCGTGCCTCGCGGCCTCCACCGTCGCCTTCCTCCTCCTGACCCGGCGGGCCCCATGAGATTCGACCTCGTCACCGTCGGCTTCGCAGGCGACCTGCCGCTGCTCCGCCTCCAGGCCCGCTCCATCTCCCGCCACCTCGACCCGCTCTCCGTCGGCACGATCATCGTGGTGGACAATGACGGCCGCCCGGCGCACTTCGCCGATCCCTTCGCGCGCGACGTGCTGCCCGAGTACGGGGCGCTCCGCGACCGGGTCCGCCTCGTTCCCGGGCCGGAGATCATTGCGCTGACCGACCCGGCGCTGAAGAGCCGGGGCTGGCGCCGGCAGCAGGCGCTGAAGCTCGACGCGCACCGCCTCGTCACCACGCCCGCCTACGTCACCCTCGACTGCAAGAACCACTTCGTGCGCCCGTCCGGCGCCGAGACCTTCCTCGACCCGTCGAACCGGCTCCGCGTCGCGCCGCGCGGCTACAACCCGGAACAGGTCGCCCCCTTCGCCCGGCTCGGCGTGCCGCCGGACTCGATCCCCGGGACCATCTTCAACATCACCACCCCCTTCCCGCTGTGGACGAAGGAGGTCGCGGCGCTCGACGAGCGGGTGCGCGGCCTCACCGGCCTCACCGCCGGCGGGCTCGTCGCGGCGGAGACGGACATCCTCGAATACCGGCTCTACTGCGCCGGCCTGCTCGCCCGCTACGGCCACTGGGACGGGCTGCACGTCCTCGACGACACCTGGTACTCCACCTATTTCGCGACGGAGCCGAGCGCCGCGCGGTTCTTCGGGCGGCTCGCGCTGCCGAGCCTCCACGTCATGGGGGTCCACCGCCGCGCCATCGCGGGGGCGGACGCGGCGACGAAGGCAAGCATCGCGCGGCACTGGGTGGCGTTCGGCCTCGTCGCCGACGCGGCCGAGGGCCTCGCCATCCTCGAACCGCCGGACCCCACCCTCCCCGCGAAGGCGGGTTCCCCGCCGGCGCCCCCGCCGTTACCGGCCGTGCCGCCACCGGCATCCCCGGCCGTGGCGCCCGAGGCCCCGGCCGAGCCGCCGCCCGATCCCAACAAGCCGCTGCTCCGCGCCATGGAGCTGATGATCCTCCTCCAGCGCATCGCCCTGATGGGCCCGCACGCGGTGTTCCAGTTCCTGCACGACGACCACGCCGTCCGCTTCCATCTCCCCTACGCGGAGACGGACCTGATCCAGCGCCACATCCTCACCACCCGCTCCTTCTTCGAGGCCGACCTGCTGCGCCAGATCCGCAAGTGGGTGCCGCGGGGCGGCGTGGTGGTGGATGCCGGCGCCAACCTCGGCAACCACACGATCTTCTTCGGCCGCATCTGCGGCGCGGCCGGGATCATCGCCTTCGAGCCGATGCGCGAGACCTTCCGCATCCTGTCGCGCAACGTCGCGCTGAACGCGCTGGAGGGGGTGACGCTCCACAACGTTGCCCTCGGCGCCGCCGCCGGCCGCGCGGTGCTCGCGCGCTTCTCCCTCAGCAACCTCGGCTCCAACAAGGTCCGCTACGCGGAGGAGGGCTCCTACCCCGTGATCGCGCTCGACTCCCTCCAACTCCCGCGCGTGGACTTCGTGAAGGTTGACGTGGAGGGAACGCAGCTGGAGGTCCTGCAGGGAGCGCGGGACACGCTGGCCCGCTGCCGGCCCCGCGTCTGCGTGGAGATCCACGACCCCGAGGGGGCCGGCGCCGCGACCCACGCCTTCATGCGGGAGGTCGGCTACCGGCCCGGCCCGAAGGTGGGGAAGTACGACCAGGTCTTCGAACCGCCGCGCTGATCGCGCCGCTACCCCCGCGCCTCCCCCTCCAGGGCGCGGGTCAGCGTCACCGCCCCCTCGGCGACGAGGATGCGCGTGCGCTCGATGGCGTCGAGGAACCGGTCGCCGGAGCCGGACACGGTGAGGGCGCCGAGGAAGGCGCCGTCCGGACCGAAGACCGGGGCTGAGACGGAGGTCGGGTCGCCGTCCCGCGCGCCGGGCGACACCGCCGCGCCGGTCCGGGCGTCCGGGTCGGCGAAGGCCGTTTCCCAGGCGGCAAAGACCTGGGCCGTGGCGAAGGCTCCCATCGCCATCGCGTCCCCCGCCGCCAGTCCCAGCCGCGGCGCCCGTGGCGGCAGGGCGCGGAGGAGGCAGAGGCGCCGTTCGGCGTCCAGCCGCACCCAGAACGCGGCGATGCCGCCCGTTTCCTCCGCCAGGGTCTCCACCAGCGCCGGACCGCGCGCCTCCAGCCCGGTGCCGCGGAGGTAGAGCATGCCCCAGTGGAACAGGGCGGGCCCGGGCGACCACGCGCCGTCCGCCTCCCGCCGCACCGCGCCGCAGCGTTCGAGGGAGGCGAGGAGGCGGAGGATCGTGCTCTTGTAGAGGCCGGTGCGCGTGGCGAGGACGCGGAGCGCGAGGGACGAGTCGCCGGGGCGGAACGCGTCCAGGAGCATCAGCGCCCGTCCCACGGACGCCACGCCGGACCCCGATGGGCGCCGCGGCGGCAGCGTCCGCGCGCCAGACGAATCCGCGAGCGTGTGCCGGCGCGGCGGGAGCGCGCGAATCGCGGAATCGCTCGGCGGTGGCATCGCCGGGATGATGTGGCGGGCCGGGACGATGCGATAGGCGCCTGTTCCGGTCAGCGGAACGTTTCGGTCGCCCCGGGACGGACATTTCGTCGCCCGGCGGGAAGCCGGCGACCAGCACACGACAACGTGAGCATGATCCCGCAGCGCAGCATCCCCAATTGCACCCGGCGCGGCGTCGCTCGACGCGGCGCGACGCGGGTGGCGACCCTGCCCCCACGCCGACTCCCGATCTCCCCGGACCGGACCCGTGCTCATGCCCGTATCGCGCGCGCTCGCCCTTCTCCTCGCCGCTGCCGCCCTCGCTTCGGCGGGCCCGGCCGTGGCGCAGTTCGGCCCCGCCGGCCCGCCCGCCGTGGGCGTGCTGGAGGCCGCCCGCCGCCCGGTGACCGAAAGCACCGAATTCGTCGGCCGGGTGGAGGCGGTGGAGCGTGTGGAGATCCGCCCGAGGGTGACGGGCTTCCTCCAAGAGGTCCTGTTCCGCGAAGGCCAGGAGGTGCGCCGGGGCGAGCCCCTCTATCGCATCGAACGCCAGACCTTCGAGGCCGAGGTCGCGCGGCAGGCCGCCCAGGTCGCCTCCGCCGAGGCCTCGCTCGCCAACGCGCGGGAGGTGCTGGGGCGCGCCCAGGAACTCGTCCGCTCCGGTGCCGGCACCCGCGCGACGCTCGACAACGCCACGGCGCAGGAGCGCACGGGGAACGCCAACCTCCTCGCCGCCCGGGCGGCCCTGCGGGCGTCCGAGATCAACCTCGGCTACACCGTCATCAACTCGCCCATCGAGGGCAAGATCGGCCGCACCAACCGCACCCTCGGCAACGTGCTGAGCCCCGCGGACACCACGCCCCTGGCCACGATCGTGTCCCAGGACCCCATGCGCGTGGCCTTCCCCGTGTCGCAGCGGCAGGCGCTGGAGTTGCGGGACCGCTACGCCTCCCGCGGCGGCGCCGGCGCCGTGCAGATCCGCATCCGCACCACCGACGGGCGGGTCTACCCGCAGACCGGGCGCATCGAGTTCATCGACAACGCGATCGACCGCTCCACCGACACCATCCTCATCCGCGCCGTCGTGCCGAACCCGCCGCAGGCCGCCTCCATCACCCCCACCGACGACGGGCGGCAGCTGATCGACGGCCAGTTCGTCACCGTGTTCGTGGAGGGCGTGGAGCCCGTGCTCGTCGTCGGCCTGCCCCGCGCCTCCGTGCTGCAGGACCAGCAGGGGTCCTACGTCTTCGTCGTGGACAACGAATCCCGCGCCCAGCGGCGCAACATCCGCCTCGGGCGCTCCACCGCGGAGACGGCGGTGGTCGAGAGCGGCCTGACCATCGGGGAGCGCGTGATCGTCGAGGGCATCCAGCGCGTGCGCCCGGGCCAGCAGGTGAACGCCGCC
>CAXVWQ010000473.1:0-4643 GCA_964263755.1 Roseomonas sp. | reverse complement strand
GGCCCCCCCGCCCCCCCGGCCCCCCCGTGTTTGTTTTTTTCGTCTATCCCGGGGCGCGCCGGCCCCGGGGGGGGGCGCCCCCCCCCCGAGGACGTTGAAACCGAACGCGGGTCCAGGGCGCCGTTGGGCCCCCGTGGGTGGAGGTCCGGAGGAGGGCAAAGCCCTTCTCCGGGACCACAGGCGCACCCCCCGGACAGGTCGGGCCGACCGCATGAAGGCACGGGAGCACCGGTCATGCCGCCACCATCCCCAGCGCGCCGAGCGCGGCGGCGCGGGCGGGGTCGGCGGGGCCGTCCAAGATGATGCGGCCCCGGCCGAGCGCGGCCCAGGCCGCCTCGGGGACCGGGGGCACGAGGTAGATCGCCACCGCCCCGGGGGGGAGCGCCCCGATCAGGCCCAGAGCCTCCGGTGCGAGACCGACGATGCCGAAGGGGCGCGCCGGCGGCCTCGCGAGGGCGCGGGGGGTGAGGAGCGGGAGCGTGTCGTCCAGAAGGTCCGGCAGGGGACCCTCGGGGACGAGGAGATGCAGCGGCCCCGGCGGCGGCGCTTGGACGCAGCGGGCGGCGACGAGGTCCCGCGCGTGGGAGAGCCACGGCTCCCCCGCCCGCCGCGGGCCGAGGGCGACGACGAGGGACGCGGTGTCCGGCATCACCCGGGTGGCGAGCGGGGTGAGCGCCCCGTCCGGCCCGAAGCCGAGGACCGTGTCGCGCCGCAGGAGGGAGGGGAGCGGGAGGGCGGCGAGGCGGTCCTCCGGCGTGTCGGCGGGGGGGACGACCGCTCCGGCCGCCGCCGTCTCCTCGACGAGGGAGGCGTCGCGGCCCCGCAGGATGCCGGCGAGGAGGTCGCGCGCCCCGTCCAGCGTCGCCGGCGGTCCCTCCAGGCGCAGGCCGCCGCCCGGCAGCGGCGCCGTTCGCCCGCCCCGGCGGTGCGCCGCGTCCTCCAGCAGCGCCAGGGCGATGCGGCGGGCATCGGCGCCGAGGGCGGGGCCGGGGCGGAACAGCAGGGCGGGGGCGCCGGGCATCTCTCCGCAGGCTGGCACGGCCTTCCTTGACCGGTCGCTAACGACCGAACCCCGACGGCCCCGCGGTTGCCACCGCAACGTCGGCCCTGCTACGCCCGGTCCCGATGATCGGCGCCCCCTTGGCCCAATCCGGGTCCACCCGGACCGGGCCCGAACACCCGCTTCCGGACCCGTCCCTCCTGGATACGCCCCTCTTGGATACGCCGGTGCCGCCCGCCGGCTTCGCCACCGCCGACCTGAACGACGCGGTCCGGGCCCTCCGCCGCGCCTCCGTCCTCGTCATCGGCGACGCGATGCTCGATCGCTACGTCTACGGCCGCGTCACCCGCATCTCCCCGGAGGCGCCGGTGCCGGTGCTGACGGTGGATCGGGAGGTCGCGATGCCCGGCGGGGCCGGCAACGTCGTCCGCAACCTCACCGCCCTCGGCGCCGCCGTCGCCTTCCTCTCCGTGGTGGGGGACGACCAGTCGGGATCGGACCTCACCGGCCTCATCGGCGGGCAGCCGGGGGTGGAGCCGTGGCTGCTGGTCCAGGGCGGCCGGGCCACCACCACGAAAACCCGCTTCATCGCGTCGGGCCAGCAGATGCTGCGGGCGGACCACGAGGTGGCGCGGGCCATCCACCCGCGGCTGGCGGACCGGCTCGTGCGGATCGCCCAGGACACGGTGGCCGCCACGAAGGTCATGGTGCTGTCGGACTACAGGAAGGGCGTGCTGGCCGCCGACACCCCGTCCCGCCTCGTCGCCGCCGCGCGCGCCGCGGGGCGGAAGGTCATCGTGGACCCCAAGGGCGAGGACTACGCGGAATACGCGGGCGCGGACCTCATCACCCCGAACCGGAACGAACTGGCCGAGGCCACGGGGATGAGTGTCGAGAGCGAGCCCTCGCTCGTGGACGCCGCCCGGGCGCTGCGCGACCGCCACGGCTTCGGGGCCGTGCTCGTCACCCGCAGCGAGGACGGGATGACGCTGATCGAGGGCGACGCCGTCTACCACTTCCCGGCAGAGGCGGCGGAGGTCGCGGACGTGTCGGGGGCCGGCGACACCGTGGTCGCGGTCGTCGCTGCGGGCGTGGCGGCCGGACTGCCGCTGCCGGTCGCGGCCCGGCTGGCGAACATCGCGGCGGGACTCGTCGTCGGGAAGGTCGGCACCGCCGTGGCGCGCGACACCGACATCCTCGAAGCGCTGACCCCCGAGCGCGGGGCCCTTCGCAAGGTCGTCTCCCGCATGCGGGCGGTGGAGCAGGCGGAACGCTGGCGGCAGCGCGGCTGGCGCATCGGCTTCACCAACGGCTGCTTCGACCTGCTGCACCCCGGCCACGTCCACCTGCTGGAACAGGCGCGGAGCTGGTGCGACCGGCTCGTCGTCGGCATCAACTCCGATGATTCGGTGCGCCGCCTGAAGGGCCCGGCGCGGCCGATCCAGCCGGAGGCGGCGCGGGCCGCCGTCCTCGCCTCCCTCGCCACCGTGGACCTCGTCACGCTGTTCGAGGAGGAGACGCCCGTCTCCCTCATCCAGTCCGTCCGCCCCGACGTGCTGGTGAAGGGCGCGGACTACCGGGTGGAGCAGGTGGTCGGCGGCGACCTCGTCGCCGAATGGGGCGGGGTGGTGCGGCTGGCGGAACTGCTGCCGGGCAACTCCACCACCGCAACGGTGGCGCGGATCAGGGGCTGACCCGCGCCGCCTGTTCGGCGGGGGTTCAGCCCCGGCCGCGCATGACGCTGATGAGCGTGAGGTGCTCCCGGATCTGGCCGTTGGCGAGGATCGCGATGATCTTGTCCGGCGCCGGGAGGTTCGCCTGCAGCAGCGCGCCGGTGAGGTTCAGCAATTCCCCATGACCCTCCTCCTGCACCTGGAGGAACATCCGGTCGAAGGCCGCGCCGGAGGTGGCGTTCAGGCGCTGCAGGACCGCCGCCTTCTCCCCCGCGAAGTTCGCCGCGGGAACCGTGTGGCCGGCCAGCCGCATGGCCTCGGCGATCGCCTCCTGCTCCGCCACCTCGAACTGGCCGAAGCGCTTCAGCTCCGCGCTCTCCGCCCGCTCCCGCCCGATCCGGGCGGTGGCGAGGGAGAAGGCCCCGGCCTCGTGCGTCATCGCCATGATGCGCGCCGGCGGCTGGCCCGCGAGGGCGGCGGGCGGGGTGTTGGCGGCGGGGGCCGCGGCACCCCCCTGCGTCATCTGGGCGCGGAGCGCGGTCAGGGGGGCCGCGGCGGCGAGGAGGCCGAGGGCGAGGCGGCGTTGGACGATCATGCTCTGGCGTCTCCGGAAGCCCCGCCCGAATGTCCGAGGGGGCAGGTCGGCTTCCCGAACGGCGGCGGGTGCCGGCGGTTTGGCGTGGCCGCGAGCGGCGCGGGCGTTTCCGGCTACTCGCTCAGCGCCGCCGCGCGCATCTCCCGCATTCCCTCGGGGTCCGACAGCCAGGCCAGCCGCTCCGCCGCGATGGTGGCGTAGCGGTGCAGGAGCGACTTCCGCCGCGCGCCGGCGAGGGCGTGGTGCGGCGCCTCGCGCACGAGGGCGGCGTCGTAGCCGTCCGAGACGATGAGGCCGATCTCCTCCGGGATCAGCTCCGCGGGGAAGTCGCAGTCCACGGCGAAGTAGAGCCGGTCGCACCAGGGAAGGTATTCCTCCCACTTGGAGTCCGTGAGGAAGTCGCGGGCGCAGGACTTCACCTCGACGGCATGGAGGCACCCCTCCGGCGTCAGCGCCATGACGTCGAGCCGCCGGCCGCAGGGGATGGGCATCTCGTGCAGCGGCGTCCAGCGGCGGGCGAGGCAGAAGCGGGCGACGGCGCGGTGCAGGCCGGCGGTGCGCTCCGGGACGGTGAGGTCGAGGCGGGGGTTGTCGAGCGGCATGGGCCGATTCGCCCGGAGTCGCGCGCGGCGTCAAGCCGGCGCCGCAGCCCGTCGCCGACGGTCGCGCGCGCCGCCTCCACACCCTATCTGGGGGGCGTGACCGACGCCCCCCCCGCCCCGCCCTTCTGGAAGGCCAAGCCCCTCACCGCCATGAACCGGGCGGAATGGGAGTCCCTCTGCGACGGCTGCGGGCGCTGCTGCCTCCACAAGATCCGCGACGAGGAGACGGAGGCGATCCACTTCACCGAGGTGGCGTGCCGGCTGCTGGACACCGCGTCCTGCCGCTGCGGGGACTACGCCAACCGGCGGGCGCACGTGCCGGACTGCGTGCGGCTGACGCCGAAGCTCGTCGCGGCGCTCGACTGGCTGCCGCCCTCCTGCGCCTACGTCCTCGTCGCCAAGGGCCAGGACCTCCCGGACTGGCACCCGCTCGTGAGCGGCGACCCCGGGACGGTCCACACGGCCGGCGCGAGCGTGAGCGGACGTGCGGTGCCGGAGCGGGAGGCGGGCGACCTGGAGGACCACGTGGTGGCGTGGCCGGGGCGGTTCCCGCGGGCCCGCCGCCGGCGCGCCTGATACCGCCCGCCGTTGCCCGGACTTCCTCGGGGGGGGTGCCGGTGGCCCTGGAGGAAGGCGCTGCCTTCCTCCAGACCTCCATCCGCCAGGCGCGAAGCACTGCTTCGCGGGGGCCCCTGGACCTCCTTCTGTTAAAGGACGCCGTTGATCGGAGTGTGGTCATCACGCGGCGCAAGCGCGCGTGGTGACCACGCTCC
>CAXVWQ010000472.1:0-7359 GCA_964263755.1 Roseomonas sp. | reverse complement strand
CGGATCGCGTCGGGCAGCACCGGCCGCGACGCCGCGCGGCCGAGGTGCCGGGCCAGCAGGGCGGACTGGTTGTAGCGGCGCCCGATGAGGCGTCGCCAGTGCAGCGGGACCGGCACCAGCAGGTCCGCCCGCGGCAGCAGCGCGGAGCCGGCCCGCGCCATGTGCCGCGCGAGGTGCCGCGCCAGGTCGGTCCGGTCGCCGTGCTTCAGCGGCAGGATCAGGCGGGACGACGCGCCGTCGTAGGCGAAGGCCGCGCGGGCGGTGTCGAAGGCCGGCGGATCGGCGAGGCAGGTGGGGCAGGTGCCTCCCCGCCCCGCCTGCCCGGCATGGGCGAAGGGCACGCCGCAGCGGGCGCAGAGCGGCTCGGCCAGCAGGTGCAGGTCGCGGAAGCAGGCGGCACAGACCGACCCCTGCTCGGTCACCGGCGAGTCGCAGGTGAGGCAGGTCGGCGGCAGCAGCGCGTCCAGCAGCGCCGTCCCGGCGCGCCTCAGGGCCGGGACGGAACGGGAGATGAGGGTTCCGTCGGCCACACGGCCTCCGCCGGCTACGGGTCGAGGCTGGCGCAGGGCGGCGCGGCGCTCAAGGGGGACGGCCCCTGGATCGGGGCGGCCCGGCGCGGCATATCCCGGACATGGCGGATCCGTCGCACCTCGTCTTCGACCGACGGCTCGTCCGGCTCCGGCGCGACCGATCCGCCGCCCTGCAGGATCGGGTCGCGCCGGTGCTCGACGCGGTCGTGGACCGCCTCCTGGACCGCCTGGACGACACCACGCGGCGTTTCGACCGGGCGCTGGACATCGGCGGGCGCGGGCTGGTCGCCCCGGCGTTGGGCGCACGGGGCGTCGGCCTCGTCGTCTCGGCCGACCTGTCGCGCAGGATGGCCGCCCGCGCCGGGCCGGTGCCGGTCGCGATGGACGAGGAATGGGTGCCCTTCGCCGAAGGCAGCTTCGACCTCGTGGTCGCGACGCTGTCGCTTCACTGGGTGAACGACCTGCCCGGCGCCCTCGCCCAGATCCGGCGCGTCATGGCGCCGGACGGGCTCTTCCTCGCGGCGCTGCCGGGCCTCGGCACCCTGCAGACCCTGCGGGACGCCCTGACCGCCGCCGAGGCATCCCTCCGCGGCGGGGCCGCCCCGCGCGTCTCCCCCTTCCCGGACCTGCGGGACGGTGCCGCCCTGCTCCAGCGCGCGGGCTTCGCCCTGCCGGTGGCGGACCTGGAGGACATCGCCCTCGCCTACCGTGACCCGCTGGCGCTCCTCCGCGACCTCCGCGCCGCCGGCGAGACCAACGCGATCCGGTTGCGGGACGGGCGCATCCCGCCCCGGGCCCTGTTCCCCGCCGCCCTGGCCGCCTTGCCCGCGGAGGGCGACACGGTGCCCGCGACGCTCCGCGTGCTCACCCTGACCGGCTGGAGTCCCGGCCCCACGCAGCCGCGCGCGGCCCGACCCGGCAGCGCGACCGCGCGTCTCGCCGACGCCCTAGGCGTGCCGGAGCAGGGCCTCGGCGAGGCGACGCCCCGCCGCCGTTGACCCGCCCTCAGGCGCCGTAGCGGAGGACGACCTCGGATCCCTCGGCGCTGACGAGCGTCGGCGTCAGGTCCGGTTCCGCGCCGGGCTGCGACGCGATCCAGGCGCCGTGCAGCCCCTCCAGCACCGGCCCCAGCGGGTTGGTGTCGCCGCCGGGCAGCGCGACGTGCGGCGCCCGCGCGTGGGTCAGCACGAGCGCCGGGCCGTTCGCGTCGAGCTCGATCGACACGCTGCCCCACCGCGCCCCGGCGAGGCGCTCGTTCATCCGCGACTCCAGGCCGAGCAGCGAATCCTGCGCGTCCACGGGCAGCGACGCCGCGAGGCGCCCCCCGATGGCCCGCAGCAGGGTGGACCGCTCCGTCGGTTCCAGGTGCGCCTCCAGGATCTCGAGCAACGCCCGCAGGAATCCGTCCCAGGCGGGGGAATCGGCCGTCGAGGTGGTCGGGCTGTCGCTCATCAATCCTCAGTCCAGTCGGAAGCGCGCGTAGATCATGCCGCGCGCCTCGTCGAAGTCGGCGGTGCGTTCGTAACGCGCGAGCGCGCCGATCCGTATCGCCGGGGTGATCGCGTACTCGATGTCCGCGCGCACCGTCCCGGTGAGCGCGGTGCGCTGCTGCCGTGCGTAGAAGGCCGTGACGTTCGGGTCCGTCGCGGCCTGCTGCTCGAGGCCGGCTTGCAGGGCGGTGTTGCCCGGGAAGAACGGCGACCGCTCCTCCCGGAAATACGCCACGCCGATGCCGCCGCCGACGCGATAGGCGAGGTTGCCGTTTCGCGCCCTGTAGTCCAGCGGGATCTGCGCCGCCGCGTAGTCCTGCGGCGAGAAGTAGCCGCCATGGCCGAGGCTGAAGTGACGCAGGTTCCGATCGTAGGAGAGGTATGCGAGGTCCAGGCCGGTGATCAGCTCCTGCGTCGGCCGGCGGAAGATCGCCTGGCTGACGCCGCCGCTGACCTCCAGGCGGCCGTTGTCCTGCACGTTCCGGCCTTCGAAGTGGGAATACCCCGCGCCGAGGTAGGCGCCGAACGTGTCGTTGGAGTACTCCACCTGCGCGAGGCCGCCGTTGCGGGTCACGCCGCCGAAGGTCCGCCCGGAGACCGGGTCCCGCACCCCGCCCCAGGAGAGGAGGCTGTCCGACACCGCCCGGCGCTCGCCGCGGAGGCGCAGGCGGAACCCGTTGCCGAGGTCGGGGGTGACCTCGACGCCGCCGAGGATGTTCTGCTCCCGGAAGCCGAGGGGGGAGGAGCCGACGTCCACCGTCAGCCAGTCCCGCTGGTAGGCCGCGCCGATGGCGACGCCCGTCGCCGTCGTGTCGCGCGGCCGCAGCCTCTCCCGCAGCGCCTGCCGATCCGCGGCGTTCTGGGTGTTGCTGAACTCCGTGGCGTTGCTGCCGTAGCGACGGATGTTGAAGTCGCTGTTGACGTCCGCCCGCCCCGCATCGAGGTGGACCGCCTGGGCGCGCGCGGACAGCACGCCGCCGATCCCGGGCGCCGGGACGCTCCCCTCCACGCCGCCGCCGTATTCATACAGGCGCTCCAGCCCGCGCTCGCCGGACCGGTAGCGGCCGGTCCCGCTGACCGTGATGCGGGACGCCGCCTCGTTGTTCACCTCGACGAGCTGCCGGCCGATCTCGCTCAGCAGCGGGTCGTTCAGGGCGGTGTCGCCCGCGATGCCCCCGGGCCCGCCGCTGGCGACGCTTCCTGGGTTGCTGCCGAGCGGGGCGAAGGAGGAGCCCTGCCCGTCGCCGGCCAGCGGCATGCGCCGTGGCGATGACGGCGGGGTGGCTGCGGCGAGGGCTATGACCGGCGCGGCGGGACGCGAGGCCGCCGGCGCCTCGGACGCCGGGGCCGGGCGGTCCACGCCGAGCTGGGACCGCCGCTGCTCCGCCGCGAGGCTCAGGGCCGTCTGGGCCCGCCGCGTGTCGCCGGCGCGTCGCGCCAGGCGCGCGTCGAACACCGTGAGGCGCGGGTCGGTCGGAGCGGTCGCCTGCCCGGCCATGAGGAGCGCCTCCGCACGGCCGAGGTCGTCGAGGGCCATGGCGGCCTCGATCCCGGCGTAACGCGCCGCCGCGTTGCGCGGGTCGCGGCGCAGGACGGCCTCCGCGATGCGGAGGGCCTCCGCCGGGGAGCGCATCTCCGCCTCGACCGCTTCGGGTCGGGTGGCGGGGCCGGCCTGGATCACGCGCGAACCGTCGGCCGGGGCCGCGCGGAGCAGCGAGACCTGACGGGCTTCCGCCGCCGACAACCCGGGCGCGCCCGTCAGCGGGGCGAGGATGGCGTCCGCCTCCGCGGTCAGGCCCGCGTCGAGGACGGCGCCGGCCAGCGCGAGCCGCCCGGCCGGGGGCCGCGGCGCCGCGGCGGCGAGACGGGAAGCCGTTACGGCGCCGTCACGATCCCCGGCGGCGGTGAGGGCCCGGATGGCGAGGGACGCCACGGTGCCGGACGGATCGGGACGGGCCGCGATCGCGAGCAGGCCGCGCCGGCCCTCCTCGCGTCCCATGGCGGCGACGGCCGCGACCTCGGACTCCAGCCGCAGCTGCGCCACGAGGCGGACCATGTCGGCGGTGCGGAGCCGCTCCGGCACCCGCGAGACGAAGCGGACGGCGTCGGCGGGCCGCCCATCCTCCCGCGCGAAGAGGGCCGCGGCGTGCAGCCCCTCGGCCCCCGAGGGGCCGGCGACGCCGTCCTCGACGAGGGCACGCCCCTCGGATGGCCGACCCAGCGTCGCGAGGACACGGGCCACGTCGAGCCGCATTCCCGGATTTCCCGGCGAGGTCGCCAACGCGGCACGATACGCGGTGAGCGCCGCGTCCGGATCGGTGATCCGGGCCGCCTCGGCGCGCATGGAATCGGCACGGGCATCCCAGCCGGCGGAGCCGCCGCGGTGGGCGTAGGCCTCCGCCTCAGCGAAGCGCCCCTGCTGGCGCAGCACGCCGTGCAGGCCGGTGACCGCTCCGCCCAGGCCCGGGCGGGCGGCGAGGGCCGCGCGATACCGGGGTTCCGCCCCGGCCGGGTCACCCCGGCGCAGGGCGAGGTCGCCCAGCAGCATCTCCGCGTCGGCGCGCTCCGGCGTGTCCCGGCGCGCGGCACGCGACAGGGCCGCCTCGGCCACGTCGAACTGGCCGGCCGCGATCGCCGAGCGCCCCGCCGCGAGATCGGCCGCGAAGCCGGCGCGGGAAAGGGCCCCGCCCCAGCGGGCGTGCCCCGCCGTGGGGTCCGCCGCGACGGCGTGGTTCAGCGCTTCGACCGCCTCCGCGTATCTCCCTTGCCGGAGCCGCAGCAGGCCAAGGCCGGCCGAGGTTTCGGCCGAGGCCACCGTCCCGACGGTGGGCACCTGGGCCCCTGCGGTCACCGGCACGCCGAGCGCGAGTCCGATCGCCACCGCGGCGAGGCCCCCCCGGACCTCCCCGCGGGTCGCGTGGTGCCGCCGGGCCCCCCCCGGTTGGCGGCGTGACGTCATGTGCGCGTCCTCAAGCGAAGCGCGGCGCGGCGCCGCAGGACCCAGTAGAGCGGGATGGCGATGAGCATCGCCGCGCCCACCAGGATCGCCAGCAGCAGATCGGGGCGGGTGCCCAGCACCCGCTGCGGGACGAGGGTGATCGGGAGCGACCCGACCGTGTAGTTGCGGAAGACCTTGAAGGACTCCATCCGCCCGTTCGACAGGAAGGAGACGTCCCCCTGGATCTGCGGCAGCAGCGCGGGATCGCGCAGCGCGCCGACCATCGCTTCCATCCCCTGGGGGGACGTGCCGGTGACCGCCACCATGGAACGTTCCGAATTGAGCGCGGAGCGCGCGCCGATGAGCAGCCCGCCGCCTTCGCCGCCGCCGCCGAGCACCGCGGTGAGGCGCTCGCGCTCCAGCCGCCGGTCGTCGGTGAGGAAGATGTTGCGGAAGTTCTCCAGCGCGTCGGGCAGCGCGACGGTGACGCGGTTGCCCTCGACCTGGATGGGTCCGTCGCGGAGGAGCTGTTGCAACGCCGGCTGGCGCTGTAGGGAGCCCATGACGATGAGGTCGCGGTTCGCTACGCCATCCAGGCCGCCGGGGCGCGCCACCTCGATCTTGCTGGCAGGGTAGCCCACGGTCGCCGCCAGCTTGCCGATGAGCGTGAGGGTGGACGCGATCTCCAGCGCGTTGGCGCGGTCCGGCAGGACCACGGCGGTCTCCGAGAAGTCGGCGTAGCGCGTGTAGGGGAAGCCCGACCCCGCGAAGTAGGCGAGGTTCGGCAGTTCCGTGAAGCGATAGGCCGTCGAGAGGTCGATGGTGCTGTCCGGATCCACCGAGGCCCGCACGTCACCGGGCACCGAGATGCAGTCGCCGCGGTTGAGCGGCCGCATGTCGAAGCGGAGCTGCAGCTCGTTCAGGCCGAAGACGAGATACGGCGGCAGACCCAGCCGCCCCTCGCCGCGGTCGGCGGAGGTGGAGGTGCCGACCTGCCGCGCGATCCAGCCGAAGCCGAAGGCCGGATCGCCTTCCCGCAGCGGGAACGACTTGAGGTAGACGTCGTTCAGCGCCACGTCCAGCCGCGACACCGCCACGTCCATGATCGGGCCGGGGGGCGAGCGGTAGCGCACCTCCACCGGCAGTGCGCGGTCGCGGAAGGTGTAGATGTCCGGCGCGGTGCGGAACGGGATGGAGATCGGCCCCGGCGCGTAGCCGAACGACTGGAGTTCCGTCGGGTCCACGAGTTCGCCGAAGCGCACGGGACGGTCGATCCGGATCCAGCGCGGCGCGTCGTAGGCCGTGCGCTGCGGCAGGTCCTGGTTCTGGACCGTGGCGATCTCCCCGGACAGCGCTTCCCGGTTCGTCGCCATCGCCTGCGCGGCCGTCGCCGCCTCGGCGCCCGAACGGCCGCCGATGACGAGGATGAGGCCGTTGGAGTCGTTGGGGTTCGGCACGATGGCGAGCGTCGGCCCGTCCAGCCGCGGCAGGGTCAGGCCGGGCACCGTCTCCGTCCCCGTGACCACCGCCACCCCGTTCCCACGCGGCGGCAGGGTGGAGGAAACGGGGAAGGTCGCCCCGCGGTAATCGGCCTGCACCGCGAACCAGGAGGAGGCGATGATCGCCGCCCGCACCGCGTCGTTCCCCGCGCCCTCGGCCAGCGTCACCGGCAGGACGAGGGGTTCGCGCAGCAGCCGCGGATCGAAGAACGGCTCCGGCAGCCGCGCGAGGTCGCGCGTCAGCGACAGCCGCTCCAGGGTCAGTTGCAGCGTCGAAAGATCGGACACCGTCGACCAGAGAAGACCGGAGAGCGGGTCGTTGCACTCCACCGCGTAGCGGCCGGTGAACCGGAAGTTCAGGCGATTGGAGTCCGCGAAGAACACCGGGTTGATCTGGAACTCCACCGGCCCGAAGGCGGGGCGCGCCCGGTCAGGCGTGATCGTGCCGACGAACTGTTCGTTCAGCGTCACCGCGATCTGCGACAGCTCGGGGATGAGCGCCGGCGAGGTGGCGCCTTGGAGCGTCAGCCGCGCCCCGGTGACCACCTCGTCGCCACGCACCCCGAACAGCACGCCCTGAAGGTCCGCGAGGCCGCGCATCTGCATCGGCGAGCGCAGGCCGAGCTGCCGCAGCGTCCGCGTCTCGGTGCGCGTGCCGACGCCAGGGGGCGCCTCGCCCCCGAACACGCCCGGCGTGCCCGGCGCGACCTGCACCGATCCCACACCCGGCGCGCCCGGCACGCCGATGGACGGCACCGGCGGGGGCGCGAACTGCGGCACCGCGCTGCCCGGCGTGGGCAGCACAGCCGGCGGCGCGCCCGTCGCGGGCTGCTGGCCGCGAGGCTGCCCGAAGGCGAGCCCTGCGCCGAGGACGGCGCCGGCACCGATCAGCAGGGCCACGG
>CAXVWQ010000471.1:0-12365 GCA_964263755.1 Roseomonas sp. | reverse complement strand
CGCCATCCGCAGCACCGCGCGGTCCGAGTTCCACCAGGCCCAGAGGTTGGTGCCGGCGGCGAAGAGAAACGCCATCACCATCCCGCCCCCGCCGCCGAGGAGGTAGCCGAGGCCGGCGAAGAGGGTGGTGAGGACCGCCATCAGCACCGTGGTGCGCGCGTATCCGCCCATGGACAGGCCCCCGGTGACAGCGCGCCGGTCCGACCCGAGATGGGTGGGATGAGCACGACCGACCAGGACAAGTCGCCGCCCGCGCCCGCGGTTGCGGACGCCCCGCCGAAGCCCGGCCCCACCCCACCCATGCCGAAGGAGATCGGCGGGCCGAAGGGGCCGGAGCCGACCCGCTACAACGACTGGGAGCGGAAGGGGCGGGTGAGCGACTTCTGAGCCGGGGTCAGCCGCCCCCGGGTTCGACCGTGGCGGGGATGGCGGCCGCCCCGAGGACCGGAACCGGCTCCGGCTCCTCGTCCCGCAGGGCGGTGCCGGTGCCGCCGAGGGCGCGGGCGGCCGAGAGAAGCCAAGCGATCTTGGAGGCCGCGCGCTCCGGGGACAGGCCTTCCGCGCGGATGTTGCTGACGCAGTTGCGGTCGGAGTCCGCGCGGCCGACCCGCGGCGCCCAGGTGACGTAGGCGCCGAGGCTGTCGGTGGCGGAGAGGCCCGGGCGTTCGCCGATCAGCACCACCACGGCGTCGGCCCCGACGGCCTCCGCCACCGCGTCGCCGAGGGCCACGCGGGCGAGGCGGGCGAGGACGACGGGGCCAGGAGTGAAGCCGTCGGCGCGCAGGCGGGGGACGAGGGCGGCGAGGAGGGGCGGCGCCCAGCGGGCGACGCCCGCGGCGCAGAGGCCGTCGGCCACGACGAGGGCGACGATGGGGGTGCCGGACCGGGCCGCCGGGGGCAGGACCGTGTCCGGCGCCAGCGCCCGGCCGAGGTCGGGGCGGAGGAGGTAGGTCCGTCGGTCCGGGGCGGCGGAGGCGACGCGGTGGACGGGGAGACCGAGGGGCGCCAGGTCGGCGGCAAGGGCGTCCTCGTCCAGCGCGGACCACACGGCGTCGCGGGCGCGGGCGTGCGCCTCCCGCAGGTCGAGGAGGGCGGCGGTGGGCAGGGCGCCGCCGCGGCGGCCGAGGGCGACGCGGGCCGTGGTGAAGCGGCGCAGGCCGAGGAGGGCGGGGACGTCGCGGGGGGACGTCACGCCAGCCCGATCAGCGCGGGGGCGAGGCGCGGCGGCAGCGTCTCCGGCCCGTCCGGGACGATGCCGACCCGTGCCATCCAAGCCGCGAACTCCGGGGCGGGCGCGCGGCCGAGGAGGCGTCGGACGGTGAGGGCGTCGTGGAAGGAGGTGGACTGGTAGGCGAGCATGACGTCGTCCGCCCCCGCCACGCCCATGACGTAGGTGACGCCCGCCGTGGCGAGGAGGGTGAGGAGGGCGTCGGAATCGTCGAAGTCGGCCTCCGCATGGTTCGTGTGGCAGACGTCCACGCCCATCGGCAGGCCGAGCAGCTTGCCGCAGAGGTGGTCCTCCAGCCCGGCGCGGGTGATCTGCTTGCCGTCGGCGAGGTATTCCGGGCCGATGAAGCCGACGACGGAGTTGGTCAGGAGCGGCGAGAAGGCGCGGGCGACGGCGTAGGCGCGGCATTCCAGCGTCCCCTGGTCCACGCCGTGGTGGGAACCGGAGGACAGGGCGGAGCCCTGGCCGGTCTCGAAATACATGAGGTTGGCGCCGGGCGGGCCGCGGCGGAGGGTGCGCGCGGCGTCCCCCGCCTCCCGCAGCAGGCCGAGGTTCACGCCGAAGCCGCGGTTCGCCCCCTCGGTCCCCGCGACGGACTGGAAGACGAGGTCCACGGGGGCGCCGCGCTCCATCGCCGCGATCGTGGTGGTGACGTGGGACAGCACGCAGGTCTGGGTCGGGATGTCGTAGCGCGTGCGGACGGCGTCGAGCAGGTCGAGCAGGCGGCACACCGTGTCGAGGTGGTCCGTCGCGGGGTTCACGCCGATGCAGGCGTCGCCCGCGCCCATCAGCAGCCCGTCGAGGATCTGCGCCGCGACGCCGCGCGGGTCGTCCACCGGGTCGTTCGGCTGCAGGCGCACGGATAGGGTGCCGGGGAGGCCGATGGTGTTGCGGAAGCGCGTGACGACGCGGCACTTCGCGGCGACGGTGATCAGGTCCGACAGGCGCATGATCTTCGACACCGCCGCGGCCATCTCCGGCGTCAGGCCGGGCGCGAGGGCGGTCAGCGCCGCCGTCGTCGCCTCGTCCGACAGCAGCCAGTCGCGGAAGCCGCCGACGGTGAGGGAGCGCACCGGCGCGAAGGCCGCGGCATCGTGCGTGTCGAGGATGAGGCGCGTGACCTCGTCGGCTTCGTAGGGGACCATCGCCTCGTCGAGGAAGCGGGCCAGCGGCAGGTCGGCCAGCGCGTGCTGCGCCGCCGCCCGTTCCGCCGCGGAATCCGCCGCGATCCCGGCCAGCGCGTCGCCGGAGCGGTGCGGCGTCGCCCGCGCCATAAGGGCGCGGAGGTCCGCGAAGGCGTGGCGCGTGCCGCCGAGGGTGTGCGCGAAGCCCATGCGCGATCCTGCGCCGCCGACCGGCCCCTTGGCCAGCCACGGCGACGCGCGCAGCATCCGACGCGGGAGGACCGCGGGGATGTGGATCATGGTGTCGGGGCCCTACACGGCGGGCGGCGCGGACGCGGCGGGGCGGGCGGCGAACCTGCGGGCGATGAACGTGGTGGCGCTCGCGCTGCACCGGATGGGGCACGTGCCGGTGATCGGGGTGAACATGGCCCTGCCGGTGATCGAGGCCGGGGGCGACCCCGACGGGGTCATGATGCCGCTCTCCCTCGCGCTGGCCCAACGCTGCGACGCCTGCCTCCGGATCGGCGGCCCCTCGGCCGGGGCGGACGCGGAAGCCGCGCGGTTCCGCGACGCGGGCAAGCCCGTGTTCCGCGCGCTCGACGCGGTGCCGGCGCCATGAACCTGCACGCGATGCTCTCGGCGCGGGCCGAGGCGGGGCAGCCCGTTCGGGTCGGGGTGATCGGGGCGGGGAAGTTCGGGTCGATGTTCCTCGCCCAGGCGGGGCGGACGCGCGGGCTGCACGTCGTCGGCGTCGCGGACCTCGACGCGGGGCGGGCGCGGGCGGCGTTGGCGCGGGTGGGGTGGGACGCGGCGCGCTTCGCGGCGCGGTCGGCCGGGGACGCGCTGGATGGCGGCACGACGTGGGTGACGGAGGACGCCGCCGCCCTCATCGCCGCCGACGTCGAGGTGATCGTGGAGGCGACGGGCCATCCCGGCGCAGGCATCCGCCACGCGCTCGCGGCCTTCGCCCACCGCCGGCACGTCGTGATGGTGAACGTCGAGGCCGACGCGCTGGCCGGCCCGCTGCTGGCCCGGCGGGCGGCGGAAGCGGGCGTCGTCTTCTCCATGGCCTACGGCGACCAGCCCGCCCTCATCGCGGAGATGGTGGACTGGGCCCGCGCCATCGGGCTGGAGGTGGTCTGCGCGGGGAAGGGCACGAAGTATCTCCCGGACTACCACGCCTCCACCCCTGACACGGTCTGGGGCCATTACGGGTTCACGGAGGCGCAGGTCGCGGCGGGCGACTTCAACGCGCGGATGTTCAACTCCTTCCTCGACGGGACGAAGTCGGCGCTGGAGATGGCGGCGGTGGCGAACGCCTGCGGGCTGTCGCCGCCCGACGACGGCCTGCTGTTCCCGCCCTGCGGCGTGGACGACCTGCCGCACGTGCTGCGCCCGGCATCGGAGGGCGGCGTCCTCGCCCGGTCCGGGACCGTGGAGGTCGTGTCGTCGTTGGAACGCGACGGCCGCCCCGTGTTCCGCGACCTGCGCTGGGGCGTCTACTGCGTGTTCGCCGCGCCGGACGACTACGTGCGCAGGTGCTTCGCCGAATACGGGCTGCGGACCGACGCCTCCGGCCGCTACGCCGCGATGTACAAGCCCTACCACCTCATCGGCCTCGAACTCGGCATCTCCGTCGCCTCCGCCGCGCTGCGGGGGGAGCCGACGGGGACGACGCGCGGCTTCGCGGGCGACGTGGCCGCGACGGCGAAGCGCGACCTGCGGGCGGGGGAGGTGCTGGACGGGGAGGGGGGATATGCCGCCTACGGACGGCTGATCCCCGCCGCCCGGTCGCTCGCGACGGGCGCGCTGCCCATCGGGCTGGCGCACGGCGTGGCGCTGACCCGCGACGTGGCGGCGGGCGCGACGATCCGCTGGGCGGACGTGGCGAGCGACCCGGCGGACCCGACGCTCGCCTTCCGGCGGGAGATGGAGGGAGCCTTCGCCGACGGGTGATCGCCGGCCCGATCGTTGACGGCGTCAACGATCCACGGGAACACTCCGGAAAACGGGGGGGTGCGGCATGGCGGACGACACGGCGGACCGGCTCGCGATCGGCGAACTCCTCGCCGCCTACTGCCACGCCATGGACAACCTTCGCTTCGAGGCGATGGGCGCTCTCTTCGCGGAGGAGGGGGAGTGGGGGCCGGAACGCCTCGGCCGCGCCCGCGGGCCGGCCGCCATCGCCGAACTCGCCCGCTCCATCGTCCCCGGGCCGGGGGAGGGGCCGCTCCGGCGGCACCTCACCACGAACGTCGTCGTGACCCCCCGCGGCGACGCGGCCTCCGTCGTCTCGAACTTCCTCGTCGCGCTGGAATCGCCGGACGGGCCGCGCATCGGCCTCGTCGGCACCTACGAGGACGAGGTGGTGCGGCGGGGCGGGCGGTGGCTCTTCCTCGCCCGCCGCATCCGCAACGACATCGCCGGCGACATCGGGGTGAAGCGGTGACCATCCCCCGCCGCGCGGCTCTCGCCGTGCCGCTCCTCCCGTTCGCCGCCCGCGCCCAGGACGGGCGCTCGGTGCGGCTCGTCGCGCCCTTCGGCCCCGGCTCCACCGTGGACCTGATGGGGCGCGCCCTCTCGGCACCGCTCTCCGAACGCCTCGGCGGGACGGTGGTGGTGGAGAACCGGGCGGGGGCGGGCGGCAATTTGGGCGTGGACGCCGTGGCGAAGGCGGCGCCGGACGGGACGGTGCTGGGCATCGGCACCTCCGGCCCGCTCTCGATCAACCCGGTGCTGATGCGAACGATGCCCTACCGGGTGGCGGACCTCGCGCCGGTCTCGCTCATCGCCATCGGGCCGAACGTGCTCGTCGCCAACCGCGCCCTCGGCGTGACGGACGCGGCGGGGCTCGTCGCGCTGGCGAAGGCGCGGCCGGGAGCGCTGAACTACGGTTCGCCCGGCGTCGGCAGCACGGGGCACCTGGCGGGCGAATTGTTCCGGGCGGTGTCGGGGGCGGAGGTCGTCCACGTCCCCTACCGAGGCAACGCGGAGGCGATGGCGGACCTGCTGGCGGGACGCCTCGCCTTCCTCTTCTCCGGCTTGCCGCCGGTGCTACCGCTCGCCGCGGATGGCCGGGTGCGGGTGCTGGCGGTCGCCGGCCCGCGCCGCGTGGCCGCCCTCCCCACCGTGCCGACGGTGGCGGAAGCCGGGCTGCCGGGCGCCGAGAGCATCTCATACTACGGCATCGTCGCCCCCGCCGCGACGCCGGCCGCGACGGTGGCGCGGCTGAACACCGCCGTCGGGGCCGCCC
This sequence comes from Roseomonas sp., assembly GCA_964263755.1. Classification (GTDB taxonomy): domain Bacteria; phylum Pseudomonadota; class Alphaproteobacteria; order Acetobacterales; family Acetobacteraceae; genus Roseomonas. The sequence continues at coordinate 6,760 of CAXVWQ010000471.1, read as the reverse complement.
TCGCGACCCCGGCATTGCGAACGCCCTTCGAGGCCTTGGGTTCGGAAGCCGAGGCCTCGACGCCCGAGGCCTTCGGCGCGCTCATCGCGTCCGAGACGACGAAATGGCGCGGCGTCATCGAGCGCTTCGGCATCCGGCCGGAGTGACCTCCGGCCGGCGTGCCGGGCCGATCAGTCGCGCAGGGAGGCGGGCACGATGCCGCCGTTCTCCGCGAGCTTCTTCATGACGGCCTTGTGCAGCCAGATGTTCATCTCGGCCGAGCCGTCCTTCGCGCCGGTGTAGCCGAGTTCGGTCGCGAGTTCCTTGCGGGCGTCGAGGGAGGAATCGATGTCCAGCACCTTCATCAGGTCGACGATGGAGGTCTTCCAGTTCAGGCCCTTCCCGGCGGCCATCCCGCCCACGACCGCCTCCACGTCCACCGGCTGGCCGGTGGCGGGGGCGGCGCCCATCGCCCCGGGCATGCCCGGCGTCGCCATGCTCGGCGTGGTGGCCGCGGCGGCGCCCGCCCCTGAGGCGGCGCTCCCCCCGCCCATGGCGGAGCCGGTGGCGGGCGGCGCGCCGGCGGGGGTCGGGGTGGCGGGGGCCTCGGCGGCGGAGGCGCGGCCGAAGATGCGGTTGGCGATGCGGCCGAAAATGGACATGCGTGGTCTCCCGTGGGCGGTTTTGCGGGGGGAGAACGGTTCGGGAGGCTGGAGGTTCAGCGGCCTTTCCAGATGGGCTTCCGGCGGGAGAGGAAGGCGTCCACCCCCTCCCGGAAGTCCTCGCTCGTGTAGGTCAGGGCGACCATGTCGTCGGCCTCCACCCCCTCGGACGCCGCGTCGCGGAGCCGGCGCAGGGTGACCTTCGCGGCCCGCAGGGTCAGCGGCGCGTGGGACGCGACGGTGCGGGCCAGGGCCTCGGCGCGCCCCAGCAGCGCCTCCCGGTCGGGCAGGAGTTCGGTGACGAGGCCGAGGCGGAGCGCCTCCTCGCCCTCCACCAGCCGGGCGGTGAAGATCATCTCCTTCAGCCGCGCCGGGCCGAGCAGGGCGGCGAAGCGGGCGTAGTTGCCGCGGGACAGGGTGTTCCCGAGCGTGCGCGCGATGGGGACGCCGAAGCGCATCGCGGCGGAGCCGATCCGCAGGTCGCAGACCCCCGCGACGCCCGCGCCGCCGCCGGTGCAGGCGCCGTGGATCGCGGCGATGGTGGGCTTGGGGCAGTCCTCCACCGCCGAGAGGCAGCGCTCGATCCGCGCCTCGTAATCGAGCGCGTGCCCGGCGGTGGTGAAGGCGCGGAACTGGCCGATGTCGGTGCCGGCCGCGAAGGCCCGGTCCCCGGCGCCGAGGATGACCCAGGCGCGGATGGCCGGGTCGTCCCCGATCGCTGCGGCGCGTTCCGCCAGTCCTTCGTACATCGCGAAGGTGAAGGCGTTCATCGCCTCCGGGCGGTTGAGGGTGGTGAAGGCGATCCCGTCGCGGGTCTCGTGGAGGAGGTCGGTCATACCGGATGCGACCATGCCCGGCGCGGCGGCGCCAGCGTGCGCCGGGCGCCCCGCTTCCGCGCGGGGCCGGACCGCGCCACCTTGCGGGCCATGCCCCCGATCCCGCGCCGCGCCCTCCTCGCCGCCCCCGTCGCTCTCCTCGCCCGCCCGGCCCTCGCGCAGGGCGAATGGCCCACCCGCCCCGTGCGGATCATCGTGCCCTACCCACCGGGCGGCGGGCTGGACGTTCTCGCCCGCGCCATCGCCGACCGGGCGTCCGCGAGCTGGCGCCAACCGGTCACGGTGGACAACCGGCCGGGCGGCGCCACCATCCCGGGCACCGACGCCGTGGCCAAGGCGGCGCCGGACGGCCACGTGCTGCTGATGACCTCGGACGCCTCCATCACCTCCAACCCGCATCTCGGCGGGAGGCTGCCGCACGACCCGATGCGCGACCTCGTCGCCGTCTCCTACCTCATCGACGTCCACCAGATGGTGCTGACGCATCCCTCGGTCGGCGCGCGGGACATGGCGGGGCTGGTCGCCGCGGCGAAGGCGGCGCCGGGGCGGCTGAACTACGGCTCCTACGGCCCCGGCTCCCAGCCGAACCTCCTGTTCGAGGCGCTGCGGGCGCGGGAGGGGACGGACATCGCCGCCGTCACCTACCGCGGCGTCGGGCCGGCGGTCCTCGCGACCGTGCAGGGGGAGGTGCAGATGACCCTCTCCGGCATCGCCTCCTCCCGCGACGCGCTGGCGGACGGGCGGCTCGTCGCGCTCGCGGTCGGGCGCCCCACGCGGTTCCCGACGATGCCGGCGGTGCCGACGCTGGAGGAGGCGGGCCACGGCGAACTCGATCCGCGCACCTGGTTCGGCCTGTTCGCGCCGGCCGGCACGCCGCCGGCGGTTCTCTCCCGCATCCAGGAAGGCGTCGCCGCGGCGATGGAGGAGCCGGTGGTGCGCGACCGCCACCTGACGCCGAACGGCTACACCGTCCACGCCGCGACGCCCGCGGCCTCCGCCGCGCTGGTGGCCGCGGATTTCGAGGCGAAGCGGATCCTCGTCCGCCTTGCCGGCGCGCGCGCGGAATGAGCGGAACGGACCCGGTCCTCGACGCCGGCTACGACGCCCGGGCGACGACGCCGCACGTCGCCGACATCCTCCTCGAATACCGGGCGCGGACCGACGCGGCGAAGGCGGCCCTGCCCTGGTCCACCCACCGCTACGGGGAGACGGAGGCGGAGCGGCTGGACATCTACCCGGCGCGCGACGCCACCGACCCGTCGCCGGTGCTGCTGTTCATCCACGGCGGCTACTGGCGGGCGCTGGATGCCGCGGATTCCGGATCCATGGCGCCGGCCTTCACGGCGGCGGGGGCGACCGTCGTCTCCGTGAACTACGCGCTGGCCCCCGCGGCCACGCTCGACCGGATCGCCGGGGAATGCCGCCGCGCCCTGGGCTGGGTCGCGGCGAACGCGGCGGCCCACGGCGCCGATCCCGCGCGCATCCACGTCGCCGGCTCCAGCGCGGGCGGGCACCTCGCGGCGATGCTCGCGGTGCCCGGGATCGGGCTGCCGCCGGTGGCCGGACTGACCCTCCTCTCCGGTCTGTTCGACCTCAGGCCGTTGCCGCACACCCGCATCAACGACTGGATGCGGCTGGACGACGCTGCGGCGCGCCGCAACTCCCCCGCCTTCCTGCCGCTGCCGTCCGGCCTGGACGTGGTGCTGGCGCACGGCGACACGGAGACGGCGGCGTTCAAGGGCCAGACGACCGGTTTCGCGGCGGCGCTGTCGGAGGCGGGGAACCGCGTGCGGGTGGTCCCGCCGCGGCCGGGATCGAACCACTTCGACCTGCTGTTCGATTTCGGGGAAGCCGGGAACCCGCTGCACGGCGCCACGCTCGACGCGATGGGGCCGGGCGGGGCGTAGGGCAGGCTTGCGCGGCGATGGTTGGACCTCCTACGATCGCCTCAACGAGGGGGGGAGGGCGGCCGATGGGCGCGACGCGCCGCGCCGTGCGCGAGGCGGAAGCGCCGGGGGTCGGGCCGCGCCTCGGCCCGCTCGGCGACGCCATCGGCTTCCGACTGCGGATCGCCCAGGAAGCCTCCTTCGCCGCCTTCGCCCGCCGCGCCGCCGATGCCGGGCTGCGGCCCGGCCGCTACAGCCTGCTGACCCTCATCGCGGAGAATCCCGGCCTGTCGCAGAGCGCCCTCGGCGCCGCCGCGGGGCGGGACAAGTCCACGCTGACGCCGGCGATGCGCGACCTGGAGCGCCGGGGCCTGATCCGGCGCGACCGCGCGAAGGGCGACCGCCGCGCCTGGGCCGTGACGCTGACGCCGGCCGGGACCGCCGCCCTGCGCCGGCTGCGGTCCCACGCCGCCGACCACGACGCGCGGCTCGACGCCCTCGTCGGCCCGGCGCGGGGCGTGGTGCTGGCGGCCCTGTCGCGGATCGTCGCGGGACTGGATGGGGAGGCCGCGCGATGACGCCCCCGAGAACCACCGTGCGGGAGGCGACGCTCGACCTGCTGCGCGGGTTGGGGATGACGACGGTGTTCGGCAACCCCGGCTCCACCGAACTGCCCTTCCTCGACCGCTGGCCGGCGGACTTCACCTACGTGCTCGGGTTGCAGGAGGCGTCGGTGGTCGGGATGGCCGATGGCTACGCCCGGGCGACGGGGCGGGCGGCCTTCGTGAACCTGCACTCCGCCGCGGGGGTGGGACATTCCCTCGGCAACCTGTTCACGGCCTGGAAGAATCAGGCGCCGCTGGTGGTCACCGCGGGGCAGCAGACGCGGTCGCTGCTGGGCAACCTGCCGTTCCTCGGCGCGACGGACGCGGCGACCTTCCCGAAGCCCTACGTCAAGTGGAGCGTCGAGCCGGCGCGGGCGGAGGACGTGCCCGAGGCGATCGCCCGGGCGCACCGGATCGCGATGACGCGGCCGTTCGGGCCGACCTTCGTCTCCGTTCCCGCGGATGACTGGGGCGTGGCCTGCGCGCCCGTGACGCCGCGCGACTGGCACGCGGAGGCCGCGCCCGATCCGGCGGCGCTGGACGCCGCGGCGACGGCCATCGCCGCCTCCCGCCGCCCGGTGATCGTTTCCGGCGCCGAGGCCGACGCGGAGGGCTGCGGCGACGCCCTCGTCGCCTTTGCCGAACGCCTCGGCGCCCCCGTGCTGACCGCGCCCTTCGCCGCGCGGCTGGCCTTCCCGGAGGATCATCCGCTGTTCGCCGGCCACCTGCCCGCGGCGCCCGGCGCGGTGTCGGAGGCGCTGTCGAAGCACGACCTGGTCCTCGTGATGGGCGCACCGGTCTTCACCTTCCACGTCGCGGGCGACTTCGCCCTGTCGCGCGGCGGGGTCCCGATCCTGCAATTCACGACGGACGCGGAGGCGGCGTCCTCCGCGCCGGTCGGCACCGCCGTCCTCGGCGCCCTGCGTCACGCGCTGGATGGGCTGGTCGCGCGCGTCCCCACCCGCGGGCTGACGCCGCCGACCCGTCGCGCCCGGCCGGTGCCGTCCCCCGCGACGCCCATCCCCGCGGCCTGGGCCCTGTCCCGCCTCCGCGCCGCGATGCCGGACGACGCGGTGCTCGTGGAGGAAGCTCCGTCCCACCGCCCCGCCATGCACGCCAACCTTCCCATCACGCGCTGGGGCGGGTTCTTCACCATGGCGAGCGGCGGGCTGGGCTACGGGCTGCCCGGCGCGGTCGGCGTGGCGATCGGGCGGCCGGGGACGCGCGTCCTCTGCCTCATCGGCGACGGGTCGTTCCTCTACTCCCCCCAGGCGCTGTGGACGGCGGTGCAGCACCGCCTGCCCCTCGCGGTGGTGCTGATGAACAACGGCGGCTACGGCGCGATGCGGTCCTTCTCCCAGGTGTTGCAGGTCCGCGGCGCGCCGGGGATCGACGTTCCGGGGGTGGACTACGTCGGCATGGCCCGTGCCATGGGCTGCCCCGCGGTGCGCGTGGACGACCCCGCCGCCCTCGACGACGCGCTGCGCGCCGCGATGGCCGCGGACGGACCGATGCTCGTGGAGGTGGCCGTGGATGCCGCCATCCCCACCCTCTACGAGACGCAGGAGGAGACGACCCGTGCCTGACACCCACGCCCCGACCACCTTCGACCGCCGCAACCCGATCACCGGCGACGTCGCGAGCTCGGCCCGCGCCATGAACGCCGCGGAGGCGATCGCGGTCGCCGACGCCGCCGCGGCCGCCTTCCCCGCGTGGTCCGCGCTCGGTCCCAATGCCCGCCGCGCGCACCTCCTGAAGGCCGCCGACACCCTCGCGGCGAAGGCGCCGGAGTTCATCCGGCTCATGGCGGAGGAACTGGGCGCGACCGCGGGCTGGGCCGGCTTCAACGTCATGCTCGCGGCGGGGATGCTGCGGGAGGCCGCGGCGATGACGACGCAGGTCGGCGGCGAGACCATCCCGTCGGACAAGCCGGGCTGCCTCTCCTTCACGCTCCGCACGCCCGTCGGCGTCGTGCTGGGGATGGCGCCGTGGAACGCGCCGGTCATCCTCGGCGTCCGCGCCGTCGCGCTGCCGCTGGCCTGCGGCAACACGGTGGTGCTGAAGGCGAGCGAAACCTGCCCGGGCGTCCACGCGCTGATCGCGACGGTGTTCGAGGAAGCGGGGCTGCCGGCGGGCGTCGTCGGCGTCGTCACCCACTCGGCGGCCGATGCGCCATCTCTCGTCGCCGCGCTCATCGCCCACAAGGCGGTCAAGCGCGTCAACTTCACGGGCTCGACGAAGGTCGGGCGCATCATCGCGGTGGAGTGCGCGAAGCACCTCAAGCCCGTGCTGCTGGAACTCGGCGGCAAGGCCCCGATGATCGTGCTGGAGGACGCCGATCTCGACGAGGCGGTGAAGGCCGCGGCCTTCGGCGCCTTCATGAACCAGGGGCAGATCTGCATGTCCACGGAACGCCTCGTGGTCGTGGAATCCATCGCGGACGAGTTCCTGCGGCGCTTCTCCGCCTTCGTCGCGACTCTCCCCGTCGGCGACCCGCGCGGCGGCCCCGTCTTCCTCGGCTCCGTCGTGGACGAGAAGTCCGCGGCCTTCGTGGACGACCTCGTCGCCGACGCCCGCGGCAAGGGCGCCACGGTCCACGGCGGCGCCGCGCGCACCGGCACGGTAATGCCCGCGGCCATCGTGGACGGCGTGACGCCGGCGATGCGCCTCTACGCCGAGGAGTCCTTCGGCCCGGTCGTCGCGGTGGTGCGCGTGAAGGACGCGGAGGAGGCGGTGCGCGTCGCCAACGACACGGAATACGGCCTCTCCGCCGCGATCTTCACGAAGGACGT
>CAXVWQ010000470.1:0-6897 GCA_964263755.1 Roseomonas sp. | reverse complement strand
GCGGCTTCCGCGCCGCGCAGGGAGGTGGTGGGCGTCGCGGTGACGGTCGTCGCCACGCCGGCCGCCGGGACCACGGGCCGCCCCTCGGGCGTCCGGGTCGTGCGCGCCCGGGCCGCCGCCTGCCGCCGCGCGCGCCGGGCGCGAAGCGAGAACTGGCTGTCGCCGCGGAACAACCCGCCGATGGACCGCGCCACCTCGCCGAGCGAGCGCAGCGGCCGGTCGAGCCGCACGTCGTCCCAGTCCACCCAGGCGTCGGCGCGGCCGAGCACCACGCGGGTGATGTTGCCCTCGTCCCGCAGGTCCTCCGGCACGAAGCGCACCTGAAGGCGACCTTCCGACCACCGCAGCACCTCGGCCGGCAGCGACACCCGCTCCGGCCCGATATCAACGTCCAACGTCACCAATGCGTCCTCCGGCAGCCCGTCGGGCCTGACGGCCGCCACGGCAGCGCCGCCCAGTGAAAGGTCCAGGGTCTCGCCGGGGACCGAGCGCCCGTCCGGCAGCACCACCGCCGCCGGCATGATCGCACCGACGCGCGCACGCTCCCGCACCTGCCGCCGCTCGCGGCCGACGGCGAGGCCCGCGAGCACCGTCAGCAGCGACAGGACGACCCAGATCGAGTTCAGCGCGTTCGCCTGGAATTCCAGGCTGTCCGGCGCGTTCACCGCCATCCCGTAGATGCCCGAGAGCAACCCGAAGGTGAGCACCACCGCGAGAATGAAGTTCGGCAACGTCGCGCGCAGGTCGAAGTAGCCCTCCTGCAGGGTGCCGCCCTTGTCCGTCACGTTGAACTTGCCCTTCGACGGATCCAGCAGCGTCGTGAGCGTCACCGGGAGCAAATACAGCGCCAGCACCGTCTCATAGATCTCCGACCAGAAGGAGTGCCGGACGCGACGCTGGAGCATCGAGTTGGTCATCACCGCGTGGACCACATGGGGCCCCGCATAGGCCACGATCGCCAGCGGCGACGCGGCGATGATGTTCTGCCCGAACAGGAGGAAGGCGAGCGGGGCGGTGAGGAACACGAAGCGCGGCAGCGGGAAGAGGAAGTGCCACATGGAGGCGATGTAGCAGAGCCGTTGCGTGAAGCTCAGGCCCGGCCCGAGCATCGGGTTCTCGATGCGGAAGATCTGCACCATGCCGCGGGCCCAGCGCATGCGCTGGCCGATGTGCGCGATGAGCCGGTCCGTCGCGAGCCCCGCCGCCAGCGGCAGCCGCAGGTAGGCCGTGCGCCATCCGAGGCGCTGCATCTTGAGCGAGCAGTGGCAGTCCTCGGTGACCGTCTGCGTCGGCACGCCCCCCACCTGCTCCAGCGCCGTGCGCCGGATGACCGCGCAGGAGCCGCAGAAGAAGGCGGCGTTCCACAGGTCGTTGCCCTGCTGGATCAGCCCGTAGAACAGCAGCCCCTCGTTCGGCACGCGCCGGCCGGAGGCGAGGTTCCGCTCGAACGGGTCAGGCGAGTAGAAGTGGTGCGGCGTCTGCACCATGGCGAGCCCGCGGTCCCGCAGCAGCCAGCCGATGGTCATCTGCAGGAAGGCGCGGGTGGCCACGTGGTCGCAGTCGAAGATCAGGACGTACTCGTTGGTGGTCTGGGCGAGCGCGTGGTTGATGTTGCCGGCCTTGGCGCCCTTGTTGTCCGGGCGGATCATGTAGCCGCAGCCGACCTCGGCGCAGAACTGGCGGAACTCCTCGCGCCGGCCGTCGTCCAGCAGCACGACGTTCATCTTGTCCCGCGGCCAGTCCATCGCCATCGCGGCGAAGACCGTCGGCTTCACCACCGCGAGCGGCTCGTTGTAGGTCGGGATGAACACGTCCACCGATGGCCACAGGTCCGGGTCGTCGGGCATCGGCAGTGGCTTGCGGTCCAGCGGCCAGAGCGACTGGTGGTAGGACAGGAAGAGGGTCGTGACCGCGTAGATCTCGGCGAGCAGCAGCCCGGTCCCGAGGAAGGTCGAGAAGAAGTTCGTGTAGTCGAGCGTGTCGGTGATCCGCCAGTAGAGGTAGCGGGCCGAGATGAAGCCCGACAGGACGCAGAGGAAGACGAGGGTCCCGCGCCCCGGGACGAGGCAGGCGATCGCGAAGATCACGAAGCCGCCGAGGGCGAGCCAGGCCTGCTGCTCCGCCTCCAGCGGCGCCACGACGAAGGGGATGGCCGCGAGGAAGCCGAGAACGACGATGAGGCGGCCGGCCCACGGGTTGCGGCCGATCCGGCGGCCCATGCGGCCCGCCGGGCCGCGCGTCATGGTCACGCTCACAGGCTGGCACCGATGGTCTGGGTCTCGCGGGGCGGCATGGCCATGGGCGGCGGGGCGGCGATCGGCGGCGGCAATGCGCTCGCGACGAGTCGCGCCACCTCCCGCAGGTCGGAGGCCGCGCGGCTGTCGGGCGCGTGGTCCAGCAGCAGCCGCTGGCAGGCCAGCGACTCCGCCACCGTCTCCTCCCGGCTGATGGCGCCGAGCATCCGGAAGCCGAGGTGCCGCGCGACCGCTTCGGCGGAGGCGCGGGAGAGGCGGGAGTTCAGGTCCACCGCGTTCAGCACCACCCGCAGCCGCCCGGCGAGGAGGGCGGCCATCGTCCCGGTCCCGAGGAAACGCCCGCTCTCGATCTCCGGCACGAGCGCGGCGGAGATCGCCTCCGCCTGGAGGATGCCGATCACCATCGTCGCCATCGGCGCCAGCACCGCCAGCGCCTGGGACGGCCCGGGGGGCAGGTCCGCCACCACGGTCAGGCCGGGATCGGACAGCATCTCCCGCATCGGCGCCGCCAGCAGGTCCTGGTCCTTGTCGAGCGCGGCCGCGAGGTCCAGGGCGCCGCGCAGGTCCAGCGCGCCGTGCGCGATGAGCTGCACGCCGGACCCGGTCTCCCGCACATGGGCCCGCCAGTCCGGCCGGTCCCGCAACCCGGCCACGAAGCCGGTGCGGTCCATGAGCGACACGCCGAAGTGCAGGCGGAGCGCGTTCTGCGGGTCCAGGTCGATGGCGAGGACGCGGTGGCCCAGGCGGACCAACCCGTCCGCGACGTTGGCGGCGAGGGTGGTCTTGCCGACACCGCCTTTCGGCGATGCGAAGCAGATGAGCGACATGGCGGCCTCCCTCAATTCAGACCGCGACCGGTGCGCACACCCGCGGCGACCCGCCGGAGCAGTTCCGGCAAGGCCATCTCAACCCGGGCCGCGGGCCAGACGCGCGACGAGGCGCCGCCGAGGTCGGACCGCATCGCCGTCGTCACGGCATCGAGGAGTGGGTATTGCGTTGCAGACTGCGATGCATCCCCCCGCCCGACAAGCATGTCGAGGAGGGACGAGCCGGTTCCCGGGCCGGCGTTGCGGGGTGTGCCCCCCGCGCCACGGTCCGATGCGGTGGGAATGGGCGGCAGGGGCGGGACGAGGCCACGCCGCGTGATGATCGGCGACGCGGTCGGCAGGATCGGTTCCGGCGGCGCCTGGTCAGGGACGCGCGACGACGGCGCCACGGCCTGCGGAGGATGCCGGCCGACCACGATCGGCGCGTTGTCCGCGGGCGCGGGCCGCGCCGGCGCCTCCGCCAGAAGGGTCTGCAGGAGCGTCAGGCCCGGGGAGGACGCGGCCTTCGGCGGCGTGCGCGGCGGCACCGGCAGGGGCGCGATGGTGATCGGGGCGGGCGGCGGCGGCGCCGGCCGGGGCGATGGGACGTAGGACTGGGACGCGGGGACCACCGGCGGAGGGGCGGGCGCCGGCGCGGGGCGCGTGGCGACGACGGGGGGCGCAGGGATGGGCACGACCGGTGCGGGCGGAACCGGGACCGGCTCCGTGATCGGGGCCATCATGACGGGCAGGTCGGGTCCCACCGGCGTGGCCGTGGGCTCCGGGTCCGGCGGGAGCATCACGTCGGGGGGCAGGCTCTCGATCGCCGCAAGCGCGTCGCCGAGAAGGGGAAAGCTGTCCAGCTCTTCCGGCCGCGACTCCGCCGGCGCATTCCGCACCGCCTCGTTCCCGAAGGAACGATAGCGGAGCGACGGCGTGCGGAGTGCCGCCGCCATCCGGGCCACGTCACTGTCCTGTGCCATCCGGATTGCTCCATGCCCAAGTTGGTCGATGCCGAGCAGCGATCATGCCGCCTGTCAGCCGGGGCCGGAATATCTTAAAATTAGCAACTAGACAAAAGATTTAGAGTGTTACGCCGGCCTCTGCAGCGGCCATCCGCACCAGCATGGCCAGGGATGTGTCGTAATAGTCACGCCCCTCGCCGCGCCAATCCGGGACCGACCGGCCCAGGGATGCGCCGGAGCGCAGCGCCGCGAATCGGGCGATGCCCGACACGCCCTGGCCCGCGGCATAGGGCGACGTGGCGTCCGTCGTCAGGTCCGCCCAGGCCGGGACGTGACGATGCACCGAATCGGTCCAGAACGCCACCGGGCGTCCGACGACCGTCTCGTCGGACAGGCCGGCCCATGCATACCAGAGCGGCACCCGGACCGCATCGTAGGCGAATCGGGGCGGCCATCCCTGCGCCGGGCTCGCCCTGCCATCCGATCGCGATACGGCGATCCAGTCCGGCGGCAGGCCCCAGCGACCGAACCGAGCGGATCGCATCAACCGCACCCCGTCCGTCACCAGCCGCAGCCACGCCGGGTCCGGAACCGCCTCCGCCACCGTCGCGATGGCGGGGAGCGCGTAGTAGGACGGGTTGAGGACGACGTGCGACCGGTGCTCGAACCCGCGGGAGCCGGGCAGCAGGACGAGCATGTCCGCCACCCGGCGGACGAGCAGCCGCAGCACGTCCCGCGCGATCGCCGTGCCCTCCTCCGCCAGGGCCGGGTCGCCCCAGCGCTCCGAGGCGCGGAGCAGGGCGGCGGCGATGAACAGGTCGCCGTCCGTGGCGTTGTTGCGATCCGCGACCGGGACGGGGCCGGGCATCCAGCGCCACACGTGCAGCATGTCCGCGTCCCGCCGCAGCGATGCCCGGGTCCAGCGCAGCATGCGGTCGAAGGTCGCGCGGTCGTCGTGATGGACCGCGAGCATCATGCCCCAGCCCTGCCCCTCCGAATGCGACTGGCCCCCGTTGCCCGTGTCCACCACGCGGCCATCCGCCGACACGAAGCGCGTCTTGTAGCGGGCCCAGGGGTCCGCCTGGCCGAGGGCGCTGCCCGGCGCCGCGAGGAGCCCGCCCAGGAGCCCGAGACAGCGTCGCCGGCCGAGGGCGGGTCGGGGAAGCGAACGGAGGGTCGGGGTGGCGCTCATGGCCGCATCCTGCGCGCCATCGCCTTGCCGGACCGTGAAGGACGCGAGACCCCCGCCATCGGACCACCCCCCAACCGACCCCCCGATCGGTTCACGTCGGCGTGATCGCGCGATCCACCCCCCCGTGTCAACCATCATCGCGCCCGGCGGCCTTCCTGACGGGACGCGGCGGCCCTATCCCGCCGGCATGTCAGCGCCCCTCCTCCTCCTCCAGGGCATCCGCCTCGGTTTCGGCACCGTGCCCCTGCTGACCGATGCGACCCTCTCCGTCGGGGCCCACGAGCGGCTCGCCCTCGTCGGGCGGAACGGGTCGGGCAAGTCCACCCTGCTCCGCATCGCCGCCGGTCTCGCGGTGCCGGATGGCGGCACCCGGTTCCTCCAGCCCGGGGCCACCCTTCGCACCCTGTCCCAGGACCCGGACCTGGCGGGGCACCGCACGGTGCGCGACTACGTGCTGGCCGGACTCGCGCCGGGTGACGACGCGCACCACGCGGACCGCCTCCTCGCCGACCTCGGCCTGACGGGAGAGGAGGAGCCGTCGCGCCTGTCCGGCGGCGAGGCGCGGCGGGCGGCGCTGGCGCGCGTCCTCGCCCCCTCCCCCGACATCCTCCTCCTCGACGAGCCGACGAACCACCTCGACCTCCCGGCCATCGAGTGGCTGGAGGGCGAACTCACGGCCTTCCGCGGCGCGCTCGTGCTCATCAGCCACGACCGGCGGTTCCTCGAATCCCTCTCCCGCGCCACGGTCTGGCTGGACCGGGGGACGACCCGCCGGCTGGAGCGCGGCTTCGACGCGTTCGAGTCCTGGCGCGACGAGGTGCTGGAGGCGGAGGAGCGGGACGCCCATCGGCTGGCGCGGAAGATCGTGCGGGAGGAGCACTGGCTTCGCCACGGCGTCTCGGCGCGGCGCAAGCGCAACGTGCGGCGGGTGGCCGAGCTCGGCGCGCTGCGGGAGAAGCGGCGGCAGCGCCAGGGGCCGGTCGGGACGGCGCGGCTCGCGGCGACGGAGGCGGGCGGGTCCGGCACCCTCGTCGCGGCGGCGGACGGCGTGTCGAAGGGCTATGACGGGCGCACCATCGTCCGGAACCTGTCCACCCGCATCCTGCGCGGCGACCGCGTCGGGATCGTCGGGCCGAACGGGGCGGGGAAGACGACGCTCCTCAACCTCCTGACCGGCGACCTCATGCCCGATGCCGGCGACGTGCGGCTGGGGACGGGCCTGGGGATGGTGGCGCTCGACCAGCGGCGCGCCGATCTCGACCCGTCCCTCACGCTCGCGGAGACGCTGACGGAGGGACGCGGCGACATGGTCCATGTCGGCGGCACGCCGCGGCACGTGGTCGGCTACATGGCCGATTTCCTCTTCCCGCCGGAGCAGGCGCGGACGCCGGTCTCCGCGCTCTCGGGCGGGGAGAAGGCGCGGCTGTCCCTCGCGCGCGCCCTGGCGCGGCCGAGCAACCTCCTCGTGCTGGACGAGCCGACGAACGACCTGGACCTCGAAACGCTGGACCTGCTGCAGGAACTCGTCGCAGAGTATGCGGGGACGGTGATCGTGGTGAGCCACGATCGCGACTTCCTCGACCGCACCGTGACGAGCGTCCTCGCCTCGGAGGGCGACGGGCGGTGGGTGGAGTATGCGGGCGGATACTCCGACATGGTGGCGCAGCGCGGGCACGGCG
>CAXVWQ010000469.1:0-3814 GCA_964263755.1 Roseomonas sp. | reverse complement strand
CGCCGCTGCCGTTCGAGGCGATGCACGCCCGCTTCGGCCTGACCCGCTCCACCCTCTACCGCTACCTCAAGGCGCTCGCGGACGCCGGGCTCGTCACGGGGCTGCACGACCGGGGCTACGTCCTCGGCCCCCGCGTGGCCGAACTGGATCGCGCGATGCGGCTGCGCGATCCGCTGATCGCGGCGGCGCGGCCCGTGATGGAGGAACTCGCGACGGAACTCGGCGGGCTCGCGCTCCTCTGTCGCCGCTATCGGGACCGCGTCCTCTGCGTCCACCGGGCGGGGTCGCTCGGCGACGGCGTCCGCAGCACCTACGAGCGCGGCCACGCCATGCCCCTGTTCCGCGGCGCCGCGTCGCGCGTGATCCTCGCATGGCTTCCCGCCCCGATGCTGTCGCGGCTGCGCGAGGGACGGGAGGGGGAGTTCGCCGCGGCCGGGCTGGGTGGCAGCGTCGCGGAGGCCCGCGCGCACCTGCGGACGATCCGCCGCCGTGGCTGGGACGCCACGCGGGGGCAGGTCACCCGGGGCGTGACCGGCATCGCGGCCCCGCTGCTGGACGCACGGGGAGCCGTGCTCGGCAGCCTCAGCGTGACCCTTCCGCGTCCGGAGATTCCGGAGGCGGAGGTGACGACGATGGCGGCCCTCATCGTCACGCGAACGGATGGCGTGATGGCCGCCGCCAATCTTCCTCAAAATCCCAAATAACGGGACTTGCGCCGGATCGCGGGGATCACCATCGTTGTCGGGGGAGGGCCGTCCATGACCGAAACCGAGGTGGTGATCGTCGGCGCGGGCCCGGTCGGCCTGACGCTCGCCGTGGACCTGGGACGCCGCGGCATCCGCTGCACCCTCGTGGAGAAGAAGCCCGGCCCCGAGTTCCTGCCGAAGATGGAGCGCTGCAACGCGCGCACGATGGAGATGTTCCGGCGCATCGGCCTCTCCGAGCGCATCCGCGCCGCGGGCCTTCGCGCCGACGTCCCGATGGACGTCTTCGTCGTCCTCTCCATGACGCAGCCGCCGTTGCTGCACCTCTCCTACCCCTCCGTCGCCGGGGCGGAGGCGGAGATCCGGTCGGTGAACGACGGCACCCAGCCCTGCGAGGCCTATCAGCTCATCTCGCAATACACCCTGGAGCCGCTGCTGAAGTCCGTCGCCGAGGCCCTGCCGTCGGTGACGCTACGCTACGGCCACGAGTTCCTCGATCTCGAAGGGGACGCGGCGGGCGTGACCGCGCGGTTCTCCACCCCGGATGGGGGGACGGAGGCGATCCGCGGGGCCTACCTCGTCGGCTGCGACGGCGGCGGAAGCCCGGTCCGCAAGGGCCTCGGCATCGCGTTGCGCGGCGAGGGCAACCTCCTCCAGCTCTACCAGGCGCTCTACCGCTGCGACGAGCTGTTCGACCGCATCCCCCTCGGCGATGGCCCGGGGCATGGCCGTCACTACCACGTGGCCGACGACCGCGCCTCCTTCCTCATCATGCAGGACGACACTCGGCACTGGACGCTGCACGCCCGGGTGGACCGCCCCGAGGACATGCGCGCGCAGTTCGAGCGCGTCGTCGGCGTCCCCGTGGATTACGAGATGCTGTACTGCGGCCCCTGGCGCCAGAACCTCCTCCTGGCCGACCGCTACGGGGAGGGCCGCGTGCTGCTGGCGGGCGATTCCGCGCACCTCGTCATCCCCACGGGCGGGCTCGGGATGAACACGGGCGTGGGCGACGCCTTCGACCTCTCCTGGAAGCTTGCGGGGACTCTTCGTGGCTGGGGCGGCCCGAACCTCCTCCGCTCCTACGAAGTCGAGCGGCGGCAGGTCGGCGACCGCAACGTCGGGGCGTCCCGCTACGCCTCGCTCGGCCGCCGCAAGTGGCGGTCCCAGTGGCGGCCGGAGATCGCGGACGCGACGCCGGAAGGAGAGGCCGCGCGCGACCACCTCGCCCGCGTCGCCGACACGGAGCAGCGCAAGACGAACGAGATGATCGGCGCCGAACTCGGCTACCGCTACGTGGACAGTCCGATCGTGGACAACATTCCCGGCGGCCCGGAGCACCTGTTCCGCGAGTATCACCCGACGACGTGGCCCGGCGCGCGCCTGCCGAACGTCTGGCTTCCCGACGGCACCGCGCTGCAGGACCGCATTCCCGACGACGCCTTCTGCCTCCTGAACGTCGGCGCCCCGTCGGCCGCGGCGGAGGGGCTGGTGAGCGCCTTCGGCCGCCTCGGGGCCCCGATCCGGGTGGTGGACGTGCCGGAACCGACGGCGCGGGCGGTGTACGGCCACGACCTCCTGCTGCTGCGCCCCGACCTGCACGTCGTCTGGCGCGGCAACCGCCCGCCGGAGGACCCGGCCGCCCTCGCGGCCATCGCGACGGGCCACGAGACGCGTCGTCGCATGGACTGAGCCACCCACGCGGGTCTCCGCCATCCGGACGGGCGTGCCGGTCTCCTCATCAAGGGGAAGGGCATTCGCTCCGAACGGCGTGACCTGCGGCGGGCTGTTCGATGGCGAGTGGAGCCGAACAATACCGGCAGCGGGCTACACGGGGATCCCTGGTGAGGCCACCGCCCATCTGCGAAGGTGCCGCCGCGGAAGCTGCACCGGACCGTCGGGGCGATCTCCCGGCGGCACGACAAGGGGGCGGGTGGCGAACCCTGCCCGCTGAACGATTTCAGCCCCGGTCAGACAGGGAGTCGACGCATGCAAAGCCTCGCCGAACTCAAGGACGATCTCGTGACGGCGAATCACGTCCTCGCCCACCATAACGTCGTGGACTCCTTCGGCCACGTGTCGGTCCGCCACCCCGAGAACCCGCAGCACTACCTCCTGTCCCGGGCGCGCGCGCCGCATTGCGTCGAGGTGAACGACATCACCGAATTCACCCAGGACGGCCGCATCGTCGGCCACGATCCCGGCAAGCCGTATTCCGAGCGCTTCATCCACGGCGCGGTGTACGAGGCGCGGCCCGACGTGATGGCGGTGGTGCACAACCACTCCCCCAACGTCGTGCCCTTCACCGTGCAGTCCCGCCGTCGCTTGCGGCCGATCATGCACATGTGCACCCCGATCGGGACCGACATCCCGAACTGGGACATCTGCCACAACTTCGGCACCACCAACCTGCTGGTCACGTCCATGGAGATGGGCCGCGACCTGGCGCGGACGCTCGGGCCGCGCACGGTGTCGCTCATGCGCGGGCACGGCTGCGTTGTGGTGGGCAAGTCGCTGCGCGAGGTGGTGTTCACCTCCATCTACCTCGAGATCAACGCCGACATGCTGATCAAGGCGCATCAGCTCGGCGGCGACGACATCACGCCCTTGTCGGAGGGCGAGGTCGCGGTCGCGTCCGGCGGGCGTGCCGGCTTCACCCTGGAACGCGGCTGGGAGAACTTCTGCCGCATGGTCGATCGACCGTACCGCCCGCTCGACTGGAACATGGGCCCGGGCTTCTCCAAGACGGATCGGTGAGCCGGCCAGGTCACGTCGGCGCCTGAGTTCCGGGCTGGGCTCGGCGCCCTTCGAGAACGGCGCGAGCCAGCCATCCGGATCGCCCGCGCCACGAGGGCCATCGGCCAGCGCCACCTTCCGGCGGCGTCACGGCGGCGCACGTCGGGCGCTCTCGGCACGGCGCGCGGCCGCTGATGCACCCCTGCGCTGCCTTCGGCGCCGAGGTCCCGGTCCGGGACATGCGGCGCAGCTTCGCCGACACCGACCTCCTCGTCCGCGACGTCAGGCGAGGGGTTCGGCCGCGCCCAGGACTACTGGGCCCGCCGCGCCGGCCCGCGCCGGTCACCTCGACCGTCCGGGCGCGCGGATCGCGC
>CAXVWQ010000468.1:0-16418 GCA_964263755.1 Roseomonas sp. | reverse complement strand
GTTCGGAGACCACCCCTCCGACGACGGCATTACTTTTACAGAGGGGGGTCCAGGGGCCCCCGCGAAGCAGTGCTTCGCGCCTGGCTGATGGGGGTCCGGGGGAAGGCAGCGCCTTCCCCCGGCCAACCGGCGCCACCCCCGGACAGGTCAGGACAAAGACGGGTCGGTATCAAAGCCGCGGCGACGCCTCCAGCAACGCCCGCGTGTAATCGTCCGCCGGCGCGTCCAGCACGCGGTCGCGCGGCCCCTCCTCCACGATCCGGCCGTCCCGCATCACCACCACGCGGTCCGCGATCTCCTCCACCACGCCGAGGTCGTGCGTCACGAAGAGGCACGCGAACCCCCGCCGCGCCTGGGCGTCGCGGAGGAGGGCGAGGACCGATTTGCGGACGGTGGCGTCGAGGGCGCTCACCGCCTCGTCCGCCACGATCAGCGCGGGGTCGCGGACGAGGGCGCGGGCGATGGCGACGCGCTGGCGCTGCCCGCCGGACAGGGCGTGCGGGAAGCGGTCCCCCAGCCCGCCGAGGCCGACCTCTTGGAGGGCCGCCTCGGCGCGGGCGAGGCGGTCGCGCGGGGGCACGTCGCCCGGCAGGCGCAGCGGTTCCGCCACGATGTCGCGGGCCCGCATCCGAGGATCGAGCGACGAGGTGGGGTCCTGGAACACGATCCCGCAGGCGAGGCGGAGGGGGAGGAGCGCGGGGCCGGTGGCGCGGGTCACGTCGTCGCCGCGGAACAGGACGGTGCCGGCGGAGGAGGGGACGAGGCGGAGCATCGCGCGCCCGAGGGTGGTCTTGCCGGAGCCGGAGCCGCCGACGAGGGCGACGACCTCGCCGGGATGGACCGCGAGGGAGACGCCGTCCACGGCGCGGCGCGGGGCGTCGCGGCGGAACACGCCGCGGGCCGGGAAGGTGACGGAGAGGTCGCGCGCCTCCAGCACCGGCGCCGCGGGCGGGCGGGGCGGACGCGGGGGCGCGCGGCGGGGCAGGGCGTCCACCAGCGCTCGCGCATACTCCGCGCGCGGCGCGGCGAGCAGGGCGCGGGCCGGCCCCTCCTCCACGATCCGGCCGGCGCGCATCACCGCGGCACGGTCCGCGTAGCGGGCGATGAGGCCGAGATCGTGCGGGATCAGCAGCACCGACGACCCGCGTTCCCGCGCGAGGGAGAGCATGAGGTCCATCACCTCGCGCTGGGTCAGCGTGTCGAGGGCGGTGGTCGGCTCGTCCGCGATCAGCAGGCGGGGGCGCAGCAGCATGACGGAAGCGAGCATGATCCGCTGCCGCATCCCGCCGGAGAACTCGTGAGGGTAGGCGGACAGGCGGCGCCCGGGATCGGCGATGCCGACGCGTTCCAGCATCGCCGCGCAGGCGCCGCGGCGTTCGCGCCGCGACAGGCGGGAATGGATCGCCAGCCCCTCCTCCATCTGCGCGCCGACCGTCAACGCGGGGTTGAGGGAGGTCATCGGCTCCTGGAACACCATCCCGATCCCCGGGCCGCGGAGGCGGGGCGGGACGGCCGCCGACAGGTCCTCGCCCGCCAGCGCCACGCGGCCGCCGTCCCGGTGTAGGCCGGGGGGGAGGAGGCCGATGATGGCGCGGGCCGTCGCGCTCTTGCCCGATCCGGACTCGCCGACGAGGGCGAGGGCTTCCCCGGGCGCGACGTCGAAGGACACGCCGTCCACGACGCGGCGGCCGAGGGCGCGCACCCCCAGCCCTTCGACCCGAAGGACGGGTTCCGTCACGCCCGGTCGCGTGGGTCGAGGAGGTCGCGCAGCGCGTCGCCCAGCAGGTTGGCGCCGAGGAGGCACGCCGCGATCATCACCCCCGGCGCGATGGACAGCACCGGCGCGTCCCCCATGAAGGGCCGCCCGGCCGCGAGCATGTTGCCCCAGGTGGCCGCGGGCGGCGGGATGCCGAGGCCGAGGAAGGACAGCGCGCTCTCCGACAGGATGACGAGGCCGAAGAGGGAGGTCGCCAGCACCGTGACGGGCGCGACGGTGTGAGGGAGGACGTGGCGCAGCAGCGTGTAGGCCTCGGAATTGCCGAGGGCGCGCGACGCCTCGACGAACTCGCGTTCCCGGATGGAGAGGACGGCGCCGCGGACGACGCGGGCGACGACGGGGGCGAAGGCCAGCCCGAGGGCGAGGACGATGCTCCAGCGGGACGGGCCGAGGACGGCGAGGAGCCCCAGCGCCAGGAGGATGCCGGGGAAGGCGAGGAGGGTGTCGTTCACCGCGCCGAGGATCCGGTCCGTCCAGCCCCGCAGGAAGCCGCCGGCGAGGCCCATGGCGAGGCCGAGGGCGAGGGCGACGAGGACGGTCGCGACGGCGACGGTGAGGGAGGTGACGGCCCCGGCCATGAGGCGGGAGGCGACGTCGCGGCCGAACTCGTCGGTGCCCAGCAGGTAGTCGGCCCCGGGCGGGCGGAGGCGGCGGCGCAGGTTCGTGCGTGTGGGGTCGTAGGGGGTCCAGACAAGCGCCGTGACCGCTATGGCGGCGACGATCGCCAGCAGCGCACCGCCGATGACGAGGTTTGGCCGCGCCCTCACCCCGCCGTCACCCGCGGGTCGAAGACGGGGTAGAGCAGGTCCACGGCGAGGTTCACGAGGACGTAGATCACGGCGACGAACAGCATCACGCCCTGCACCACCGGGTAGTCGCGGGCGAAGATCCCGTCCACCAGCAGCCGTCCGAGGCCGGGGAGGGTGAACACCGTCTCGATGACGGCGATGCCGCCGAGCAGGTTGCCGAGGACGAGGCCGATGAGGGTCAGCGTCGGCGCGAAGGCGTTGGGGAAGACGTGGCGGGCGAGCACGCGCCCTTCCGGCACGCCCTTGGCGCGGGCGTGGGCGACGTAGTCGAGCCGCAGCACCTCCACGGCGGAGGCTCGGGCCATGCGGACGAGGGTGCCGGCCTCCACGAGCGCGAGAGTGGCGATCGGCAGGATGACGTAGCCGGCGGCGGCCCAGGCGTCCTCGGAGAACGGCACGTAGCCGACCACCGGCACCCAGCCGAGGTTCAGGCCGAAGACGAGGAGGAGGATGAGGCCGAGCCAGAAGGAGGGGATGGAGAGGAGGAGGGTGGCGAGGGCCACCACGGCCACGTCCCCCCAGGAATCCTGCTTCCAGGCCGCGGTCAGCCCGAGCGGGACGGCGATGAGGGCGGCGAGGGCGACGGAGACGAGGACGATGGCCGCCGTCACCCCGAAGCGGTCGAGGATGAGCGGCCCCACCGCCTCCCCGCTGGCGATGGAGCGGCCGAGGTCGCCGGCGGCGACGCGCTCCAGCCAGATGAGGAACTGCGCGGGCAGCGCGCGGTCCAGCCCCATGCTCGCCCGCAGCTCCGCCACCGCCTCCGGCGTCCCCGCATCTCCCAGGAGCAGTTGCGCCGGGTCGCCCGGAACCAGGCGAATCAGGAAAAAGACCGCCGCCGCGACGAGGAACAGCGTCGGCAGCGCGAGGAGCAGCCGCCGGACGACGTACCCCGTCACGTCAGCGCCCGATGCGCACGCCCCAGACCCGCGGCGAATCGAGCGACCACGTCCGGTAGTCCCGCACGTGCCGCGCCACCGCGCCGTGGTTGACGGAGGAGTAGAGGGCGATCATCGGCACGTCCTCCAGCAATTGCCGGTGCATTCCCGCGAAGGCCTCGCGCCGCCGGTTCGGGTCGGTCTCGCGCATCGTCGCGTCGAGGGTCGCCTGCACCTCCGCGTTGTCCCAGGCCTTGCGGACCTGCGTGGCCTTCGGCCCCGTGAACATCTCGTAGGACAGCGACGGGTCGAGGCGCGCCGAGAAGCCGAAGGCCATCATCTGGTAGTTGCCGGAGTTGTAGCGGTCGAGCTGCGTCGCCCATTCCAGCACCTCGATCTCCGCGTTGATGCCGGCCTCCTTCAGCATGTCCTGCGCGACCACCGCGATCTCGTAGAACGCCTCGTAGCGGCGGGTGGTGACGATGCGCAGCGGGCGGCCGTCGTAGCCGGCTTCGCGCAGCAGCCGACGGGCGCCGTCCAGGTCGCGCGCCGGCACCTCCAGCATCGCCGGGGTGTTGAAGGCCGAGCCCGGCGGGATGGGGGAGCGCGACGGGCGCGAGCCGCCCTCCGTCACCGCGCGCACGAGTTCCGGCACGTCGAGCGCCAGCGCGATGGCCCGGCGCATCCGCACGTCGCCCAGCACCGGGTCGCGCGTCTGCATGAGGATGGTCTGCAGGTCGTAGGAGGGGTTGGAGGTGATCCCCATTCCCCGCGCCCGCAGGTACGGCAGGTCGCGGGTGCGCGCGTCGGGGATGACGTCCACGTTCCCCGCCAGCAGCGCCGCCCGCGCCGCCGCGTCGTCGGGGACGACGACGAAGCGCACCCGCTCCACCCCCGCCGCCTTGCCGCCGGCCATCCCGTCGGGTTCGCCCGGCAGCGCGGCGTACTCGGCGAAGCGGGTGAGTTCCACGTACTGCCCGCGCCGCCATTCGCCCATACGGAAAGGCCCGGTGCCGACCGGGGCGCGCCAGGTGCCATCGGCGTTGAGGCTGTCGCGGTGCCAGATGCCGGTCTGCCCGCAATCCGTGCGCGCCAGCGTCGTCAGGAACAGCGCCGACGGACGCTGCAACCGGATCACCACCGTCCGCTCGTCCGGCGCCTCCACCGCCGCGATCCGCGTCACGTCGGAATCCAGGTCCGCCCGGCAGCGCCAGTTCGTCTCGCGGCGACGATACCGCTCCAGCGCGAACACCACGTCGGCGGAGGTCATCGGCTGCCCGTTGTGGAACCGCACGCCCGCGCGAAGCGGGAAGGTGTAGGTCTGCCCGTCCTCCGACACGTCCACCCGCTCCGCCAGCATCGGCACCGGCGTCGCGTCGCCGCGCAGCGCCACCAGCCCCTCCACCACGTGCCACGCCACGCCGTCCGTGTTGGCGTCGCGGTTCACCCCGGGATCGGTGGAGCGGATGTCGGCGTTGACGCGGACCCGCAGCACCTCCTGCGCCATCGCGGGGGCCGCGCAGGCCAGAAGGGCGGCCAAGGCGAGACGGATCATCGCGGCGCTCCGGGTGTTCGGTCCTTCGTTTGCACGGAATACCGAAACGGGGGTAGGGGCAAGCCGCAGCATGCCGGCGGCCGCCACGAACCTCCACCATGACCTCTCCCGCGTCCTCACCCGCCTCGACGGCCTCGGCGTGATGCGACGCGAGCCCGCGCAGGGCTGGCGCTTCCTCGTCGGCGCCTTCGCCGACGAACGCGCCGCCGCCCGCCGCTTCCGCCTGCTGGTGAAACCCGCGGCCCCGCTGGAACCCGGCTTCGCCCCCGACCCCGCCTTCGCCCGCACGATGCGCGAGGCCCACGCCGCGTTCCATCTCGGCCTCGCCCGCGGCGCAGGCAACCGCTTCCTCGCCGCGGCGGTGGAACACCGGAACGATCTGCGCCGCCTGATCAACGACGGCCACCGCTTCGACGACGGCGAGGCGCACCGGACCTGCCGCGAGCACCTCGCGATCCTCGACGCGCCGGAGGCCGACGACGCGCCCGGCGCCGCGGCGCTGCTGCGGAGCCACATCCGGCGCGCCGGGCCGTGACCGCGCAACGCTCCCTCTGGGCCGGGACCGCGGAACCCGCGCCCGACGTGACGCCGAACGAGGGCGTGACGGAGGCGGAGGTCGTCATCGTGGGCGCGGGCTACACCGGCCTGTCCACCGCCCTCGCCCTCGCCGAACGCGGCGTGGCCGTGACGGTGCTGGAAGCGGATTCCCCCGGTGCCGGCGCGTCCGGCGCCAATGGCGGGCAAGTCATCCCCGGCCTCCGCCACTTCGCCGCCGACCTCGTCGCGACGTATGGCGAAACCCTCGGTCGCCGACTGCACGCGCAGGGGTCGGGCGACGCCGACGCCACCTTCGCCCTCATCGAACGCCTCGGCATCCGCTGCGACGCCGCCCGCACCGGCTGGATCCAGGCCGCCGACAACCCCGCCGCGCTGGAGGAAGGCCGCGCCCGCCACCGCGCCTGGGCCGGCCGCGGCGCCCCCGTCCGCTGGCTCGGCGCGGAGGAGATGCGGCACCTCACCGGCGCCGACGGCTACCTCGGCGGCTGGATGGACGCCCGCGGCGGCACCGTGCAGCCGTTCTCCCTCGCCCGCGGCCTCGCCCGCGCCGCGATGGCCGCCGGCGCGCGCCTCCACGCCCCCGCCCGCGTCACCGCCATCCGCCCGGACGGCGCATCGTGGCGCGTCGAGACGGCGACCGGCGCCGTCCGCGCGCGACGCGTGCTGGTCGCCACCAACGGCCTCGGCGGCTGGCCCGGCCTCCCCACCACCGTCATGCCCGTCTGGTCGCACCAGACCGCCACCGACCCGCTGCCGGAGGACACGACGATCCTCCCCGGCCGCCACGC
Organism: Roseomonas sp.; assembly: GCA_964263755.1. GTDB lineage: Bacteria > Pseudomonadota > Alphaproteobacteria > Acetobacterales > Acetobacteraceae > Roseomonas. The sequence continues at coordinate 10,053 of CAXVWQ010000468.1, read as the reverse complement.
CGTCTCCGACACCCGCCGCGTCCTCCGCTACTGGCGCCGCGACGCCGCGGGGCGGCTCATCGTCGGCGGCAAGGGAACGATCCGCGGCCCGCGCGGCCCCCGCTCCTTCGGCGTGCCGGAGCGGATGCGCGCCCGCCTCTACCCGTCGCTTCCGGGGGGCGGACCGCGCTACTTCTGGGGCGGCCGCGTCTCCGTCACGATGGACCGCCTCCCCCGTCTCTTCGCGCTGGCGCCGGGCGTGCACGCCATCGTCCAGTGCAACGGCAAGGGCGTCGCGTGGTGCACCGCCTCCGGCCCCGTGCTGGCGAACCTGCTGACGGGCGCGGACGTGCGCGATCTGGCGCTCGTCCCGCCGACGCCGCTCTCGCCCATCCCGCTCCACCCCTTCCGCACCGTCTACGCCGCCGCCGGGGGCCTCTGGCTCCGCGCCCGCGGTGCGCTGGACGGCGCGGTGCCCCGGAGGGCCGCGTGAATCACCTCCCCAACGCCCCGGCGCTCGCCGAGGAGTTCTGGCTCCCCTTCACCGCCAACCGCGCCTTCCGCGACGCCCCCGTGATCTTCGACCGGGCGGAGGGCATGCACTACGTCACCCCCGACGGCCGCCGAATCCTCGACATGATGGCCGGCCTGTGGTGCGTGAACGCCGGTCACGCCAACCCCCGCGTCACCGCCGCGATCCGCGAGGCCGCGGGACGGCTGGACTTCGTCTCCTCCTTCCGCATGTCCCACCCCGGCGCCTTCGCCCTCGCGCAACGCCTCGTGGACGCCGTCCCCGGCATGGCCCGCGCCTTCTTCTCCAACTCCGGGTCGGAGGCGGTGGACACCGCCCTGAAGATCGCCCGCGCCTACCACCGCGCCCGCGGCGACGCCGGCCGCACGGGGTTCATCGGCCGCGCCAAGTCCTACCACGGCGTCGACTTCGGCGGCCTCTCCGTCGGCGGCATCGGCCGGCACAAGCGCGACTTCGGCCCGCTGCTGCCCGGCGTGTCGCACCTGCCGCTGCCGCACGACCCGGCCAACCGCTTCCTGCGCGGCCGTCCGCCCGCCGGCGACCGCCACGCCGCCGCCCTGGACGACCTGCTGGCGATCCACGACCCCGCCACGATCGCCGCCGTCATCATCGAGCCCGTCACCGGATCGGGCGGCGTCTACCCGCCCCCCTTCGGCTACCTCGAAGCCCTGCGCGCGACCTGCGACCGCCACGGCATCCTCCTCATCTTCGACGAGGTGATCACCGGCTTCGGCCGCCTCGGCGCCGCCACCGCGACCGAGGCGCTCGGCGTGCGCCCCGACGTGATCGCGATGGCCAAGGGCCTGACGAACGGCGCCGTCCCGATGGGCGCCACCCTCGTCTCGGACCGCGTCGCGGAGGCCTTCGACGCAACCCCGCGCGGCGCGCCGGAACTGATGCACGGCTACACCTTCTCCGCGCACCCCCTCGCCTGCGCCGCCGCCCTCGCCGCGCTCGACGCCTACGAGGAGGATGGACTTTACGCCGCCGGCGCCGGCGTCGCGCCGATGTTCGGCGACGGGCTGCTGGCCCTGGAGGGCGCCCCGCACGTCACCGACGTCCGTCGCATCGGCCTGCTGGGCGCCGTGGACCTGTCCCCACGCGATGGCGCCCCCGGCGCGCGCGGAACCGAAGCCGCGGACCGCTGCCTCGCCGACGGCGTGCTCGTCCGCGCCGCCGGCGATACCCTCGTCCTCTCCCCGCCGCTCATCGTGACGGAGGGGCAGGTGGAGGAGGCCGTCGTCGCCATCCGCCGCTCGCTCGCCGCGGCGGCCTGACGTTCAGAACGCCGGCTCGACCCCGGCCGCGCGGTAGGCCGCGGCCGCCGCCGGCGTCCGCGCCGCCGCGAGGAACCGTTCCGCCATCCCGCGCGCCGCGGCGCCGCGCGTGATCGCCGCCGGGAAGGCCGTCAAGGACTGCAGGGCGTCCGGGAACGGCCCGACGATCTCGACCCCCGGCACCGCCATCAGCTCGCTCACCTGCTGCACCGCGAGATCGGCCTCCCCGCTCAGCAGCCGCTCCGCCGTGAAGCCGGAGGCGATGGCCGTGGCGCGCGCGTTGACCACCGCCGCGATCCCCAGCCGATCCAGCACCGTCGCGAGGTGCAGCCCGCTCGCACCGGCCCGCGACCACGCGACGGAGCGCGCGGCCAGCAGCGCGTCGCGGAACGCCGCCCCCGTCGAGATGTCGGGGTGCGGCGCGCCCTTCGCGACGGCCACCCCGACGCGCGACCGCACGAGCATGACCCGCGACGCCGCGTCCACCCGCCCCTCCGCGACGAGCCGGTCCATCGCGTCCTCCACCACGACCAGCACGTCCGCCGGGCGCCCCGCCGCCACGCCCTCCATGATGAGCGTCGTCGGCAGCCATTCCGCCGCCACCGTGCATCCCGTCCCGGCTTCGAAGGCCGGGATGATCGCCGCCTCGAACGCGCCCCGCACCGCGAGGGAGGAGACGAGGCGCAGCACCGTCACGCCGCCCTGCCCTCTGCCACCGCCGCGCGGCGCCGCAGGAAGGTCGGCCAGACCTCGGGGTTCACCAGCCGCGCCGGCCGTTCGCCGCGGATCGCGTGGATCACGCCCTCCGCCGCATACTCCGCCATCGCGCGCCGCGATTCCGTCGTGACGCCCGCCGTATGGAAGGTGGCGATGACGTTCTCCAAACCCAGGAGCGGGTGGTCCAGCGGCGGCGGCTCCACCTCCCACACGTCCAGCCCCGCGCCGCCGAGATGGCCGGAGCGCAAGGCGTCCAGCAGCGCCCCCTCGTCGTGGATGCCGCCGCGGGCGGTGGTGAGGAACACCGCGCCGCGCTTCATCGCCGCGAAGCGCGCCGCGCCGAACATCCGCAGCGTGGACGGGTCGCGCGGGCAGTGGACGGAGACGTAGTCCGACCGCGCGAGAAGCGCCTCCAACGGCAGCGGCTCTCCCCCGCGCCGCGCCACCTCCGCGTCCTCCACGAGGGGATCATGCGCCAGCACGTCCATCCCGAAGGCCCGCGCCAGCGCCGCCACGCGCCGCCCGACATGCCCGATCCCGACGATGCCGAGCGTCTTGCCCCCGATCTCCCGCCCCATGAGCGATTCACGCGCGAAGCCGCGGTCCCGCCGCAGCCGCCGGTCGCTCTCCGTGATCCGCTTCGCGAGGTCCAGCATCATCCCCAGCGTGTGCTCCGCCACCGCCGGCGCGTTGGACCCCGCCTGGTTCAGCACGATCACGCCGGCGGCGGTGCAGGCCGGCGCGTCCACCGTGTCGAACCCCGCGCCGGTGGAGGACACCGCGAGCAGGTTCGGCAGCCGCGCCAGCAGCGCCGCATCGGCGAACCACCGCCGCGGCAACTCGTCCTTCGCGGCGGAGATCTGGTAGACCTGCGCCGAGCGCAGCGCCGCGAGGATCACGTCCTCCGGGTCGCCCCGCGCCATCGTCACGAGCGCGATGTCCGGATGCTCCGCCAGCCGCTCCGCGTAGGCCGCGTCCTGCGACACGTCGAAGCGCGCCACCGTCCAGCGCCGTCCGTCCATGGTCGTTCCCTCCATCAGGCCGCCGCCAGCCGCGCCCGCGGGTCGTGCCGCGCGACGCGGGACAGCAGGTATTCCACCTCCGCCACCGCCGTCGCCGAGAGCCCCGCCCCCGGCCGCCGATGCGCGTCCGACGCGATCACCCCGCGTCGCCGCAGCACGTATTTCCGCACCGCCAGCCCCACCCCGAATTGCTGCTCGTAGCGGATCAGCGGCAGGTGCGCGTCGAACAGGTCCTGCGCCTTGTCCCGCTCCCCCGCGGAGGCCATCCGCACCACGTCCACGAGCATGTCGGGAAAGGCGTAGCCCGTCATCGCCCCGTCCGCCCCGTGGGCCATCTCGAAATCGAGGAAGAGCCCGCCATTGCCGCAGAGGATGGCGAGCGGCCGGAGCGACCCGTCCCGCTGGAACGCCCGCAACGCGGAAATCTTCTCCAGCCCCGGCCAGTCCTCGTGCTTCAGCATGACGCAGGAGGGCAGGTCGGTGACGATCCGCCGGATCACCCCCGGCGTCATCTGCACCCCGAACAGCAGCGGGTAGTCCTGCAGCACCCAGGGCACGTCGTCCCCGATCGCCTCCACCGCCCCCCGGAAGTACGTGACGATCCCATCATCCGTCCGCAGCGAACCCGGCGGCGCGATCATCACCCCCGCCGCCCCCGCTTCCATGGACCCGCGCGCCAGCGCCCGCATCGCCGCGAAGCCCGGCGCCGAGACCCCGACGATCACCGGCGCCCGCCCCGCCCGCCGGATGATCCGCGTCGCCGTCGCCAGCGCCTCCGCCCCGTCCAGCTTCGGCGCCTCCCCCATCACGCCGAGCACCGTCAGCCCGTCGCACCCCGCGCCGAGGTAGAAGTCGGTCATCCCGTCCACCGAGGCCTCGTCCACCCGCCCGTCGTCGTGGAACGGCGTCGGCGCGATGACGAAGACGCCGCGCGCGGTGTGATCGAGGGCCATGGACCGTCCCGTGTTTCCCGCCCCGGCATCCCCCACGGCGGCCCGCGCGGCAAGCCCCCGGGTCAGGCCGCGCCGAGGATCGCGAGGGTGCGCGCGTCCCCGACCCCGCCGAAGAAGCGGTCGAGCGCGGCGGCGAAGACCGGCTCCCCCGGGTCGGCCGCGGCGAACAGGGTCATGCAGGAGCGGAACTTCCCGTCGTCCGGCGCGCCGAGGATGTCGAGCGCCGTGCCCGGCGCCGCGACCACGAGTCGCGCGCATTCCACGAGACGCGGGCCGAGCACGGGGTGGGCGCGGTAGGCCCGCGCCGCGCCGAGCGACGGCACGGCGTAGCGTCGCGCCATGTCGCTCGTCCCGAGGCCCGCGATCTGCGGGAACACGAACCACATCCAATGGGTGCGCTTGCGGCCGGCCGACAACTCCCGCCGCACCGCGTCCATCACCGGGTCCTGCGCCGCGACGAAGCGCGCGAGGTCGTGGGGATCGTCCATCCCCCGACCCTACGCCGCCCCGCCCCGGGCGGGAACCGCGCCGCCGCTCCCGTGTCGCGGACGCGCCGATCTGGACTCCGCATCCCGCAACGATCATCCCCCCGCCCATGGACCTCCTCACCCTCGCGGGCGCGAACCTCCTCTCGCCGCCCGTCCTCCTCTTCGTCCTCGGCGCCCTCGCCGCCCTCGCGCGGTCGGACCTTCGGATGCCCGACGCGATCTTCGGCGTGCTGTCGGTCTATCTCATGCTCGCCATCGGCCTGAAGGGCGGGGCCTCGCTCGCGGGCTCGTCGTTCGATGCCTTCGTCGTGCCCGCCCTCGGCGCCCTCCTCCTCGGCTGCGCCATCCCGCTCTGGTGCTACGCGCTGCTGCGGCGCCTCGGCGGCTTCTCCGTCCCGGACGCCGCAGCGATCGCGGCGCATTACGGCTCCGTCTCCGCCGTCACCTTCGCCGCGGTGCAGGACGTGCTGGAACGCGCGGGCATGCCCTACGAGGGCTTCGCCGCGGCCCTGCTCGCGCTCCTGGAGGCGCCCGCGATCATCATCGCCCTCACCCTCGCCGCCTTCGCGCGCCCCGGACTGGATGGAGGAGTGAGGCCGGGGGAAGGAGCAGGGCCGGGAACGGCGGCGGCGTCACGGGGCCACATCCTGATGGAGGTCCTCGCGGGGCGCTCCATCGTCGTCCTCGTCGGCGGGCTCCTCATCGGCGCGCTCGCGACGCCCGCCTCGCTCGCGAAGGTCCAGCCCTTCTTCGGCGCCCTCTTCCCCGGCGCGCTCTGCCTCTTCCTCCTCGATCTCGGGCGCGTCGCGGCGGAACAGGCCCGGGGCTTCCGGCGGGCGGGACCCTTCCTCGTCGGCTTCGCCCTCGTCATGCCCGTCCTCCACGCCGCGCTCGGCGTCGCCGTCGCGTTCGCCACGGGCATGTCGGAGGGCGGGGCGGTGGTGCTCGCGGTCCTCGCGGCCTCCGCATCCTACATCGCGGCGCCCGCCGCCGTGCGGCTCGCGCTGCCGGAAGCGAATCCGGGCCTCTACCTCACGGCGTCCCTCGCCATCACCTTCCCCTTCAACATCATCCTCGGCATCCCGCTGTACCAGGCGATGGCGCGCTGGGCCTACGGTTAGGGCGGAGCCCCGCAAGCCGGCCACGGCCGGAGTGGTGGACCGGTGCGTCAGCCGAGCCGATACCCGGTCCGGGCCGAGCGTAGCGCCGAGGTTGTCCACGCGGGAGATGAAAGCGCAACGGATTCTTGGCTTGACACCTAGATAGACAAGTTATCTCTGGAAAACACTACTTAATCAATCTAATCATTTTACTCGCTTCTCTCAAACAAATCAATTTTTACCTTGCAAGTCCTCGCGCTGTGAACCTGAATACAGAGGCGTTAATCGCTGAGAGCTTCTCTCGCGGAAAGGGCAGCGGTGAGCAGCGGGGATCGAGCAGCGCCCGCCGTGCCGCCTCATACACTACTCGGGCGGCGCCTCCCGCCGGCGCATTGCCGGCCGGGCGCACAACTCGAACGTTCCCGCCTACATCCGTTTCCACCCGCACCTCCACGATGACCGAGTCGAGGTTCGACCCAGGCGCGTCCACGGACCAGCACTCGGAGATACGGTCGGCGACGCCGCGCACCTCGCCTGCCGTCAGAGACGCGATCCCGGTCGGGGCGCCGCCGGCCGAAGGCGCACCGGGTGTCGGGCTGGCCGGCCGCGACGGCGCCGCATTCGTCGCGATCTGCGCGCGTAGCCGCTCCAAGGTCTCTTGCGGCGGGCTTGCTAGAACCGAGGGGGTGATACTGCGAACGGGACGCCACTCCGAATTTGCTCTCGCAGCATTGCCGTTGCTGAACGTTAACTGGTGCAGTATTTCCCCACTAGGATAATGATATGCAATAAGATCTACAGGTCCAACGTTAAGGCGAGGGGTCATGCTTGATTGACCCTCAACCAACGACGCATCCCAGTAAATTCGCCCCCGAATTGCTATCCAGATATGCTCTGCAATCTCCCGGGCACGTTGCACAGGGACACGAAACGCCTCTTGATTAGGATCGATTGACGGACAACTTGCCCTTAGATCACAAAAATCTATCTCGGGACTAAGGGCGTGGTTCTGCAAAAGAATCGACGCTGGTGGAAGGACGAACACGCCGCGATCCGCGTCGAATCGCGGGCGCGGGACAGGGCGAAAAGCGAAGAGGAAAGGATCGTCTGATCTCACGCCTGGAAGAACCTCAGCGTTGTAAACAATCCGACGGCGTGCTTCGAAATCAGACCGATTTTCAAACTCATCGCGTCGCAAAGACGCAACATTTCTAAGAAATGGAACTAATACTCGCCAGTTTTGTCCCGAAAAACTTCTCGATAGAACACTTGCATCTAACGCGACTATCAGCGTTCGATCTGGATTTTCACGCGGCTGCTGGGCCCAAACACGGTTGGGAATCCAGAGCATCAGGTAGAGCACGGTTACGAAGACAGCCGGTAAAATCGTCCGCTTGGTGGGGGCATTCATCAGCGCTGCCTTCCAGAGCTAGAGCAAGCATTATCGTCTAATCAACCTAACCAACGATTCGCTACTACCTCAAGCTGTCCCCACCCGTATCCGGCCCCCGCGCGCCCTCTGCCGCTCGCTCCGCCTCGTCCCGCCGCGCGAGGTGGGCGTGGACCTGTGCCACGGCCGCGGCGCCCTCCCCCACCGCCGCCGCGACGCGCTTGACGCTCCCGCTCCGCACGTCGCCGATCGCGAACACCCCGGGGATGCTCGTCTCCAGCGGCGCGGGGCGGCGGCCCTCCTCCCACCCCGCGTTGTTCAGCGCCGCCTCGTCCAGCGCGTCGCCCGTCCGCACGAAGCCGCCGCGGTCCAGGTCCACCCAGCACCCTCCCATCCACCCGGTGTTCGGGTCGGCGCCGATGAAGAGGAAGAGGTTGCGGCAGTCGAGGTCCCGCGGCTCCTTCGTGTCGCGGTTCGTCCAGGTGATCCCCGTCAGCCCGCCGCGCCCGCCGTGCAGCGCCGTCACCTCCGTCCGGGTGTGCAGCACGACGTTCGGCAGCGCGCCGATGCGGTCGATGAGGTATTTCGACATCGTCGCCGCCAGCCCGTCGCCGCGGATGAGCATGTGAACGCACTTCGCATGGGAGGCGAGGTAGACGGCCGCCTGCCCCGCGGAGTTCCCGCCGCCGACGAGCGCGACCTCCCGCCCGCGGCACAGCCGGGCCTCGACGGAGGACGCCCAGTAGGAGACGCCGTTGCCCTCGAACCGCGAGAGGTTGGGGATGTCCGGTCGCTTGTAGTCGGCCCCCGACGCCACGACGATCGTCCGCGCCTCCACCCGGCGTCCGTCCCCCAGGTGCAGCCGGTGGTGGTCCGCATCGCAGTCCAGCCGCGACACGCTCACCGGCACCGCGATCTCCGCCCCGAACTTCTGCGCCTGCACGAAGGCCCGCCCCGCGAGCGCCTGCCCGGAGATGCCGGTGGGGAAGCCGAGGTAGTTCTCGATGCGCGCCGAGGCCCCCGCCTGACCGCCGAAGGCCCGGGTGTCGAGCACCGCCACCGACAGCCCCTCGGACGCCGCGTAGACCGCGGTCGCCAGCCCCGCCGGCCCCGCGCCGACCACCGCCACGTCGTAGCGCCGCCCCGGTGTCAGCGCGTTCATCCCGAGGCAGCGCGCCACCTCCGCCTCGTCCGGCGCGTCGAGCACCGCGCCGTCCGGACACACCATCAGCACCCGCCCCTTGGCCCGCGCCCCGTAGCGTTCCGCCAGCGCCGCCGATTCGGCGTCCTTCCCCGGATCCAGCACCGAATGCGGCATCCCGTTGCGCGTGAGGAACCCCACCAGCCGCACCATGTCCGGCGCCGCAGCGGCGCCGATCAGCACGGGCGTCCCCGTCCCCGCCTCGATGAGCGCGACGCGGCGGAGGATGAGCGCGCGCATGATCCGCTCGCCGAGTTCGGCCTCCGCCACGATGGCGGCGCGCAGCCCCTCCGGCGGGATCAGCAGCGCCTCCACCGCGCCCCGCGCCCGCCCGTCCACCACCGCCGGCCGGCCGGACAACTGCCCGACCTCGGCCAGGAAATGCCCCGGCCCCTGGTCCACCACCGGCACGTCGCCGCCCAGCCCGTCCCGCCGGGTCACCACGACCTCCCCCGACAGGATCACGAACATGCCCGGGCCGGTCTCCCCCGCCTCGAACATGAGTTCGCCGTCGGCCCAGCCGCGCACCTCCCCGAAGGGCCGCAGCCGGTCCACCTCCTCGTCGGTCAGCAGGGGGAAGGCCTGGTGGTCGCGATTGCCGACCGGCGCCGTCTCGCTCATCGCATCCGCTCCCGCTGCCGCGCCGTTCTACCCCGGGCATGATGCGGCGCGGCAAGCGACATCGCCCGCCGCCCGGACGACGCCCCGCGCCCGCCCTCCGCCACCCGGGGCCGCCGGCCCTTGCCACGACCGGCCCGTGCCACGGATGGCGACCCGACGCGCCTCCTCATGCCGGCAGGGCCGCACGCCGCCCCGCCCATCCGCATCGTGACCCCGCCGCCCGCGACAAGCCCGGCCCACCCGGCTAGAAGCCTTCGATGAACGCCCGCCTCCCCCGTCGCGCCCTCCTCGCCGCCGCGGCCCTCCCCGCCGCCGCCCGCGCGCAGACCGCATCGCCCGTGACCGTCGCCTCGAAGCTCGACACGGAGGGCGCCCTCCTCGGCACGCTCATCGCCCGCGTGCTGGAGATCCGCGGCGTCCCCGTCCGCGCCCGCCTCCAGCTCGGCCCCACCCCCGTGGTGCGCCGTGCCCTCGTCGCGGGGGAGGTGGACATCTACCCGGAGTACACCGGCAACGCCGCCTTCTTCTCCCAGACCGATTCGGACCCCGCCTGGCGACGCGCCGACACCGCCTACGCCCGCGCCCGCGACTTCGACGCCGCCAACGGCCTCGTCTGGCTCCGCCCCGCCCCCGCCAACAACACCTGGGCCATCGCGGTCCGCGCCGACCTCGCCGCCTCCGCCAACCTCCGCACGCTGGAGGACCTGCCCCGCCACCTCGCCGCGAACGGCGCCTTCCGCCTCGCCGCCTCCGCCGAGTTCGTGGAGAGCCCC
>CAXVWQ010000467.1:0-2536 GCA_964263755.1 Roseomonas sp. | reverse complement strand
CTGGTCGCTCTCGATCAGCCCGACGAGGAGCGCGTTGACGAGGATGCCGAGAGGCGCGCCCTCGCCCGCCAGCACCTTCGTCAGCGCCATGCCGCCCGCGCGGGAGATGGCCGTCGGCGCGGTGCCGGGCCGCGGCGCCTTCGCGACCGTCGCGAGCACGTTGATCACCCGTCCCCAGCCCCGCTCCGCCATTCCCGGCCAGACGAGCCGCGTCAGCCGGATGGCCGCGAGGAGCTTGAGGTCCAGGTCCTCCGCCCAGACCGCGTCCGTGACGGTCGGGAAGGCGCCCGTCCGGGACGTGCCCGCGTTGTTAACGAGGATGTCCACGCGCCCGAGGGCGCGCAGCACGTCGTCATGGGCGCGCGCGACCTCCTCGGCCCGCGACACGTCGCACGGGACGACCTGAACGCGGCCGCGTGCCGTCCTGCCGACGACCTCGCGCGCCGCCTCCAGCGCCTCGATCCCCCGCGCGACGAGGGCGACGTCCGCCCCGCTCGCGGCCAGCCTCGTCGCGATGGCGAGGCCGATGCCCTTGCTGCCGCCCGTGACGAGGGCGACCCTTCCGTCCAGCCTCGCTTCCATCGCGTGCCGCCTCCTGCCGTGCGGCTACGACCGCCGGACGTAGGCGTAGCGGTGGCCGAGCCACCGCGTCCCGTTGCCGTCGGCCACGGTGAAATACTGGTCCTTCACGTCCCGGTCCGGGGCCTGAAAGGTGATGGTCTGCTCCATCCGCAGCAGCTGGCCCGTGGCCTCCGTGCCGGGCCCGGTGACGGCGAAGGGCGCGAAGGACATGGAGATGCTCGTGCCGTCGCCGCGGTCGGCGCTGCCGGCGGGCATGAGTCCGATGGGAACCCGCATGTCGAACGAGACGTAGAGCCAGCGGCCCTCCAGCCGGTTGTAGGACAGCAGGTCGGTTCGCTTGACGTTGCGGCGCGCGGTGTCCGACGGCGCGCGGAGGAACTCCTGGAGGAGGGAGCCCATCATCACGCGCTCCGCGACGAGGCCGGTGGTGGTTTCCGGCGGCGCGCCGGGCGACGCCCAGTTCGTCTCCGTCACCTCCCAGATCCCGACCCGCCCCGCGAGGAGGCGCTCCTCCGGCCCGGGCTGGTTCAGCCGGTCGCCCGCCGACATCCCGGCCGGGGCGGCGGGTTGGGCGGCGGTCTGGGCGGCCGCGCCCCGCAGGGCGGCGATGGAGGCGCCGGCGACGGCGGCGGCGCCGAGCAGGTGACGACGGTCGGGCATGATGAACTCCGTGGGGCAGGGTTGGGGCGTGCCGGCGCGGGAAGCGGTGGGGGCGGGTGCCCGTGCTCTCAGGCGGGCGCGTCGAAGCTGCCGGGGCTGTTCGGCGTGGCGCGCCACTCCGGCGCGCGGTCCTCCCGCGCCTCGGCGAGGGCCCGGCGCACGCCCGCGGCGTCGTGGTCCTTCAAGTAGCCGGGTGAGCCAGGCTGCTGGCGCCACGACTCCCCGATGGTCCCCGCGTCCACCGCGTCGAAGCCGATCCCGTCGAGGAGACGCATCACCGCCGCCTTGCTCCTGAGGTCGTCCCCCGCGACCGCGAGCGCGATGCGCCCGGGCGTGCCGGCGGGCTTGCCGCCGTCCAGCAGGCGCGCGGCGAGGATGGTGTTGAAGGCCTTGATGACGGGACGGCCCAGGCGCTCCTCCACCCAGCGGCTCTCCGTCGTGCCCGCCTCGATCGCGGCGATGCGGCCGTCGCGCTGCTGGGGGTAGTAGTTGCTCGTGTCCACGACGATCCGGTCCGCCGGCGCCCCCGCGAAAAGCCCCGGCGGCAGGTCGCCGATCCGGTTGAGCGGCACTGCGACGACGACGATCTCTCCCCCGCGCGCCGCGTCGTCGACGGTGGCGGCGCGCGCCCCCGTCTCGTGGGCCAACTCGGCGAGGGAGGCGGGCCCGCGCGAGTTGGCGACGGTCACGTCGTGCCCCGCCGCGCGGAAGAGGCGGGTGAGCGCGCCGCCGATGTTGCCGGAGCCGATGATGCCGATGTTCACGATCGCGTCTCCGGTGATGGGCGACCCGCCGAGGGCGGCCGCCGCGTCGGCACAGGAGGTAATGGGTTGCAGAGGCGGCATAAATGCGCTTCCTCGCCGGGGTCTCCACACCGTGGGTAGGGAATGGACCGTCTTGCGAGCATGGCCGCCTTCGTGAAGGCGGTGGAGACCGGCTCCTTCGCCGCGGCCGCGAACGCGCTCGGCCTCTCGCCCCAGATGGTCGCGAAGCACGTGACCCAGCTGGAAGCCCGGCTTGGGGCGCGGCTCCTCAACCGGACCACGCGCCGCCAGAGCCTGACGGAGACCGGTCGCACCTACCACGAGCGCTGCAAGGGGGTTCTGGCGGAGGCCGATTGGGCGGACGCCGCGGCGGAGGAGACGAGTGGTGCGCCGCGCGGGCGGCTGCGGATCAACGCGCCGGTCTCCTTCGGCCCGAGCCTCGTGCCGGTGCTCGCCCGCTACCTGCGGCAGCACCCGCGCGTCGAGGTGGACCTCGTGCTGAGCGACCGCTTCGTGGACCTCGTCGAGGA
>CAXVWQ010000466.1:0-3585 GCA_964263755.1 Roseomonas sp. | reverse complement strand
GCCTGGGCGATCGGGGGGATCGCCCTGTGCATGGCGCGGAGGAAGCGGTCGCGCGACGAACTCGCGATGTCGTTGCGTTCGAGGGTGGTGGTGGCGGGCAGGACGATGTCGGCGTGGCGAGCGAGCGAGGTCCACCAGGGCTCCGACACCACGATCGTCTCGGGGCGGGAGAAGGCGCGGGCGAGGCGGCTGAGGTCCTGGTGGTGGTGGAACGGGTTGCCGCCGGCCCAGAACACCATGCGGATGTCGGGCAGGACGATGTCGCGGCCGTTGTAGCGCAGCACCTCGCCGGGCCGTTCGATGAGTTCGGTGACGCGGGCGACGGGGATGGCGGTGCCGACGGGGTTGCGGGTGGCCGGAAGATTCACGCTCGGCAAGTCGCGGCGGGGCGTGCCCATGCCGTTGATGGACCCGTAGCCGAAGGCCACGCCGAGGCCGGGCCGGCCGATGCTTCCGAGCACGGACGCCAGCGCGATCAGCGCCCACCACGGCTGTTCCCCGTTCTCGGCGCGCTGCACGGACCATGTGGTGGTGAGCATCGTCGGGGTGCGGGCGGCCTCCAGCGCCAGGGCGCGGATGGTGGCGGCGGGGAGGTCGGTGAGGGGGGCGGCCCATTCGGGGGTCTTGGGCGTGCCGTCGGCCTCGCCGAGGACGTAGGCGCGGAGGCGGTCCCAGCCGTGGGCCTTGCGGGCGAGGAAGTCGCCGTCCTCCAGGCCCGCCGACACGATGGCGTGGATCATCGCCAGGAGCATCGCCGTGTCGGAGCCCGGGCGGAGGGGGAGCCATTCGGCGTCGAGGAAGGGCGCGCAGGCGTCGCGCAGTGGACCGATGTTGACGAAGCGGAGGCCCGCCGCGCGGGCGCGGCGCATCAGCGGGACGTAGTCGTGCGCCCCCGCCCCGCCGGCGGTGACGAGGCCGTTCTTGAGGGGCAAGCCGCCGAAGCAGAGCATGAGGCGGGCGTTGGCCGCGATGGCGTCCCAGTCCGTCGCGGGTCCGGTGGCCGGGTCGTTCGTGCCGAGGAGGTGCGGCAGCAGCGTCATCCCCGCGCCGTAGGAGTAGTTCGTGACCTGCGACACGAAGCCGCCGCCGAGGCCGAGGAAGCGGTGCAGCTGCGACCGCGCGTGGTGGAAGCGCCCGGCGGAGGCCCAGCCGTAGGAGCCGCCGAGGATGGCGTCGTGGCCGTGCTCGCCGCGCGTGCGGGCGATCTCGTCGGCGATGAGCCGGGTGGCGCGGTCCCAGGAGACGGGGACGAAGGGGTCGGTGCCGCGCGTCGCGCCGCGTCGTTCGCCGCGCAGCCAGCCGGCCCGGACGTGCGGGCGGTCCACGCGGCATTCGGCGTGGACGGCATCCGGGATCGAACGCAGCAGCGTGCCGGGGAAGGGGTCGCGGGCGAAGGGACGCGCCTCCGTCACGCGGCCGTCGCGGACCACGGCGTCGAAATAGCCCCAGTGGGCGGCGTGCGGCTTGATCTCGGTCATGCGGCGGGTGCGCGCAGGATGCGCCGACCGCGGGCGAACCGCAAACATGACTCTACGCGCGGGTTCTCCGACCGGATGCGGGGAACGCGCAATGTTTCGGTGAACGGAACGGGAGCGGCATCGGGACGGCTTGCCAGCCACGGGTCGCGGGGACGGGATGCGGCGGCGTGAGGACGCTCGGCGCCAGGTCGTCGCGGATCCTCGCGAGGGCGAGGAGATGGCGCGGCATCCCCGGCGCGGCCATGCCCCGCCACAGGACCCTGCGCCGCCTCGCGAGGCGCGGGGTTGGGCCGGGAGCGCCGGGGGGCTACCATCGCCGCGAGCATCGGAACCGGACCAGAGTGACCCACATCCCCCCGCACGGCGCCAATTCGGTCGCGGCGCGCGACATCGCCTCGGTGCTGCACCCCTACACGAACCACGCCGCGCACCGCCGCACCGGCGGCCTGATGATCGCGCGCGGGGAGGGCGTGCGGGTCTTCGACGAGAACGGGCGGGGCTACATCGACGGCATGGCCGGCCTGTGGAGCGCCTCGCTCGGCTTCTCCAACGAACGGCTCGTCGAGGTCGCGGCGCGGCAGATGCGGCGGCTGCCCTTCTACCATTCCTTCACCGGCAAGGGGCACGAGCCGCAGGTGGAGCTGGCGGAGATGCTGCTGGCCCGCGCGCCGGTGCCGATGAGCAAGGTGTTCTTCGCCAATTCCGGGTCGGAGGCGAACGACACGGCGGTGAAGATGGTCTGGTATGTCAACAACGCGATGGGGCGGCCGGACAAGAAGAAGATCATCTCGCGGATCGGGGCCTATCACGGGGTGACGGTCGCCTCCGCCTCGCTCACGGGGCTGCCGTACAACCACCGCCTGTTCGACCTGCCGATCGCGGGCATCCTGCACACCTCCAGGCCGCATCACTACCGCGAGGGGATGCCGGGTGAGTCGGAGGAGGACTTCGCCACCCGCTGCGCCGCCGACCTGGAGGCGATGATCCTGCGCGAAGGGCCGGACACCGTCGCGGCCTTCATCGCGGAGCCGGTGATGGGCGCGGGCGGCGTGATCGTGCCGCCGCGCGGCTACTTCGAGAAGATGCAGGAGGTGCTGCGCCGCCACGACGTGCTGCTGATCGCGGACGAGGTGATCTGCGGCTTCGGACGCACCGGGAACTACTGGGGGTCGCAGACCTTCGGCATCGCGCCGGACATCCTCGTCTGCGCCAAGGCGCTCTCCTCCTCCTTCCTGCCGATCTCCGCTGTCATGGTGAACGAGCGGGTGTACGACGCGCTGTCCGAGGGCTCCGACACCGTCGGCACCTGGGGGCACGGCTTCACCTATTCGGGGCACCCCGTGGCGGCGGCGGTCGCGGCGGAGGTGCTGCGCATCTACGACGAGATGGACGTGGTGGCGCACATCGGCCGCGTCGGGCCGCGGCTGCAGGCGGGGCTGCGGCGCTACGCCGACCACCCGATGGTGGGGGAGGTCCGCGGGATCGGCTTCTTCGGGGCGGTCGAGTTCGCGGAGGACCCGGGCACGAAGAAGCCTTTCGACCCCGCGCGCAGGATCGCCGCGCGCGCCGTGGCCCTCGCGGAGACGGAGGGCCTCATCCTCCGCGTCCTGCCGGGCGACGCCGTCGCCTTCTCACCGCCGCTGGTGATGACGGAGGCCGAGTTGGACGAGATGCTCGGCGCGTGGGACCGCGCCCTCGGCCGCCTGATCGAGGAGGTCGCGCGGGAGCCGACGGCCGCGACGGTCTGAGGCCCCACGGGCCGAAGACGTCGGCGATGCCGATCTGGCGGCGGTGGATCGCGCCGCCGGAGGTCGCGCTGGCGGTCGTGCTGGCGGCAGCGCCGGCGGCGGTGGTGCTGCAGCACCGGGCGCTCGCTCCGATGGCCCTCGGCGGGCTGCTGGTGATGATCGCGTCGCACCGCGTCCACCGGGGGGCATGGCCGTGGCCGCCGCGGTCGATGCCGGCGTGGATCGCGGTCGCGCTCCTGACCTGGGGCGTGGCGGCGGCGGCGTGGTCGCCGGTGCCGGGACGCGCCGTGACGGAGGCGGCGCGGCTGGCGGCGTTCGTGCTCCTGGCGGCCATGGCGGCGCGGGCGGCGGCGGCTCTC
>CAXVWQ010000465.1:0-13767 GCA_964263755.1 Roseomonas sp. | reverse complement strand
CCGCCGCAGCCCGGCGAGGGAGAAGGCGAAGGGGAGGGCGAGGGCGAGGGCGGCGACGCCATGGCGGAGGGCGGCGGGGGCGGGGGTGAGGGACAGGACCAGATGGCGCAGCAGGGCGAGGGGCGCGATCCCCTCGGGCGCCGGCTGCGGGAGGCGAGCGGGACGAACGAGGACGGGGGCGATACCCGCGTTCCCGACGAGGCCGAGCAGTTGCGGACGCGGCAGTTGCAGGACGAGCTGCGCCGCCGTTCCGCCGAGCGCGAACGGCCGCCGCCGGAACTGGACTACATCGACCGGCTGCTGCGGCGGTTCTGACCCATCGGCGGGGGGGCGCGGCAACGCGCGGCGCGATCCGTGCTACGCCGCCCCCATGACCGACGGCCCCGGCGCCCCGCCGATGCTCCTCTCCCCGCTCACGCTCCGCGGCCTGACGGTGCGGAACCGCATCGCCGTGTCGCCGATGTCCCAGTATTGCTCCGTGGACGGCGCGCCGACCGACTGGCACCTCGTCCATCTCGGCAAGTTCGCGATGGGCGGCGCGGGGATCGTGTTCTGCGAGGAGACCTCCGTCTCCCTCCGATCCCGCAAGACCTACGACTGCCCCGGCATCTACACGGACGAACAGGCCCGCGCGTGGCGCCGGATCACCGACTTCATCCGCGGCCAGGGCGCCGCGGCGGCGATGCAGCTGGGCCACGCTGGCCGCAAGGTCGCGACGCGCGCGCCGTGGGACGGCTTCGCGCCGCTGGGGGAGGAGGACGCCGCGGCGGGACGCGCGCCCTGGGCGGGGATCGCGCCCTCCCCCATCCCGTCCAGGCCCGGTGCGCCCGTGCCGCGGGCGATGGACGCGGACGACATCCGCGACGTCATCCATCTGCACGTGGAGGCGACGAAGCGCTGCCTCGACGCGGGCTTCGACATCGTGGAGATCCACGGGGCGCACGGCTACATCGTCCAGCAGTTCCTCTCCCCCATCACCAACCACCGCACGGACGGCTACGGCGGCGACATCGGCGGGCGGATGCGCTTCGGACTGGAACTCATCGAGGCGGTGCGCGACGCCTGGCCCGCCGACCGGCCGCTGTTCTTCCGCGCCTCCTGCGTGGACGGTGCGGGCGGCGGCTGGGACCTGGACGACACCACGGTCCTGGCGCACGAGTTGAAGGCGCGCGGCGTGGACGTGCTGGACTGCTCCTCCGGCGGCATCGAAGGGCCGCTGACGCTGCATCTCGTTCCCCGCGTGCCGGGCTACCACGTGCCCTTCGCGGAACATATCCGGCGACAGGCGGGCATCCCGACGATGGCGGTCGGCCTCATCACCGGCGCAGTGCAGGCGGAGGGCTACCTGCGGGACGGCCGCTGCGACCTCGTCGCGCTGGCGCGGGAGATGCTGTGGAACCCGAACTGGCCGGCCCACGCGGCGGCGGAGCTCGGGATGGCGAAGCCGCACGAGTTGCTGCCCCCTCCCTACGCGTGGTGGCTGCAACGGCGGGAGGACGTGCGGGCGCTGGACCGCGGCTGACCTACCCGAGCGCGGCGGCGGCCTCGTTCAGCGCCGCCTTTGCCTCCCGCAGCGCGTGCGCCACGCGGTTGCGCGCGCGGGTGGCGTCCACGGTATGGAACCGCGCCTCGTCCGTGCCGTCCGGCACGGCGGCGAGGGCGCGCAGGGGTTCCAGCGCCGACCACGCGGGCACGGGCAGGGCCGCTGGCGGGTCGAAGCGCTCCCCGTTCGCGTAGTCCACGGGGATGAGGGCGCGGGAGGCGCGCATGAGGGCGAGGCTGGCGCGCGCCGCCGCCGCGCCGCCGGCGTTCGGCGCGCGGGCGGCGACGGTGGCCCCGGCGTCGCGCACGCCCTCGGCCAGGGCGATGAGCGGCGCGACGGGGAAGCGATCGCCCAGGGCGTCGTGCAGGGTGGCGAGTTCGCCCAGCAGCGAGTCCGCCGTCGCGCCGTGGTCCAGCGGCAGGACGGGTTCGGAGAGGAGCCTCCACACCACCTCCGTCAGCACCGTCGTGTCGCGGACGAGGTTGGCCTCGTCCACCTTGTCCAGCAGGTCGTGCGGCGTGTGCCACCACCAGCCCAGCGCGTTTCGCGCAGCGGCGTGGCGCGTCGCCTGTTCGGAGACGGAGCCGAACATCGAGGGGATCCCGATGCCGACGAAGCTGTCGTCGGAGGAGCGGGCCTTGCGCTTGCCGGTGTAGGGCGTCCCCGCGTGCGCCTCCACCGCATCGCGCGCGAGGTGGCGCAGGTCGGTCATCGCCGCGGAATGGCCGAGCGCGGTGGCGCCGACGCCACCGAGGCTGTCCACGTTGACGTGCGCGGCGCAGCGGGCGTCCAGCTCGTCCCAGAAGGCGTCCGCATACCAGGCGGAGCCGGAGTAGCGGCCGTGCGAGTGGCCGGACCAGAACACCACGCGCAGGCCGCGGGTCCAATCATCGCGGCGTCCCGCCGCGAGGCGCGCGACCTCCATCATGCCGACGTTGGCGGAGCCGTTGTCCATCACGCCGAAGTACCAGGTGTCATGGTGGCCGGAGAGCATGACGAAGGGCGCGTCCGCGCCCGCGGGCGCGTCGAGTTCGGCGACGAGGATGGGGGTCTTGCGCCAGCCGGTGTCGACGGCGGCGCGGCTCGTGATCTCCGGGCTTCCGCCGCGCGCCAGGGCGTCCCTGATCGCGGTGCCGTCCGCGAGCGAGACCGTGGCGGCGACCGTCGCGGGCATCTGCGCGAGCGTGCGCGCGGAGGGGCTGCCCCAGACGGGGGAGATGCACATCTCGTGCTTGTGCTCGTGATGGCTGACGTGCAGCTGCCCCGCCGCGCCGGCCCGCGTGGCGCGGACCGCCGTGGCGGGCGTCGCCATGCCGTCCAGCAGCACGATCCGCCCCGCCACGTCGCGGCCGGCGAAGTCGGCGTCGGTTCCCGCGCCGAGATGCACCGGCACGCCGCGCAGCCCGCCCTCCGGCGAGGGGAGGGAGAAGGAGTGGGTGATGGCCTCCAGCGCGCGGCCGTCCACCGTCACGGAACAATCGCCGGGAAGGCTGATGTAGGCGTCGTGCGTCAGCACCGCCGTGCGGAAGCCGTAGGCGTCCATGCGGGAGCGGACGAAATCCAGCGCCTCGCGCTCCTCCGCCGTGCCGGACAGCTTCACCCGGCGCGCGATCTCCCGCAGGTCAGCCATCATCGCCGGGCCGGACACGGCGTCGGTGATCGCCGTGGCACGCGGGGCTTCGGGCAGGTCGGCCATCGTCGTGATCCTCCTTCCGCGGAGGCTGGCACGGGCCGGGCGGGGCCGGAAGCTCCGCGCCTTGCCGCGCCGGGGTCGCGATGCTTCGGTGCCCCGCGCCACCCAGGATCCGCCATGCCCGCCTTCGACGCCGACGCCCTCCTCTCCGGCATCCGCGGCTGGGTGGAGCACGAGAGCCCGACGGATGCGCCGGAGGCCGTCTCCGCCCTCATGGCGAAGGTCGCGGTGGAGGCGGGGGCCCTCGGCGCCGGCACGGAGCGCGTCCCCGGCCGCGACGGATACGGCGACCACCTCATCGTCCGCGCGCCCTGGGGCGGCGATGCGCCGGGCATCCTCGTCCTGTCGCACCTCGACACCGTGCACGCGATGGGCTCGCTGGCCCGGATGCCGTTCCGGGTGGCGGACGGCGTGGCCTACGGCCCCGGCATCGCCGACATGAAGGGCGGCGCGCGGCTGGCCTTCGAGGCGATGGCGGCGCTGATCCGCGAGGGCCGCACGACGCCCCTGCCCGTGACGCACCTCTTCACCTCCGACGAGGAGGTGGGGAGCCCGACGAGCCGCGAACTCATCCGCGACCTCGCGCGGCGGGCCAAGTTCGTGCTGGTGACGGAGCCGGCGCGGGAGGGCGGGAAGATCGTCACGGCCCGCAAGGGCGCGGCGCGGTTCGAGATCGTGGCGCGCGGTCGCGCCGCCCATTCCGGCTCCCGCCACCACGAGGGACGCTCCGCCATCGCCGAACTCGCGCGGCACATCCTGTTCCTGCACGGGCTGACCGACTACGACCGCGGCGTCACCGTGAACGTCGGCGTCGTCTCCGGCGGCACGCGCGCCAACGTCGTGGCGGCGGAGGCGCGGGCGCTCGTGGACATGCGCCTGCCGAGCCCGGCGCTGGCGGAGGAGATGGTCCCGCAGGTGCTGGGGCTGGCGCCGCACGACCCCGACGTGACGGTGACCGTCACCGGCGGCCTGAACCGCCCGCCCTACGAGAAGTCGCCCGCCATCGCCGCGCTGTTCGAACGCGCCCGCGCCCTGGCCGCGGAGATCGGCTTCGAGTTGCACGACCTGAAGACCGGCGGCGGCAGCGACGGCAACTTCACCGCCGACCTCGCCCCCACCCTCGATGGCCTCGGCGCCGACGGCACCGGCGGGCACGCGGACCACGAGCAGATCTTCCTCCCCGCCCTCGTCCCCCGCGCGACGCTGCTGCGACGGCTGATGGAGACGCTGGACTGACGCGCCCCGCGCCGGCGGCTTCGCTGGCCCGCAACGAGGCAGGGGCGGCGGAGGATGAGGGCCCAGGCCGGTTCCACCGTCGCGCCCGGATCGCCGAGGGTGGTGCCGCACACCGTCGCGCCGCGCGCCCGCAGCGCGTCCATGTCGAGCGCGGCGTTGGCCATGCCATGGGTGACGAGGCGGCGGAGGTCCGGCAGGCGGTCGAGCAGCGCCGCCTCCCGCGCCAATCCCCCGTGATCGTTGATGACCGCGACCCGCACGGCGTCAGCCCGCCACGAGCCGCGTCGCCGCCCGCAGCGCGGCGACGGTCCGGTTCTGCCCGCGCATCAGCTGCGTCTTCGCGAAGGCGAGGGTCAGCCCCGCGTGCTTCCCGAACTCCAGCGCCACCGCGAGGCCCGGCAGCGCCGGCGTGGTGAAGGCGGGGTCGTGCCCGAAGCGCGGCCCGCGGGTGAAGTTGATCGGCACGAGGATGCGCGCCAGCCCCTTCAGCACCGCGTTGGCCCGCGCCGCCGGCACCCGGCCCGAAGCCGCGCCGGCGTGGAAGTCCGCGACGGCCGCCCGGAACGCCGCCACCGCCTCCCGCGCCGGCGTCAGGTCCGCGTGGTCACCGGCGGCGCGCGCGTAGCGTTCCACCGTCGTCGCGAACTCGTCGGCCGTCGCGACGAAGTCGAAAGGCAGCACATCGGCGTTCGCGACGCGCAGCGTGGAGAGGAGGTAGATGCGGATGTCGCGCAGCAGGGAGTCCCGGTCCGCGATCTCCAGCGTGTCGTTCTCCGTGTGCCAGGCGATGTTCCCGCCGCAGCCGGAGACCTCGTAGTAGCCGTGCTCCCGCAGCGCCGCTTCCGGCATCGTGGAGGACAGCATGTAGAAGCCGGTGATCCCGATGTTGTTGAACGACCAGTCGCCCGCCTGCTTCGGCCGCCGCGTCGCGAAGGCCGCGTCCGGCACCACCGTCGTGATCGCGTCGCGGACGAGGGTGGCGGTCTCGCTCATCGTCGTCGTCAGGTGGAAGCTCGTCGCCCAGCGGCAGCCCGGGCTGTCGCAGTTGATCTGGGCGACGCAGTTCTCGTCGAGGTCGATCGCGAAGGCGTCCGCATACCACGTGCTGCCGGCGTAGCGCCCGGTGGAGTGGCCGGGCCACCAGGCGATCCGCACCTCCCGCTTCAACGCGTCACGGTTCGCCCACAGCACGCGCGCCATCTCCAGCAGCGTCGCGTTCCCCGTGGCGTTGTCGCCCACGCCGACGTCCCAGGAATCGTAGTGGCCGTGCACGAGCACGAAGTCCGGGCTGCCGTCGGCGGCGGGGATGGTCACCACGGGGATCTTCTGCGGGAAGACGCCTTCCATCAGCTCGGTGCGGATCGTGGCCTCGCCGCCCGCCTCGGCCAGGGCGCGCAAGGCGATCCCCGTGTCGCGGTTCACGGCCACCACGGGGACCCCCGGCTTGCGCGGCCAGTCGTCGAGGTCGGGCGTGCCCCAGATCGTCGTGCAGGTGCCCCAGTGGATGTCCGTGCCGGGATTGGCCGCGATCAGCCCGAGGCCGCCCCATTCCTCGACGAGGGAGGTGAGCGCGGGGTTGCCGAAGCCCTCCGTCACGACGATCCGCCCCGCGACCTTCGCCCGCGCCTCATCCTCCGAGGCGATGGAGCCGCCGAACAATTCGGCGATGTCGCGGGAGTAGGAGCGCAGCGCCGCGGGGTTGGCGGAGAGATGGACGAGCGGCGCCGTCCGCCCCTCCGGCACCGGCAGGCCGGAGGTCGGCGGCTTCGCGCGGTGCGTCACCCCGCCCGCCTCCACGGACGCCGAGAGGGGGATGGAGAGGTAGATGTCCGGCCGGTGGACCGTCACCGGCACGCCGTGCCGCCCCAGCCGCTCCACGATCGCGTCGGCGCCGCGGTCCACGTCCTCCGGCATCCAGCGGGGCATGCGGGAGAAGGCCTCGACGAGGTCCCAGGGGGCGTCGAGCGTCACCGCATCGAGGATGCGCGTCTCAAGTTCGTTCATCGGGCGTCCTCGCATGGCCGGCGGCCCCCGCGTCACCGCCTCCGGACCGGGAAGCCCGTCCCCTAGCACGGCCGGCGCGCTGGCCACATCCGGGCGGCGACCGCGACGACCCCCCGGGCGCCGCCCTCCCGCCGCGCGTCCCGCCGGCTCACGGAGGCGGCCCGGGCGGTCAGCCCCGGCGCAGGGCGGGGGCGGAGACCGCGCCGTCGAACGGCACGGTGTTCCCCCGCCAGACCGTCTCGCCCGTCGTCCACCCGGCGAGCCACACCGCCGGCAGCATCGCGTCCCGCACCAGCATGGCGAGGACGAGACGGCCGGAGAGGGGCCAGCCCTTGGCGCCGGCCAGGGCCGCCTCCGTCCCGTACCACAGCGCGGCCACCGCCCCCGCGGCGAGCGGGGCACCGCCCGTCAGGACGAGGGCGAGGAGCAGCGGCACGGTCGCCCCCGTCAGGACCTCCGGCGCGTAGAACAGGGGGAAGGTCACGCGGCGCAGCCGGGCCCAGCGAAGCTGGCGGTCCCACACCTGGCGGGCCGTGCGGCGCCCGAGGGGCTGGTCGAAGGGCGAATCCACGAGGTGGACGCGGCGGCCGGCGGCGCGGACGAGTTTCGTGGCCGCCGCGTCCTCCGCGATCTCCGCCGCGAGCGCCCGGATGCCGCCATGGGCTTCGAGGAAGGGCTTGTGCCAGAGCATGCTCTTGCCCTGCGCGAAGCCGAGGCCGACCGCCTCCCCCGCATACTGCCAGCGGGCCTGGAGGGTGTTGAGGAAGGCGCACTCGACGTCGGCCCAGAAGCCCTCCGCGCGGGTGCCGAGGGGGGTGGAGCAGACGAGGCCGGTGTCGGCGCGCCACGCCCCGAGGAGGTGCTGGAGATAGTCCGGCGGCATCAGCACGTTGGAATCGGCGAGCACGACGCGGTCGTGCCGCGCGGCCTCCCAGCCCTTCACGCAGTTGTTGAGCTTGGGGTTGCCGCTGATCCGGTCGTCCCCGATCAGCAGCCGCGCCGCCACGCCGGGATGCGCGGCGATGAGGCGGCGGACGAGCGGGATCACCGGGTCGTCGCCGCGCTGGACGCAGAGGATCAGTTCGAAGGCCGGGTGATCGAGGGCGAAGCCGCTCCCGAGGGTCTCCTCGGCGAAGGGCTCCAGGCCGCAGACCGGGCGGATGATCGTCACGGGGTCGGCGTGGCGGATCGGCCGCGGCGTCCGGCGGCGCAGGCGGCCCGCCGCGAGCGCGAGGCTGCCGAGGTTGGCGCCCGCGAGCAGGGCGAGGGCGGTTCCCGCCCAGGCCAGGGGCGTCATGCCGCCACGGGCCGGCGGGGGGTGGTCGGGAGTGGGGGCGCTTCGGCACCGGCCGCGGGGGTCATGGGCGTCCTTTGCAACAGGTTGGATGACGCCGGCCTGACGGCGGGATGACAAGCGCGCGACGTCCCCGTCACGAAAGCTTCGCGCGACGCGGGGGCGCGATGGTGGGAAGGCCGCGGGGACACGGCGCGCGATCCATCCCGGCCGCGCCGCGCACGGGACATCCCACCGCCTTGAGCCATCCGCCCCGCACTGACCCCGACACCGCCGGCAAGGGGCTGGGCGAGGCGCCGGCCATCCACCCCACCGCCCGCGTGCGGGACAGCACCTTCGGTCGGTTCTGCGAGGTGGGCGCCGGGACGCGCATCGCGGAGACGGTCTTCGGGGACTACGCCTACGTGGGGGAGGACGGCGACATCATCTACGCGCGCGTCGGGCGGTTCTGCTCCATCGCCGCGAACGTCCGGATCAACCCGGGGAACCACCCGCTGGACCGGGTGGCGCTGAACCACTTCACCTACCGCTCCGCCGCCTACGGGCTGGGGGACGACGACGCGGCGTTCTTCGACTGGCGCCGCGGCTCGCCCGTGACCCTCGGGCCGGACGTCTGGATCGGCCATGCGGCGGTGCTGCTGCCGGGCGTGAGCGTCGGCGCCGGCGCGGCGATCGGGGCGGGGGCGGTCGTCTCGAAGGACGTGCCGGCCTTCGCGGTGGCCGTCGGGGTGCCGGCGCGGGTGATCCGGTTCCGCTTCCCGCCGGAGGTGATCGCGGCGCTGCACCGGATCGCGTGGTGGGACTGGCCGCATGACCGGCTCGGTGAGGCGCTGGCGGACTTCCGGACGCTCGGGGCGGCGGCGTTCTGCGCGAAGCACGACCCGGGCACCGGCTGAGGCCGCCGATCGTCGCCGATCCGTCATCGCCGGATCACCGGGCCGTCACGGACTCGGCCTAGGGGACGCCCCATGCTGATCATCGAGGGGCTGACCCGCCGCTACGGCGAGCGGATCGCGGTGGACGACCTCTGCCTGGAGGTGCCGCGCGGCGCCTTCGTCGGCGTCATCGGCCGCTCCGGCGCCGGCAAGTCCACCCTGTTGCGGATGATCAACCGCCTTGTGGACCCCTCGGCCGGCCGCATCCTGTGGGAGGGGCGCGACGTCGCTGGCCTGCGCGGGCGCGACCTGCGGGCGTGGCGGGCGCGCTGCGCCATGGTGTTCCAGGGGTTCAACCTCTCCGGCCGCCTCGACGTGCTGACGAACGTGCTCGTCGGCCGGCTGCACCACGTGCCGACGCACCGCGCGCTGCTGCGCCTGTGGTCGGAGGAGGACCGCGCCGTCGCCCTGACGGCGCTGGAACGCTTCGACATCGGCGAGATCGCGGCGCAGCGGGCGGACACGCTGTCCGGCGGGCAGCAGCAGCGCGTCGCCATCGCCCGCGCGCTCGTGCAGGAGCCCGACATCATCCTCGCGGACGAGCCCATCGCCTCGCTCGATCCGCGCAACACGCGGGTGGTGATGGACGCGCTGGCGCGGATCAACCGGGAATACGGCATCACCGTGCTGTGCAACCTGCACGCGCTCGACGTGGCGAAGGCCTATTGCGACCGGCTGATCGGCCTCGCCGACGGACGGCTGGTGTTCGACGGCCCCCCGGACGCCCTCGACGACGAGGCGGCGCGCCGACTCTACGGGCTGGAGGCGGGCGACGTGGTGGACGCGCCGGCCGCGGTCACGGCACCTGCGGCGCCGCCGAGCCCCTTCCTCATCGCCACCTGACACCCCCGCACGGAGACCACCGATGACCCTGCACCGCCGCGCCCTGCTGGGCGCCTCCGCCGGCCTGCTGGCCGCTCCCGCCTTCGCGCAATCGACGGCCGGGGCCCCGTCCTGGGCCGCGCGCTTCCCGGAACTCGTCTTCGCCATCATCCCCTCCGAGAACGCCTCCGGCGTCACGGAGCGCTACGCGCCGTTCACGGCCTACCTGTCCCGCCGCCTCGGCACCCGCGTGACGCTCCGGATCGCGAGCGACTACGCCGCGGTGATCGAGGGCCAGCGGGCCGGCAACATCCACATCGCCTCCTACGGCCCCTCCTCCTTCGCGCGGGCGCTGATGACGGGCGCGCGGATCACCGCCTTCGCCATCGAGACGAACCTCGACGGCACGAAGGGCTACCACTCCGTCCTCTACGTGAAGAGCGACAGCGCCTTCCGGCAGGTTCAGGACCTGCGCGGGCGCAACATGGGCCTCGTCGATCCCAACTCGACGTCGGGCAACAACGTGCCGCGCTTCGCCCTGAACGCGATGGGGATCACCCCGGAGGGGTTCTTCGGGCGCGTCGTCTACACGGGCTCCCACGAGAACGCGATCATCGCGCTGAACCAGGGCACGGTGGACTGCGCCGCGAACTGGTGGAACGACGAGACGGAGAGCAACCTCCTGCGCATGGAACGCAAGGGCATGGTGCGCGCCGCCGACTTCCGCATCATCTTCAAGTCCGAGCAGATCGTGAACTCGCCGATGGCCTACCTCGACGCGCTGCCGGAGGAGCTGCGGACGGCGATCCGGTCGGCGGTGCTGGAGCTGCACACCGCGGACCGCCGCGCCTTCGACGCGATCTACGAGGGAAAGCAGGGCCCGCTGGAGGCGGTGGACAACGCCGCCTACGACCCGATCATCGAACTCAACCGCTTCGTGGACAACCTGCGCCGGCGCGGCTGATCCCCCGTGGCGACGGCGCTTCCCCGCCTGCCGGACGCGCGGCTGGCCGAACTGCTGGACGGCTACCGCGCGGCCGGCCGGGGCCCGCGCCGCCGCGCGCTGGTCCTGGCCATCGCGGTCGCCGCCCTGTCGGTGCTGGCGGGGTGGGTGGCGGAGGTGGACCTGCCGCGGCTGTGGGAGCACCTCGGCGGCTTCCTCGGCTACTTCGACCGGATCACGGCGCTGGAGGCCGGCGGCGGCCGGGTCTGGACCGATCCGGCGGAGTGGCTCTGGGGCTGGCGCAAGTGGGGGCTGCTCCTCGCGGACACGCTGCTCATCGCCTACGTCGGCACCGTGCTCGGCGCGATCGGCGGCTTCCTCCTGTCCTTCGTCGCGTCCGCCAACCTCGTCCGCAACCCCTGGGCGCGCGGCGCGGCGCGGCGGTTCCTCGAATTCTGCCGCACCGTCCCCGACATCGTCTTCGCCCTCGTCTTCGTCATTGCCTTCGGGCTCGGTCCGGTGCCTGGCGTGCTGGCGCTCGCGATCCACTCCATGGGGGCACTCGGAAAACTGTTCTCCGAGGTCGTGGAGAACATCGACATGAAGCCGGTGGAGGGGGCGACCGCCGCCGGCGCCTCCTGGTCCGCGACGGTGCGCTTCGCGGCCCTGCCGCAGGTGCTGCCGAACTTCGTGAGCTACGCCCTGCTGCGCTTCGAGATCAACGTGCGGCAGGCCTCCGTCCTCGGCTTCGTGGGGGCGGGCGGCATCGGCCAGGACCTCATCGAGGCGATCCGCAAGTTCTACTACAACGACATCGCCGCCATCCTCCTGCTGATCATCCTCACCGTGATGGTGATCGACCTCGTCACGGAGCGGGTGCGGCACGGGCTGATCGGCGCGATGGAGCGGACGGCATGAGCGCGACCATCCGGCCCGGCGGCCTGCGGGCCGCGGCGCTCGCCGACCTCCCCGGCCTGCGCGCCCGCCATCCCGGGCCCTTCCGCGCCCTGCCGCCGGCGCGGCTGCGCGGGTTGCTGCTGCTCGCCGCCGCGGCGGGGCTGCTGGCCTTCGGGCTGTGGCGGCTCGAATTCTCGCCCGGCCGCATCGCCGGCGGCTTCGAGCAGCTGCTGCGCTTCCTCGGCCTGATGATCCCGCCGCATCCCGGCACCTGGACCCGCGCCGTCCTCATCTTCCGCGGGCTCGCGGAGACGCTGGCGATCGCCTTCCTCGGCACGCTCCTGGCCGCGGTCATCGCCTTCCCGCTCGGCTTCCTCGCGGCGCGCAACACCTCGCTCGGGCGCGTCGTCCACTTCCTGTCGCGCCGGGCGCTCGACGGCGTCCGCGGGATCGATTCGCTCATCTGGGCGCTCATCTGGGTCTCCGTCGTCGGCCTCGGGCCCTTCGCCGGGGTGCTGGCTATCATGACCTCCGACATCGGCACCTTCGGCAAGCTCTTCTCCGAGGCCATCGAGGCGGCGGACCGCAAGCCCGTGGAGGGCGTGGCCTCCGCGGGCGGCGGGCGGCTCGCCGGCATCCGCTTCGGCGTGCTGCCGTCGGTGCTGCCGGTCATGGCGGGGCACGTGCTCTACATGTTCGAGAGCAACACCCGGTCCTCCGCCATCATCGGGATCGTGGGGGCCGGCGGGATCGGGCTGATGCTGTCGGAGATGATCCGCACGCTGGAATGGGGCGTGGTCGCCTTCATCGTGCTGCTGATCCTGCTGACGGTGACGGCCATCGACGCGGCGTCCGGGCGGCTCAGGGCCGGGTTGATCGGACGCGGGGCGGCGACGCGGTCGGCGTAGAGGAGGACACCCCGCCCCGGCGGCGCATGAACGGGCCGCGCCGAAGGGGCCGACCATCACACCCTCCCGCCCGACATCCGCGATCCCACGGCGCGCGCGGCCGCCGGCGCCAGCACCGCGCGGAAGCTCGCGGCGCAGGCCGCCCAGGAGAAGCCCTCGGCGTGGCGGCGGCAGGCCGCGCGGTCGGCCGACAGCGCCGCGAGGCAGGCCGCCCGCAGGTCCTCCGACAGCGCGCCGACCGGCGCATCCCCGATCACGTCGAGCGGGCCGGTGACGGGGAAGGCCGCGACGGGCGTGCCGCTCGCGAGCGACTCCAGCAGCACCAGCCCGAAGGTGTCGGTGCGGGAGGGGAAGACGAAGCAGTCGGCGCCCGCGTAGGAGGCGGCGAGCGCCCCGTTGTCGCGGTAGCCGGTGAAGTGCGCCGCCGGGAAGCGCGCCGTCAGCCCCGCCCGCGCCGGCCCGTCCCCCACCACGACCTTCGAGCCGGGGAGGTCGAGGGAGAGGAAGGCCTCGATGTTCTTCTCCACCGCGACCCGGCCGGCGCAGAGGAAGACGGGGCGGGGCAACCCCGCGTAGGCGTCGCGCGGCGCCGGCCGGAACCGGTCCAGGTCCACGCCGCGCGTCCCGGGCGCGGTGTGGCGGATGCCCCGCGCGTGGAGTTCGCGCGCGAGCGACGGCGTCGCGACGAGGACGGCGTGCGACGTGGCATGGAAGCGGCGCATCACCGCCCAGGACCACGCCACCGGGACGCGCGTGCGGGCGTGGAGGTAGTCCGGGAACTTCGTGTGGAAGGAGGTGGTGAAGCGCCACCCGCGCCGCCGGCACAGGCCGCGCATCGCCCAGCCCAGCGGTCCCTCCGTCGCGATGTGCACGGCATCCGGCGCGAAGGCGTCGGCGATCGTCGTCAGCCGCCGGCGCGGCAGCACCGCCAGCCGGATCTCCGGGTAGGACGGCGCGGGGATGGAGAGGAAGCGCTCGGGCCCGACCACCTCCACCGTGTCGCCGCCCGCGCGGAGTTCCGTCACGACGCGGTCCATCGTCCGCACCACCCCGTTCACCTGGGGGTGCCAGGCGTCGGAGACGACGAGGATGCGGGCGGGCGGTGCCGCCAAGCCGTCCGGCGCGCCGCCGTTGGGGGAGGGGGCCAAGGCCTTACGCCGGCACGGCCTCGCGCCGTTCCCCCGGCCCGGATGCCGCGCGCGACACGGGCCATAGCGAGAGTTGGCGCTCCACCGTCCAGTCCAGCAGCTCGAAGCGGCCGTCCGCGTGCTCGACGAGCGCGGTGCAGGACTCCACCCAGTCGCCGTCGTTCATGTAGGCGATGCCGCCGATGTCGCGGGTCTCCGCATGATGGATGTGGCCGCAGATCACGCCGTCCAGCCCGCGGGCGCGCGCCTCGCCCGCGAGCGCGACCTCGAAGCGGTCGATCGCCTTCACCGCGCCCTTCACCTGGCGCTTGAGCCACTGCGACAGCGACCAGTAGGGATAGCCG
>CAXVWQ010000464.1:0-6911 GCA_964263755.1 Roseomonas sp. | reverse complement strand
AGCGGCGTTGCGCCGGGGCGGCAGGAGCGGGGGCGGCAGGAGCGGGGGCGGCCGGAGCGGGGGCGGCCGGAGCGGGGGCCGCGGGCGCGGCGCCCGTCGCCGGGCGGGCCTGGATCGCGGCGCGGACCTCGGGCATCGCCGCGATGGTGGTGGCGAGCGCCGTGCCGTAGGCGCGGTAGCCGTCGTTCGTGTAGTGCTGGCCGTCGAAGGTCGCCCACTGGCCAGGCTGCGACAGGCGGGTGCTGTCCACGTAGGTGCAGGGGGCGACGAGGGTGGCGAGATACTCGTTCATCTCGCGAACGCGGTCGAAGGTCTTGAGGTAGGGGCCGCCCTCCGTGCCCCAGGACGGGCCGATCCAGATGCAGGGGATGCCGGCGCCCTTGATGCGGTCGGTCAGGGCGGTGACCTGGTCGCGGATCTCGTCGCGCGGGAGCTGGCGCTGGACGTAGCCGGCCATCGTGTCGCCCATGGAGACGGCGATGAGGTTGGGGCGGTGCTGGGCGATCAGCTCGCTCAGCGGGGTGGTCCGGGCGTTGGCGCCGCGCACCTGGACGACCTGGCCGTTGCCGATCCTCTGCGCGGTGCCGCAGGAGGCGACTCGGGCGGAGAGCCAGATGCTCGCCGGCGCGCCGCAGGCCCCGAAGGACGAGACGCGGGCGCCGCGCTGGATCAGCTGATCCTGAAGCGTGGAGATGAGGTAGCCCTGGGAGAACCAGTGGCTGTCGCCGAGGACGAGGAGCGAGAGGCCGGCAAGGGCGGACTGCATCGGGACGGAATCTCCGAACGGGACGATTCCCGGGTTTCGCGACGCGCCCGGGTGGTTGCGATGTATCGCGTTTGGCGCGCGGCGCGCAATGCGGCGGTGGCGATGGAAGCGATCGGCGGGACCTATTCGAGCGCCTCGGCGGGGGCGACGGCGTCGGTCTCGAACAGGTGGGCCGACTGCGGACGTCCAGGCTGCCAGTCCGGCTGGTCCCAGGCGAGCATCTTGCCGGGGTTGAGCAGGCCCTTGGGGTCCGCCTCCCGCTTGAACAGGAGCTGCGCGGCGTCCACGCGCTTCATGCCGCCCTCCTCCAGCGAGAAGACGTGCGGGTCGAAGATCGGGCAGCCCTCCGATTCGTGCAGGGCGATGATCTCGCGCAGCCGCGCCTCCGTCGTGAAGCGGACGAGCTGGAGCCCGAAGGCGCAGACCTGCCCGGACAGGTGGACGAACTCCATGTGCATCGGCGCCTCGTCCCCGAGGAGGGACGCCATGCGGGCGATGCGGGCGAGGTGGTCCGGCGCCGGGAACAGCGTCTGGAGATAGGTGAGGGAGCGGTCCACCTTGAGGGCCTGGAGCGTCGTATGGTTCCAGGAGTGCTCGTAGAGCGGGATCTCCGCGTCGTCGGTGGCGACCTGGTGGACCACCGTCCCGCCGGCGCCCGCCAGGAGGGGAAGCACGGTCTCCAGGAACGGCGCGGCGACCATCAGCATGGCCACGGCGTGGCCTGCCGGGACGCGGGCGCCGAAGGTCCGGAAGTAGTCCTGGGCGATCGGGGCGTTCACCACGGTGGCGAGTTTCCGGGCGATGCCGTCCATGCCGGCGAAGGCGTCGGCGAAGCGGCAGGCGGCGGCGAGGGTGGGGAAGGAGGCGGCCACGTCCACCCAGGGATGGGCGGGGGCGAGGGGGATCTCGACCTCCGTGATGATGCCGTTGGTGCCGTAGGCGTGGATCGCCGGGTGCACGTCGGGGCCGCGGAGTTCGACGGCGCGGGGCTCGGCCTCGCAGGTGAGGACGCGGAGGGCGAGGACGTTTCCCGGCTCCCGCAGCGTGCCGTAGGTGATGGAGCCGACGCCCGCGGAGCCGCCGGCGACGAAGCCGCCGATGGTGGCGGTGCGGCGGGTGGAGGGGTGGAAGCGGAGTTCGGCGCCGTGGGTGGGGCGGGTCTGGGCCTCGATGGCCGTGAGGTTGGCGCCGGCCTGGACCCGCAGGACGTGGGGAGAGGCGTGGATGATGCGGTTGAGGCCGGAGAGGTCCACCACCACGCCGCCGCGGAGGGGCATCGCCTGCCCGTAGTTCCCGGTGCCGGCGCCGCGGGGGGTGAGGGGGACGCCGTGCGCGTGGGCGGCGGCGAGGACGGCGATCAATTCCGGCTCGTCACGCGGGGTGACGAGGGCTTCGGCGGTGACGCGGTTCAACTGGCGCTTGAGGATGGGCGAATACCAGAAGAAGTCGCGGGACTTCTGGCGGACGAGCGCCGGGTCGGTGGACCAGTCGAGGCCGGGGGTGGCGGCGATGAGGGCCTGGGTGGTCATGCGGCGGCCATCTCGAAGGAACGCATCTTGCCGGGGTTGAGGAGGCCGAGGGGGTCGGCCATGCGCTTGAAGCCGAGCTGGTCGCCCTCGACGCGGCGATAGGCGGAGCCGTCCTCGATGGTGACGACGTGGGGATTGGCGATCGCAACGCCCATGGCGTCGAGGCCGGCCATGATCTCGGCGAGGCGGTCGGGGCCGGTCCACTTCACGACGGGGAGCGCGGTGAAGGCGAAGCGGCCGCCGAAGTGGTTGCATTCGAGGTGGAGCCAGAGGTCGTCCGGGAAGGCGGCGCGGGCGCGTTCGACCACCGGCCACGGGTCGTCGAAGGGGAAGCGGCATTGCAGGTAGGTGAAGCCGCGGTCGCGCTTGAGGACCTGCAAGGTCGTGTGGTTCCAGCAGTATTCGTAGAACGGGGTTTTGCCCGGGTCGCGCTCGGCGGCGACGGTGTCCTGCTCGGCGACGATGGACGTGCCGTGTTCGCGGGCAAGGTCGGCGACAGCGCGGAGGGCGGAGGGAGCGACGCTGGCCACGACGAGGGTGTGGCCGGCGGGGACCACCGCCGCGATCTCCCGGAAGAAGGGCGGCAGGCGCGGATCGAACAGGGCGCACATCTTCTTCGGGATGCCGTCGGCGTGCGCGAGGGCGTTGGCGAAGCGTCCGGCGGTGGAGAAATCCTCGAAAGTCAAGGCGATGTCGCGCCAGTCCTGCGCCGGCGTGAGAGGCAGGCGGACGAGGGTGAGGACGCCCGTGGTGCCGTAGGTGCGGTTCACCGGGGCCGCCTCGTCGCCGGCGAGGTCGAGGATGCGGGGCGGGTCCTCCATCGTCGCCACGCGGACGGAATGGAGGTTGCCGCGTTCGCGGAGGGTGCCGTGGGTCAGGCCCCCGACGCCCGCCCCGCCGCCCGCGACGAAGCCGCCGATCGTCGCGGTGCGCTTGGTGGAGGGCCAGAGGCGGAGTTCCCAGCCGCGCTCCCGGGCCCAGAGGTCGGCGTCGAGCATCTTCGTGCCGGGAGCGAAGGTGGCGACGCCGTCCGTCATGGTCGCTTCAGCGGTCATCGCGGTCATGTCGAGGACGGCGCCGCCCTCCATCGGCACGCACTGGCCGTAGTTGCCGGTGCCGGCGCCGCGGGGGGTGACGGGGACGCCGGCGGCCCGGCAGGCGGTGAGGCAGCGCAGCACCTCGGCCTCGTCGCGCGGGGTCAGGACGATCTCGGCGGACCTGGGGTCCAGCAGCGGCTTGAGGATGGGGGAGTACCAATAGAAGTCACGGGACTTCTGGCGCAGCAGGGCGCGGTCCGTGGTCGCGGGGACGCCGTCGAGCGCGGCGAGGAGCGCGGGGACGTCAGTCGGCACGCGGCTCGTTCCCGAGCCAGGCGGTGACGTCGAAGGCGGCGACCTGCTTCAACATCTCGACGATGCGGTCGGCGGCGAAGTCGAGGAGTTGCTCGCCGATCTCCGCCGTGGCGGCGGCGGCGTCGCCCACGGCGCCGGCCAGATTCAGGTCCTGCGCCTGCCACGCCAGGGGAGCGCCGCGGTCGGGGGCGAGGGCGGGGAAGCCGTTCTCCAGCCCCTGCCAGTTCGAGCGGAAGTCGCGCGCCTGGGCCATGTCCACGTTCGCCGCGTCGAGGGCGAGCATGACGGAGGTCTCGTCGCGGCCGGCATGGATGCCGAAGCGCCCTTCGGTCGGGTCCGTCAGGGCCTCGGGCTTGCCCAGGCGGGCCCACATGCAACTGACCGCGAGGATGTCGTTGCGGATGCGGATGCGACGGCAGGCGATGTCGAGGACCGAGACGTTGCCGCCGTGGGAGTTGAGGACGACGAGCCGCTTCACGCCGGCGCGGGCCACGCTGTCGCCGATGTCGGTGACGAGGGTGAGGAGCGTTTCAGGAGTGGTGGTGAGGGTGCCGGGGTAGCGGAGGTGTTCCACCGCGTTGCCGATGCACTGGGTGGGAAGGACGAGGACGGGGAGGTCGGCGGGGCACTTCGACAGGGTCCGGGCGACGACGCCGCGGTTGATGGTGGTGTCCACGGAGACGGGGAGGTGCGGGCCGTGCTGCTCCACGCTCGCCACGGGGAGGAGGGCGACGGTCTCGGGGGGGAGGGTGCGGAACTCCGGCCAGCGGAGGTCGATCCAGTGGCGGGTGCGGAGGGGTGCGGGCAAGGATGTGGCGTCCACTCGGGGAAGGCCGTTTAAGCAAGAGGCGGACCGGGGTGGAAGGGCGGGGCGCGAACGTCATCCCGAGGCATCGATGGAACGGCGCCGCCCGATGCGCCGTCCCAGACTTGCCGCGCCCGGCTTTCCACGCCTCCCGGCGGCCCGTCGCGGCGAGGGCGTCGCCGCGACCTAGGCGGCTCAGGCGAAGCCGCGCTCCTCGGCGACCGCCCGGGCGATGTCGAAACCGAGGCGCACGCCGCCGTAGAGACCCAGGTCACCCGGGTTGTCCGGTCGCCCGAAGACGCTGTCGTCGCCCGGGCCCTTGCGGCTCACGCCGTCGAACCGCCAGTGCACGCCGAGGAAGATCCGGCTCTCCGAGTTCTCGATGATCGCCTGCCAGAGGCTCCGGTAGGCTCGTGCCTTGCGCGGGCGGGGCTGGCCGGTCCGGGGGTCCCGGTTCTTCCCGTCGAACTCGTCCGAGACGAAGGTGAAGGCGATGTTGTCCTCCTCCTCGTCGGAGAAGTCGTGGGCCGGGTCGTGCTTGCGGACGTAGCGCCGGACGACCTCGAAGGCCGCGGCGCCGAAGGTGGCGTGTCCCGACGGATAGGCGGGGAAGTTCGGCGTGACCGCCAGGAGGGGGCCGTTCGTGTCGGGCCGCCCCAGCGGCCGCCAGGACGGGTCGGCGGGCGTGAGGGGGTGGGCGGCGCGGCGGATGCCCAGGACGGGCCGCCACATCATGTGGACGAGGCTGTATTTGTAGCGCCAGGCCTGGATGCCGGCGTCGGCCATGGCGACGCAGACCGCGGCGAGGAGTTCCAGGGCCCGGTGCTCGGTCCCCCAGGTGCCGGGGCGCGCGGCGATGCCGTCGATCACCGCGAGGGCGACCTGGACGTAGAGGCGCGGCGGGGTCCCGATGCCCGACGGGCCGTCATAGGCCCAGAAGATGCCGATCTCCTCCTCGTCCGCCGAGCGGTCGGCGCTGTTCTCCGCGCCCTTGGCCTTCACCTCGTCGAACTCCGCCACGTAGTGGTCGCCCGGTTCGAAGGCGCCGTTCACCGACGCGCCGGGCGGCGCCGCGAAGGGCTGGATGGCCGCCAGGAAGGGCGGCGCATCCCCCCAGATGGAGCCGGCGAAGCCCTGCCCCGGCTCCAGCGGATCCACGTTGTGGTCGTAGGGAAGGCCCGTGGACATGAAGGCCCCCCCCGTGAAGGCGGCGTCCCCGGCCCGCCACGCCAGCACCTTGTCCGCGATCGCCTGGCCCACGGCGCGGCTTGCGGGGGAGAGGGGATGCCCTTCGACGTAGTAGGCATGGGCGGCCTGCAGGTCGGCGATCTGGCCCGGGTAGAGTTCGAACAGGACCCGCGCCGCCGCCGCCGCCGCGGCGCCCTGGGGCGTCGCGCCAGGGCCGGCATTGGCGGTGGCGTGATACGGCGCCATGCCGCCGGCGACGCAGGCCCAGGCGTCGTGCATGGCAACGAGGACCATCGCCAGGGCGCGCGCGCTTCGGAATGGGCCGCGCTGGTTGTGGTTGGGAATGGTGTGGTCGCGGCGGTTGCTCTCGAGCGCCGCGTCCGTCCAGAACCTGACCGTGTGCATGGGACGACCCTTCCGCGTTTCGCCGCTGATGCGGTGCGGGACCGTAACCAACGCGTGGTGATTGCGATAGAAAAATCTTTCTGCGTTCGCGTCGCTGGCTGTGGGCGATCGGACAGTGAACGGCACCGATCTCACCTTGGTGTACGGGCCCTCCCTGCCGGAACTGCCAAGCCGCGCAAGTCGTCCAGGCGGCAGCGGCATTTGGCGAACAGTGAGACGCTTCCATCCGTCCCGGAGCGACAGGGGCGGCGGGGCGGTGCCGTGCGCGCGCCCCGGCGTCACGCCGCCAACGGCGCCGCCGGGTCCACGAGCGCGCCGGTGCCGCCATCCGAGATGCCGAGGTCGGTGGGGTGGGGGCCGGGGTTGCAGGCCAGCGACACGCCGGTGACGGAGCGGAAGACGCGGTGGGGGAGTTGCCAGTCCATCACCCCATCCGCCGCGGCGCGGAGGCGGGCGAAGGCGGCGGCGGTCTCGTGCGGCGGGGTCTCGGCGAGGAGGCCGAAGAGGGGGAGGGGCATCACGGCCGTCGCGACTCCCCCGGCGGCGACGGACATGCCGCCGCCGGCCGCGATGAGGGCGTTGGCGGCGGCGGCCATGTCCGCGGGGTCGCGGCCGAGGACGAGGAGGTTGTGGTTGTCGTGGGAGATGGTGGTGGCGACGGCGCCGCGCGGTTCGCCCCAGCCGTCCATGAGGCAGACCATCGGGGCGGGGTCGCGGCGGCCGTGGCGGTGGAGGATGGCGCAGAGGGTGTGGCCGGGGGGGAGGTCGGCGATGCCGTCGCGGACGGTGACCTCGACCTCCCGCCACGCGACGATGCGGACGCCGCCGACGACGGGGAGCCGCGCGCGGCCGTTCGTGACGCCCCC
>CAXVWQ010000463.1:0-4712 GCA_964263755.1 Roseomonas sp. | reverse complement strand
GATGGCGCGGTCGGTGAGGATGATCGCGTCGGCGCGGCGTCCCAGGCGGATGAGGTCGTATTCGAGGGCGATGGTCCAGGCCGCGCCGTCGGCCTCGCGCACGGCGGCGATGAGGGCGGCGACCTCGCGCCGCCACGCCGCGTCCTGCGACGCGCCGCCGCCAAGGCCGCGGCGGGCGGATTCGGCGGAGAGACGGGCGACGACCCCGTCCGTTCCCTCCGCGACGAGGTCGGCGCCCGTGAGGGCGATCCAGGGCTTCAACGGGGCGGCATCAGCCCGCGGGGGAGAGGACGTGGATGACCCGGGTCGCGATCATCTCCCGCGTTCTCGCGGCGTAGGCGGCCATGTGCGGCGCGGCGGCGTGGGCCTTCAGGGCGTCCGCGCTCTCCCATTTCTCGATCACCACGAAGGTGTCCTCGCCGAACGGGGTCACGAAGGCACCGAATCCCTCCCCATCCACCGCCGGGGCGTACTCGATGCAGCCGTCCTCGGCGTGAACGGCCGGCATGTTGGCGCGAAACGCGTCGAGGACGGGTTCCCGCATCCCGGACTTCGCGGTGATGATGGCGAGGACGTGGATCATGGCGGGCGGCCTTCCCTGACGCAGCGCGAGGGTAGGGCCGCCGCGACCGCGCGGACAACCACCGGCGGCGATCCGTCAGGGAGGATCCTCACCCCGGTTTCGCCGGCCACGTGGCGAGAATGATGCTCCCGAGCACGAGCGCGAAGCCCGCGAGGTGCGCGGCGGTGGTCCCTTCGCCGAGCACGAGGATCGCGGTCGCGGCGGCGGTGACCGGGAGGAAGGCGGTGAAAACCCCCGCGTGGGAGGCGGGGACACGGAGGAGGCCCGCGTACCACAGAAGAAGGCAGAGGACGGAGGCGGTCAGGGCGTGGAACAGGAGGAGGACGAGGAGGCGGGGTTCCGCGAGGGCCGCGGCGGCGGATGCGTCGGGGAGCCAGAAGGGAAGGAGGATGAGCGAGGAGAAGCCCTGCATCCAGAGCGCGGCGGTGAGGATGGGCGCGCCCGCCGCGCGCTTCGCGAGGAGGACGTAGGCCGCTTCCCCCAGCACCGCGAGGAAGACGAGGGCGTTGCCGACAGCGCTGCCGCCCGCGGTCGCGTCGGTGCGCGCGAGGACGATCGCGGCCATGCCGAGCGTCGCGAGGGCGATGGCGGCGACGGCGCGACGGGAGGGGCGTTCGCGCAGCCACAGCGCGCCGCCGAGGGCGACGACGGCGGGGATGGTCGCGAGCACGAGGCCGCCCTCCAGCGCCGTGGTGAGACGGAGGCCGGCGAGGAGCGCGGCGTTGTAGAGGGCGGTGCCGAACACCGCTTGCCAGAACAGGTTGCCGAGCATCGGGCGCGGCGGGAGCGGAAGGCCGTCCCGCCACGCGGCGAGGGGGAGGAGGAAGGCGACCGCCAGGAGGCATCGCAGCCCCGCGACCATCGCGATGGGAAGGGATTCCGCGAGGATCTTCGCGACGGCGACGTTCGCCCCGACGAGCGCCATGGAGGTCGCGAGTTGCACGTGGGGCAGGAGCATGGGACCGGGAAGAGAGCCCGGAATCCCTGCCCCGCGCCAGGGTCCGCGCCCGCGAAGGGAGGAGCCGGATGACCCCGAGGCTCGCCGACGCCGTGGAGGACGGCTACCGCGCCTTCGCGGGGCACGGCATCGGGAAGCGCCTCCACGTCTGCCGCTGCCCCGTCTGCTTCGGGGACGACACGAGGTTCGAGCGCGCCCTCGTCACGACGCCGCTGCGAGCGATCCCGGCGGACCTCCTCGCGGAGTACACCAACTCGGCGCACGCGTGGTCCGACGAGATGCGCTACTTCCTCCCGCGCTACCTCGACCTCATCGCGGCGGGAGAAGCGCCGTGCCACAGCGGCATGGAGTACGCGCTGTCGCGGCTGTCCTACGCGGACTGGCGGGGGACGTGGCCGGAGGCGGAGCGGCGGGTACTGGAAGCGTTTTTCGCCGCCCTCCTCGCCGACCGGCTGCACGGGCCGGGGCTGGAGGTGCGGGTATGGCTCTGGGTTGAGCCGAACGATTCCTTCTACGACCGAACCTCGCTTCCGGAGGTCTTCGCCCTCGTCGCGAACGCCGGGGGTGACGTGGAGCCGTTGCTCGGGGAGTTCGACGCGACGCGGGGACGGCTGCCGGACCTGCATCTCGCGGCGATCGTGAACATGACCGCGATGGACTTGGCGCGGACGCGGCTCGACCGGTCGTTCTCCTCCCTGAGGGGGCCCGCGGAGGACCGGATCGTCGCGTGGCTCCTGCGGCCCGAGACGGCGGAGCGGATGGAGGCGGCGTTCTTCGCGGCAACGGACCCGCTGGACCAACAGACCTTCTCGAACGCCGCGGCGATGCTCCGGACGCCGTGATGAAGGGCTACGCCTCGCCGTCGCGGCGATAGGGGGAGAGGGTGGCGAGGGCCTCGATCTCCTCCTCCATCGCCGCGCGTTCGCGGCGCAGCGCGTCGCCCACGGCGCGGCGGAGGCCGGGATGGGCGATGAGGTGGGCGGAGTGGGTGCGGGCGGGGAGGTAGCCGCGCTGGATCTTGTGCTCGCCCTGGGCACCGGCCTCGACGCGGGAGAGGCCGTGGGCGATCGCGAAGTCGAGTGCCTGATAATAGCAGAGTTCGAAGTGGAGGAAGGGGGCCTCGACGAGGGTGCCCCAGTTGCGGCCGTAGAGGACGCCGTCGCCGAGGAGGTTGAGGGCGCCGGCGACGGGGGTGCCGTCCCGCTCCGCGACCATGAGGACGACGCGGTCGCCGAGGCGTTCGGCCATGAGCGGCCAGAAGCGGGCGGTGAGGTAGGCGGAGCCCCATTTCCGGTCGGTGGTGGAGCGGTAGAACTTGTGGAACTGGCGCCACGTCGCGGGGCTGATCTCGGGGCCGCGGAGGGTGCGGAAGGTGAGGCCGGCGGCGCCCGCGTCGCGGCGTTCACGGCGGATGGACTTGCGCTTGCGCGACGACAGCGCGCCGAGGAAGTCGTCGAAGGTGGCGTAGCCCGGGTTGTTCCAGTGGAACTGCACGCCGAGGCGGTGGAGCCAGCCGGCCTCGCGCAGCGCCTCGACCTCCGGTTCGGTGCAGAAGGTGACGTGGCAGGAGGAAAGGTCGAGGGACTCCGTGGCCTTCGCCAGGGCCGTGGCGAGGGCGGTGGGGGGAAGGGCGGCATCCCGGCGCATCAGCAGGCGGGCGCCGGGGACGGGGGAGAAGGGAACGGCCACCTGAAGCTTCGGGTAGTAGGACCCGCCCGCCGCCTCGAAGGCGCGGGCCCAGCCGTGGTCGAAGACGTATTCGCCGTAGGAATGGGACTTGGCGTAGGCGGGGGCGACGCCGGCGAGGGCGCCGTCCTCCGTGCGCAGCGCGACGTGGCGGGGGAGCCAGCCGGTGCGGGGACCGGTGCAGGCGCTCTCCTCCAGGGCCAGGAGGAAGGCGTGGGAGGTGAAGGGGTTGCCGTCGCCGCAGGCATCCCAGTCGGCGGCCGGGATCTCGGCAATCTCGCCGTGGAGGGTCAGGGTCAGTTCGGCGGCGGGCATCGGGGGTGGATGTGCGGTGCGGGAGGCCCCGCGCAACCGGACCGGGATGAAGGAGGCGGAGCGGCGGGTCAGGCGACCTCGAACACCGCCTCGACCTCCACCGCGGCGTCGCCGGGGAGGGAGGGGACGCCGATGGTGGAGCGGGCGTGGCGGCCAGCGTCGCCGAACACCGCGACGGCCATGTCGGAGGCGCCGTTCATCACCTGGGCGTGGGAGGTGAAGTCGGGCGTCGCGGCGATGAAGCCGCCGAGGCGGACGACCCGGACGATCGCGTCCAGGCCGCCGAGGGCGGCGCGGGCCTGGGC
Source organism: Roseomonas sp. (assembly GCA_964263755.1). Classification (GTDB taxonomy): domain Bacteria; phylum Pseudomonadota; class Alphaproteobacteria; order Acetobacterales; family Acetobacteraceae; genus Roseomonas. Next base: position 865 of record CAXVWQ010000463.1, on the reverse strand, counting down.
GAGGACGTTGATGAAGCAGAGCTGGGCGGCCTGCTGTCCCGTTTCGATGTCGACGGAGACGCCGAGCTTGCCGGTGTAGGCGATCTTCCCGTCGCGCATGGGGATCTGGCCGGAGACGAAGAGGAGGTCGCCGGCGCGGACGGTCGGGACGTAGTTGGCGAGGGGCGCGGCGGGCGTCGGCAGGGTGACGCCGAGGGCGGCGAGGCGGGCCTCGAAGGGGTTGGCGGTGGCGGTCATCTCAGCCCACGAGTTTGAGGTTGCGGCGGCGGGCGGCGGGGGCGGGCGCGAGGCCGGGGAGGAGGGGGAGCTGCTGGGCGGCGGCGCCGATGGAGTCGGGGCCGCATTCCTCCTCCGTCGGGTCGGGGAGGGCGGGGCCGCCGAGGTGGTCGAGGGCGAGGCGGCGGAAGGCCCAGTCCAGCACGGAGGAGGCGCGGTGGATGGCGGGGTCGCCCTCCACGGCGCCGGCGGGGCCGAAGCGGGTGTAGGCGAAGGCGCGGACGTATTCGTCCAGCGCGACGCCGCCCGCGAGGCCGGTGGTGACGGAGTGGCAGAGGGCGTCCAGCACGCCGCGGAAAGCGGCGCCGTCCTTCGCGAGGGAGAGGGCGATCTCCGTCAGGCCGGCATCGGATTCAACGGTGCGGAGGGTGACGCGGTGGCCGCCGACCGTGACCTTCCAGGACGTGCCGCGGCCGGGGCCGTGCCTGGCCGCGACCCGCGGGGCCGGGCGGGGCTCGGCGGGGGCGGCGACCGGTATCGGCGCCGCCGCATGCAGGTAGGGGGCGACGGCGGCCTCCATCGCAGCACGCGCCGCGGGGCCGCGGGGGGCGAGGAGTCGGGCGGCGTCCGGGCCGGCGCGGAGGGCGGC
>CAXVWQ010000462.1:0-15053 GCA_964263755.1 Roseomonas sp. | reverse complement strand
CTAGGTCACGGGCGACATGTTCCCGTCCACGTTGATCGCCGTCCCCGTCACGTAACCCGCGAGGTCGGAGGCGAGGAAGCACGCGACGTTGGCGAACTCCTCCGCCGTCCCCAGCCGCCCCAGCGGCACGGCCTTCGCCATCCCCGCGAGGAAGTCGGCGTAGGGTTGGTCACCCCCGGCCGCCGCGTGCCGCCGCACCCACTGGTCGCTCTCGATCAGCCCGACGTGGAGCGAGTTGACGAGGATGCCGTGCGGCGCGCCCTCGCCGGCCAGCACCTTCGTCAGCGCCAGCCCCGCCGCGCGCGAGACGGAGGTGGGCGCCGACCCGCCCTTCGGCGCCTTCGCCCCGACGTTCAGCACGTTGATGATCCGCCCCCAGCGCCGCTCCACCATCCCTGGCCACGCCAAGCGCGCCAGCCGGATGGCCGCGAACAGTTTCAGGTCGAGGTCCGCCTGCCAAACCGCGTCGGTGACGGTGGTGAAGGCCCCCGTCTGCGACGTGCCGGCATTGTTGACGAGGATGTCCACCCGCCCGAAGGCCCGCACCACCTCCTCATGCGCGCGGATCACCTCCTCCGCGCGGGATACATCGCAGGGTACGACGTGGACCCGCCCCCGCGCCGTCGCGGCGACCGTCGTCCGGGCCTCCTCCAGCACCTCGGCGCGGCGCGCCAGCATCGCCACGTCCGCCCCGCTCGCGGCCATGCGCGCGGCGATGGCGAGGCCGATGCCCTTGCTCCCGCCGGTGATGAGGGCCACCCGGCCATCCAGTCGCGCTTCCATCGTGCTCCCCCATCGTTTGCTATCGGGGCACCATGAACCACGGGTCCTCGCGTGTCGCTCCCTACGCCGGCGCGAAAACCTCCTCGATGGTGACCCGCCGGGGGCTGAGCCCCTGCTCGAACACCCAGTCCGCGATCGTCTCCAGCACCGCCCGAGAATCCCGGATGCCGTAAGGCATCGGGTCCGTCCGCAGCGCCGCCGCTGCCGTCGCGTCGAGCGACCCCGCCCGGACGTGGCCGTCGAGGTAGGCCACCGCGTCGCGGCCCGCGAGGGCGCGCGCGGCCGTGAACGCCGCCACGATCTCCGTCGCGAGCGAGGGCCGGTCCGTCAGCAGCGACCGCCGCACGACCATCGCGTGGTTGATCGGGAACAGCCCGGTCTTGCGGTGATACCGCTGCCCCTCCCCGAACTCGTCGGCGAAGAGTGGCCGCACCATCGGCTCCGCCGCGAGGTCCAGGCGGCTGCGGTCCACGGGATTCGGTTCGTTGAGGTAGAGCAGCGTCGCGTCGAGGTCGCCCGCGACGAGCATCTCCCCGATGTTCGTGGCGGGCGGGATGCGGTCCACCCGCACGCCGGGGGGCGGGACGAAGCCGGTGGCGCCGCCATGGCTCATCGCCGGCTCGCGCTCCATGAACCAGTGGATCTCCTCCGGGCGCACGCCGAACTCGTGCCGCAGCACGCCGCGCGCCCAGATCGCCGCGGTCTGCTGGTATTCCGGCACGCCGACGCGCTTGCCGCGGAGGTCGGCGGGCGAGTCGATCCCGCGATCCGTCCGCACCCAGGTCCAGGTGTGGAAGAAGCGCCGCATCGTGAAGACCGGCAGCGCGGCCCAGCGGTCGTCGCCCCGCGCGACCGCGATGAACAACGATGAGAGCGACATCTCCGAGACGTCGAACTCCGCGGACTTGAGTTGCCGCCAGAACATCTCGGACGCCGTCATGACGGAGGTCCGGAAGCGCAGCGGGCCCGTCGGCACGCGCCCCTCGATGATCGGGCGGGTGTTGACGTTGTCGGTGACGGCGAGGGTGAGGTCGATCATGCGGCGAGGGTCGCGGCGGGCGCGGCGGCCCCGGTGACGCGGGTGAGGATGCCGGCGGCCTCCGCCTCGTCCACCGCGCGGTGGCCGCGCCACGCCACGTGGCCGTCCGGGCGGACGAGGACGAGCGGCGCGCCGTAGAGGCCGCGCGCCAACGGGTGGGTCACCGGCAGCACCGCGAGCGGCACGCCCCGCGCCGCCGCGTGGAACCCGTCCGCGTCCGGCGCGTCCGCACCGATCCGCAGGAGGGTGAAGCCGATGCCAAGATGGTCGAACAGCGAATCGCCGCGGCCTCGTCCGTCCGTCAGCCACAGGTGCGGCGCCCGCCCCCCGGGGACGCCGCTCGGCACGTAGCGCGCCGGATCGTCCGGCGGCGGCGCGCCGTTCGCGACGACGATCGGCGACCCGTCGTAGCGCGCGCCGAGCTGCACGCCGAGGGAGGCGAACTCCTCTCCGAAAGTCGCGAGGAACGCGCCGACCTCCCGTCGCGCCGCCTCGCCCGCGGCACCGTCCTCCTCGATCTCGGGCGGCACGGTCACCGCGCCGACGCCGCGGGCGAGTTCGCGGGCGGCCGTGATGTTCCGCAGCGCAACCGGGCGCCGCTCCGCCTCGTAGGATTCCAGCAGCCCCGGCCTGCCCCAGCCCTGCACCATCGCCGCCAGTTTCCAGGCGAGGTTGGCCGCGTCGTCCACGCCCGTGTTCATCCCGAAGCCGCCGGTGGGCGTGAACAGGTGCACCGCGTCCCCCGCGAGCCAGACCCGCCCCTCCCCGAACCGCTCGGCGTACAGGGCGACCCCCGCCGTCCAGGGATGGCTCGCGATCACCTCCACCGGCACCGGCGCGCCGACGAGGCGGTGCATCAGCGCCACCACCTCCGCCGGCTCCGGCATCGCGTCACCGGCGCGGGACCACACGAGGAACTCCTCCGCCCCGTCCAGCGGCACCATCGCCGTGCGGAGGTCCGGGTTCACGACCCAGTATTGCCACCCCCGCCGGTCCCGCAGCACGTCGCGATACAGCGTCGGCGCGCGGACATGGCTGGAGACCATGGCGCCGCCGAAGAAGGCCTGCTTCAGCGTCTCATAGCCCGTGTAGCCGATGCCGAGGCCCCGGCGCACCGCGGAACGCCCGCCGTCGCAGCCCGCGAGGAAGCGGGCCCGCCACGTCTCCCGCGCGCCGCCCGGTCCGGACACGTCCAGCGTCACCCCGCCGGCATCCTGCGCGAAGGACTCCATCGTCCACCCGAAGCGCAGCGCGATGTTCGGCCGGGTCCGCGCCCGGGCGAGGATCTCCGCCTCGACGTACATCTGGTTCGCCCGGTGGATCGGTTCCGGCACCTGGTCGTCGTCCGGCGACGCGGCGCGGGCCGCGACCTTCTCCGCCTCCGACGGCATGGCGATGCGCGCCAGCTCGTGCCCGTTCAGCCGCGTGAAGTAGGCGACGTCCGTCGGATGGTCCGGCGGCAGCCCGAGCGCCCGGACGCGGTCGGCGAAGCCGAGGCGGCGGTAGTGCTCCATCGTCCGCGCGTTGTGCGTGGACCCTTTCGGGTGCCGGCGCGGTTCCGGCTCAGCGTTGAACACCGTGGACCGCACCCCGTGCCGATCGAGGAACAGCGCGAGCATCAGCCCCACCGGCCCGCCGCCGATGATCGCGACCGGCGTGTCCATCCCCGCGCCCTATTCCGGCCGGATGCCGGCGCCGCGCGCGATCTCCGCGGCCCGGGCCCGTTCGGCGACGAGGACGCGGCGGAACTCCTCCCCCGTCTCGAAGGAGGGTTCGCAGCCCATGTCGTTCAGGCGCCGCAGGATGGCGGGCTCGCGCATCGTGGCGCCGAGCGCCTCGCGGATCTCGTCCGCGCGTCCGGCTGGCAGGTTCCTCGGCGCCCAGACCGCGTTCCAGCCGTCGAACACCATCGCCGGGAAGCCCGATTCCACGAGCGTCGGCACGTCCGGCAGCGAGGCGACGCGACGCGCTGACGTGACGGCGTAGGCCCGCACCTGCCCGCCGCCGAGCATCGGCCCGACGACCGCGACGGGCACCACCGCGAGCGCCACGTTGCCGGAGATCACGTCGTTCATCGCCGGCGCCGATCCGCGATAGCCGACAACCGTGAACTCCTTGCCCATCTGCATCCCGAGGGCGGCGGGCGCGAGATGCCCGACCGCCCCGAGGGTGGAGGACGCGAAGGCGAAGCGATCCGGCGTCCGCCGCAGCCCCTCCAGCAGCCCCGCGAGGTCGGTCGGCAGGTTGCCGCGAAGGCTCCCGACGATGGCGAAAGCGATGTTCATCACGCGCGTGACGGGCGTGAAGTCCTCCACGATGTCGAAGGGCACGCCGCGCTGCACGAAGGGCAGGGCGGTCAGCACGTCGTTGGCGTAGAGGAAGGAGCCGCCGTCCGCCGCCGCCCGCTGCACCTCCGACGCGCCGATCGCCCCGTTGGCGCCCGACCGGTTCTCGACGATCCAGGGCTGGCCCAGCCGTTCCGCCGTGCGGGTGGCGAGGATGCGGGCCGTCACGTCCGTGCTGCCGCCGGGCGTGTAGGGCACGACGAGCCGCGTGAGGTTGCGCGGTCCCTGCGCGTGCAGCACGCCGGGTGCCGCGAGGGCGGCCGACGCGCCGAGCAGCGCGCGGCGCGCGATGGTGGTGGACATGATGGCGTCTCCTCTCCCGCGCCGGGGACGTCCCGCCCCGGTCGCGTCACGATCCCCGAATGGTTAAGCCCGGGCGGTCAGGCGGCGGCGCTCGCCATCTCCTGCTCCGTCTCGTCCTGCTCCATCCCGCCGAGGACCCGCGCCTCCTCGTCCGACGCCCCGAGGGTGCGCCAGTTCGACGACTTCGGCACGACGCCCTGGTAGGATCGCAGCGTCGCTTGCGGCAAATGCGGCTGCTCCAGCCCGATCGGGTCCGCGCCCCCCTCGAAACGGTTCACCGCGTCGAGCATCAACCGCCGGAACTGGATCACCGCGATGTCGGAGGCGCCGAGCCGCTCGCTCGTCCGGTCGGCGATCCGCCCCATGCTCTCCCACATCGCGATGTCCTGGTTCGGGATGCCGGGGATCCCGGTGAAGTTGCCCCCCTTCATCGCCTCGCGGTCCTGCAGGTAGTCGTTCGAGGCGAAGCGCTTGATCGGCTTGAACTCCGCGTCGAGGTCCACGCCCACCTCCGCCACGCAGAACTTCCGCCACGCCTCGGTGGAGATGGCCGCCTCGCCCTCCGTCCAGGCGATGAAGTGGAAGTAGGAGGAGGTGTCGTCCTTCGGCACGATCACCGAGGCGACGTTGTAGGAGGAGTTCGGCGGGATCAGCGCCGCGAAGGGCGCGACGTAGCAGGTGATGCGGACGTAGTCGTGCGTCGCCCCGTTCATGATGGGCCGCCGAATCGCCGCGTAGCGCATCCCGTAATTCGTCACCTGCACCTGGATGCGCGGGTTCTTGTCGGTGGAGGGCCGCGTCCAGTCCGCCCCGTCGGCCTGCGCCGTCTCGCTCCGCGCCGGCCGCATGTCGGAGGAGTGGAGCGAGGAGGAATGGGCGGAATCGATCTGCCCCTCCATGATCTGCGCCCAGTTACAGGGCAGGTCCATCCGCACCACCGCGACCTGCGCCGCGGGCGTCGGCGCCCAGGGCGGCGCCTCGAACTCCGGCATCTCCGCGGGGTCGCCCATGAAGACCCACACGAACCCGCCGCCCTCCCGCGTCGGGTAGGCCTTCTGCTTCGCGCGGTCCGCGAAGCCGCTCCCCTTCGGTTCGGACGGCATGTCCACGACGTTGCCCTCCACGTCGAACTTCCAGCCGTGGTAGAGGCAGCGCAGCCCGCACGCCTCGTTCCGCCCGAAGGCGAGGGACGCCTTGCGGTGCGCGCAGAACTCGCCGAGCACGCCGAGGCGGCCGTCGGAATCCCGGAACGCCACGAGCTTCTCGCCCAGCAGCGTCAGGCGGATGGGCTTGCCGTCGCGTTCGGCGAGTTGCTCCGACAGCGCGGCGGGGATCCAGTGGCGGCGCATGAGGCGGCCCATCGGGGCGTCGCCCTCGACGCGGGTGAGGAGGTCGTTCTCGTCCTGGGTCAGCATCGGGGATCTCCCTGGCGACGCGGCCGGGTGGGTCCGGCTTTGCTTCGTGATCTAACCAAATCTAGCGGGAGGGTTCCGGGGCTGTCCAGTGGTTTTCACCATTCTCAGCTGGACATGGCTGATTTTTCTGTTAGTCGACTAAGTGTATCGGCCGGCCGAACCGGCACCCGACGGGGAGGAACGAACGCCATGGCCGACGAAGATCCCACGCCCCTCGCCCTGCGCGTCGAACGCGCGGAGCCCGCCGCCGACGGCATCCAGCTCTTCGAACTCCGCCATCCGGAAGGCGCGGAACTGCCGCCCTTCACCCCCGGCGCCCACCTCTCCGTCCGCACGCCTTCGGGGGCCCTGCGCAACTACTCCCTGTCGAATGCGGCGCAGGAGCGCGACCGCTACGTCATCGCCGTGAAGCGCGAGGCGGGCGGGCGCGGCGGCTCCGTCCGCCTCATCGAGGGCGTGCGGGCCGGCGATACCCTTCACGTCTCCGAACCCCGCAACCTGTTCGAACTCGACGGCCGCGCGAAGGAGTACCTCTTCGTCGCCGGCGGCATCGGCATCACGCCGATCCTCTCGATGATCCGCACCCTCCGCGCCCGCGGCGGCGCGAAGTACCGCCTCTATTACCTCACCCGCTCCGCCGCCCTCACCGCCTTCCTCCCCGAACTCTCCGCCGCCGATGTCGCGGACGACGTGGTCGTCCACCACGACGAGGGCGACCCGGCCCGTGCCTTCGACCTGTGGCCCGTCTTCGAGGAGCCGACGTCCGCCCACATCTACTGCTGCGGCCCGCGCCCCCTGATGGACGCCGTGCGCGACATGACCGGCCACTGGCCGGAGGAGCAGGTGCATTTCGAGGATTTCGGCTCCGACCTCGTCCGCCCCCGCGCCGACGACCGCCCCTTCCGGGTGCGCCTCGGCCGCGACGGCGCGGAACTGGAGATCCCCGTCGGCACGACGATCCTCGAGGTGCTGCGCGCCCACGGCCGCCGCGCCCCCTCCTCCTGCGAGAGCGGCACCTGCGGCACCTGCCGCACCCGCTACATCGAGGGCGAGGTGGACCACCGCGACCTCGTCCTGACGGAGGACGAGCGGGCGCGCGACGTGATGGTCTGCGTCTCCCGCGCCAGGACCGACCTGCTCGTGCTGGACCTCTGACGGTGCCCGCCGACCACGTCCGGCTCGGCGTCGCCGGCCTCGGCCGCGCCTTCATGCTGATGCTGCCGACCTTGGCCCTGCACCCGCGCGTGCGGCTGGTCGCCGCCGCCGACCCGCGCCCCTCCGCCCGCGACCGCTTCCGCGCCGACTTCCCCGGGGCCCGCACCCACGACGACGTGGACGCCCTCTGCGCCGATCCGGACGTGGACGCGATCTACGTGGCATCCCCGCACGAGCACCACGTCGCCCACGTCCGCGCCGCCGCCGCGCACGGCCGCCACGTCCTCGTCGAGAAGCCGATGGCCCTGACGCTGGAGGACTGCGCCGCGATGGTCGCCGCCGCGCGCGACGCCGGCGTGCACCTCCTCGTCGGCCACTCCCATTCCTTCGACGCGCCCTACCTCCGCGCCCGCGACCTCATCCGTTCCGGCGCCTACGGCGCGCCGCGCATGATCACCGCGCTGAACTTCACCGACTACCTCTACCGCCCCCGCCGCCCGGAGGAACTCGATACGTCACGGGGCGGCGGCGCCGTCTTCTCCCAGGCCCCGCACCAGGTGGAGGTCGTGCGACTGCTGGCCGGCTGCCCCGCCCGCTCCGTCCGCGCCGCCGCGAGGATCTGGGACCCCGCGCGCGGCACGGAGGGCGCCTACAACGCCTTCCTCGATTTCGGCGAAGGCCTCTCCGCCACGCTCACCTATTCCGGCCACGCCCATTTCGACACGGACGAGTTCACGGACTGGATCGGCGAACTCGGCCAGCAGCGCGACCCAGCCCGCTACGGCGAGGCCCGCGCCGCCCTTCGTCACGTCCGCACGCGCGAGGAGGAGGCGGCCCTGAAGAACCGCCGTGCCTACGGCGACGGCCTTGGTGCCGACGACGTCCGGCGCGCGTCCCCGCCCCCCGCGCACAACCACTTCGGCCTCGTCATCGCCTCCCTCGAACGCGCCGACCTCCGCCCCACCCCGCGCGGCGTGATGATCCACGCCGACGAGGAACGCCGCTTCGACCCGCTCCCGCCCCCCGCCGTCCCGCGCGCCGAGGTGGTGGACGAACTCTACGACGCCGCCATCCTCGGCAGGCCGCCGCTGCATTCCGGCGAATGGGGCATGGCGACGACGGAGATCGTCCTCGCCATCCTCGAATCCGCACGCACCGGCCGAGAGGTCGCGCTGCGCCACCAGACCTGAACCGGAGCACGACGCCATGCCCCTCATCCGCCTCGAACCCGCCCTCGACCCCGCCTCCGGCAAGTATTACCTCGCGATCTACAACCCCCACGACGCGCCGGAACCCTTCGTGACCACCCAGCCCCGCTACGGCTCCGCCGCCGCCGCCGAGACCGACGCGATCGCGGCGCTGGCCGCCGCCGCGAGCGGCCCGCGCAAGCCGGGGGCGTGACGCGGATGGCCCGCCTCCCGCTCTCCCTCGCCATCGGCGACTACGACCGCATCCGTCCCCTCGTGGACGGCACGGTGCGGATCGACGGCGTGGACCCGGTCTTCTCCATCCTCGATCCGGAGGAGATCTTCTTCCGCGCCTTCAAGCACGCGGAGTTCGACATCTGCGAACTCTCGCTCTCCTCCTTCTCCGTGAAGACCGCGAACGGCGACTGCCCCTACGTCGGCATCCCCGTCTTCCCCTCTCGCGCCTTCCGCCACACCTCCATCTACATCCGCACCGATCGCGGCATCGCGAAACCGGAGGACCTGCGCGGCCGTCGCGTCGGCGTGCCGGAATACCAACTGACCGCGAACGTCTGGGTCCGCATGATCCTGGAGGAGTTCGGCATCGGCGCCGCCGACGTCACCTGGGTCCGCGGCGGTTACGAGGACCCCGAGCGCGAGGAGAAGATCGCGCTGAAACTCCCGCCGGACGTGCGGCTGGAGGACCTGCCGCGCGGCGGCACCCTGTCCTCGGCCCTCGCCGACGGCACGCTCGACGCGGTGATCGGCCCGCGTGCCCCGTCCTGCTTCGACCGCGGCGCCCCGCACGTCGGCCGCCTGTGGGCGGACCCGATCGCCGCGGCGTCCGAATGGTACGGCCGGCACAAGATGTTCCCGATCATGCACCTCCTCGGCGTGCGGCGGGACGTGGCGGAGCGCCACCGCTACCTCCCCGGCGCCCTGTTCAAGGCGTTCGAGGAGGCGAAGTCCGTCGCCCTCGCCCGCCTCTCCAACACCGCCGCCACGAAGGTCACGCTGCCTTTCGTGGAGGAATCCCTCGCCCGCGCCCGCACCCTCATGGGCCACGATTTCTGGTCCTACGGCCTCGCCCCGAACCGCCACGTGCTGGAGGCGTTCCTCAAGGCCCACTACGAACAGGGCCTCTCCTCCCGCCTCCTGGCGCCCGAGGACCTGTTCCACCCCTCCTCGCTCGAGACCTTCAAGATCTGACCGCGCCCCCGCTTCCCTTCGCGGACAGTACCGGCTTCCTCCTGCGCGACCTCAACCGCGCCGTGCAGCGGGAGATCGGCGCGCGCATCGGCGCCCACGGCGTCCCCCCCGGCGCCTGGTACCTCCTGCGGATGCTGTGGGAGACGGACGGCCTGACCCAGCGGGAGCTGGCCCGCCGCGTCGGGATGACGGAACCCACCGCCGTCATCTCGCTCCGCGGCATGGAGAAGGAGGGCTGGATCGCCCGCGAGCGCAGCGTCGTGGATGCCCGGAAGGTCCACATCCACCTCACCCCCGCCGGCCGTGCGCTGCGCGACGCGCTGATGCCCGTGGCGCACGACGTGAACGCCCTCGTCACGCGCGGCCTGACGCCGGACGAGGCGACCTTCCTCCGCGCCATGCTGCGCCGCGCCCGCGCGAACTTCGGGGAGGCCGGCCCGGCCCCCGCGACCGCCGCCGAGGCCGATGCTACGGCAGCACGGGCAACTCCAGCACCGGCAACTCCAGCACGGACGCCGCCCGGTCCAGCGTCAGGGTGATCGGCACCGCCTCCGCAGCCGTCGCCACGCGCGGGTCGGTGCCGGTGCCGGGGTTGACCGGATGCGCCGGGAAGGCCGCGCCGGCGACGGAGAGGCGCAGCCGCTCGCCCCGATGGATGGTGACATGGGTCGGCCGCATCGCGACCCGCGCGGCGCCCGGCGGGGGCGCGCTGCGGATGCCGCCGCCCAGCGCCACCACCCGCCCATCCGCCCGCACCACCGAAAGCGTCGCGGCCACGTCGTGCGACGGCGCGTCGGCGGCCATCGCCAGCACCGCCTCCGGCACTCCCAGAAGCGTCAGCGGCGCGTCGAGCGGCGCGGAGGTGAACACCGCGATGTCGGTGCGCGCATCCACCTCCGTCCGCTCCGCCAGCGGCTCGGTGGAGGGCGCGGGCCGCCACGGGTCGTGCACCCACCATTCCGCCCCCGGCGGCCCGGGCACGGCGGACAGCCCGCCGCCCCGCGCCGCCGCCAGCCCGTCGCCGGTGAGGTGGTAACGCCGGGTCGTCACCTCCGGGGCCGCATCGAAGGCGGTCCAGCGCCGCGTTCCCATGTCGAACAGCCGCGCGCCGCGGAACGGCTGCGTCCCACGCCCCTTCAGCGCCCAGTCGAACCAGGCGAGGTTCCAGCGGTCCGCCTCCGCCGCCGCGCCGAAATCGTGCCCGGCCTGCCAAGCCCCCCAGTTCAGGTGCTGCCACGGCCCGATGATCAGCGCCTGCGGGGCCGCCGCGCGTCCTGACAGCGCCCCCCAGGCGCCCCAGGTGCCCGAGAGGTTGTAGTCGAGCCACCCGCCGAGATGCAGCGCCGGCACGTCGAACCGTTCCGGCACGACCTGCCGGGACGGCGACACGCGCGCCCAGTAGGGATCGTCGGCCGCCCGCAGCCGCCAGTCGTCGTAGTGGTGCAGGGCTACCGTCCGCGTCAGCGCGTCCGGCGCGGCCGGCACCACCCCGTCGAAGCGCGGCGTCTCGCTGAACGCCGCAAGCGCCGCATAGGTGGCCGCATCCCCCACGCGGCGCGCCTGCAGCGCCCCCATCTGCGCCGCCCACCCGGCCGAGCCGGCCAGCGCGAAGGCCCCGCCCTCCGCCGCCTTCTCCGCATGGACGTCCCACACCGCCATCGCCGGCGCGATCGCCCGCAGCGCCGCCGGCGCGCGGGAGGCCGCCAGAAGCTGCGTCGCGCCCTGGTAGGAGAAGCCATACATCCCGACCCGCCCGTCCGAGCCCGGCAGGCCCGCCGCCCACTCCACCGCCGCCGCGCCGTCCGCCGCGTCGTTCCCGTAGGCCTCGAACGCCCCCTCGCTCGTCCCCGCCCCGCGCACGTCCTGGACGACGACGAGATACCCCTGCGCCGCGTACCAGGCGGGATGCGCGTACACGACCGTGCTGGCGATCGCCCGTCCGTAGGGCTGCCGCATCAGCAGCACGGGATGCCGCCCGCCCCCGGCGGGGCGCCACACCGACGCGTCCAGCCGCGTCCCGTCGGGCAGGCGCATGGAGGCCGGGGTCGGCTCCATCAATTCCCCCCGGCCGGGGCGGCGGGATATCGCCCCCGCCGCGCCGTTGCGGGTCCGGCGGTGGAGGGCGTGACGGGCGGGCGGGGCATGCGGACGTCCGGATGGCGCCCGGGTGCTGGCAACGGCCGTGCCAGGGCCGCGCCGCGGCGTCGCGCCCGCCGCCATGCGGCGCCCCGTGTGACCAAACGACCCCTGCGGGGTTCGGCCTCCCGATGAACATGCTCTCCCCCGGCCGCGAGGCCCCGTCCGCCGACGCGGCCAGCACCGGCACGGCGGACCGCGACCCCCTGGCCGCCCTCCGCGCTGCGCTCGACGGCGTGGCCGCCCGCGCCGCCGCCCTCGACGCGGAGGACGGCCTCCTCCCGGCGGAGGACGTCGCCGCCCTCGCCGCCGCCGGCGCCCTCGCCGCCCCGCTCCCCGCCGCCCTCGGCGGCCGCGGCTGGGGGAGCGAGCCATCCGCCGCGGAGGAGACCTTCGAGGCGCTCCGCCGCGTCGGCCGCGCCTCCCTTCCCCTCGGCCGCCTCTACGAGGGCCACGTCAACGCGCTGCGCCTCGTCACCCGCCTCGGCACCCCCGCCGCCCGCACCGCCGCGGCCGTCGCGGCGCGGGAGGGCCGCCTCTTCGGCGTCTGGGCGACCGAGACCCCCGCCCTCACCCTCCGCATCGAGGATGGCGTGCTGCGCGGCGGCAAGATCCTCTGCTCCGGCGTCGGCCTCGTCGAACGCGCCGCCGTCACCGCGCGCACGGAGGCCGGCCCGCAGCTCGTCCTCGTCCCCCTGGACCGCGAGTCCGGCCGCACGGACCTCGCCCCCTGGACGCCCACGGGGATGCGCGCCTCCGCCACCGGTTCCGTGGACCTCGACGGCATCCCCGTCACCCCGGACATGCTCCTCGGCCCACCCGACGCCTACTTCGCCCAGCCCGACTTCAACGGTGGCGCCTGGCGCTTCCTCGCCGTCCACCTCGGCGGGCTGGAGGCGGTGGCGGAGGCCCTCCGCGCCCACCTCATCCGCACCGGCCGCGGCGGTGACCCGCACCAGGCCGCCCGCCTCGGCACCGCCCTGACCGCGGCCGAAACGGCCCGCCTGTGGGTGCGGGAGGCCGCCCTCATCGCCGAGGGCCGCGCGGCGGCGGCCGACCGCATCGTCGCCTACGTCAACCTCGCCCGCGGCGCGGTGGAACGCGCGGCCCTCGACGTGCTGGAGATCGCCGGGCGCTCCGTCGGCCTCCAGGCCTTCCTGCGCCCGAACCCGCTGGAACGCCTCATGCGCGACCTCTCCACCTACCTGCGCCAGCCGGCCCCGGACCACGCCCTCGTCGCCGCCGCCGCCGCCGGCCTGGGCTTCGCGGAGCCGGTCGGGGAGATGTGGCCCGAGCCGCGTCCCTGATGGACGCCGCCGACTTCATGCGCGCCGCCGAGGCCCTGCCCCTCGTCGGCCTCGATGGCGTGATCCCCGCCGGCGGCGCCCTCGTCCTCGCGCCGCACCCCGATGACGAATCGGTCGGCTGCGGCGGCCTCCTCGCCGCCCTCGCCGCCGCCGGGCGACCGGCGCGGGTGGTGGTGATGTCGGACGGCGCCGGGTCGCACCCCCACTCCCGCACCCACCCCGCCCCCGTGCTGCGCGCGCTGCGTCGGGCGGAGGCGCGGGCCGCCTGCGCCGAACTCGGCGTGCCCGAACCCCTGTTCCTCGACCACCCCGACGGCGACGTGCCCGCGGACGGTCCCCGTCTCGACGCCGCGGTGGAGGCCGTCATCGCAGCCGCGTCCGGCCTCGGCACCCTCGTCGCCACGCTCGGCCTCGACCCGCACAAGGACCACGTCGCCACCTGGGCCATCGCCCGCGCCGCCGCGTCCCGCGCGGGCCTGCGCCTCCTGGGCTACCCCGTCTGGTCCTGGCGCTACCTCTACCCCGGGATGGAATCCATCGCGCCGCGGACGGTCCCCGCCCCCCCGCGCGGCGTCCGCCTGGACGTGACCCCATGGCTCGGCGCCAAGCGCCGCGCGACGATGGCGCACCGCTCCCAGACCACCCGCCTCATCGCTGACGACCCGGAGGGCTTCGTGCTGAACGACGCCGCCCTCGCCGTCCTGCTCCGCCCCTTCGAGGTCTACCTGGAGGCCGAACCGTGACCGCCCCGTCCCTCCCCGCCGCCTTCTTCGACGAGTTCTACGCCCGCTCCGAGGATGGCGACCCCTGGGGCTTCGCCAAGTTCGAGTACGAGCGCGACAAGTACGCCGCCACCCTCGCCGCCCTCCCCCGCCCGCGCTACGCCGCGGCCTTCGAGGTCGGCTGCTCCATCGGCGTCCTCACCCGCCAACTCGCGACCCGGTGCGACCGCGTGCTGGCCGTGGACGTGGCCGAGCGCGCCCTGACCCAGGCCCGCGCCCGCAACGAGGACGCCTCGCACGTCGAGATCCGCCGCGCCCGCGTCCCGGAGGACTGGCCGGAGGGCGAGACCTTCGACCTCATCCTTCTCTCCGAGGTGCTGTATTACTTCGACCCCGACGACGTGCGCGCCGTCGCCGACCGGGTCCTCGGTGCCCTGCGCCCCGGCGGCGACGTGGTCCTCGTCCATTGGCTGCCGCTCTGCGACCCGCCCTATCCGCAACGTGGCGACGCGGCGGTCGAGGGCTTCCTCGCCGCGGCGGGCGAGGCGCTGGTCCCCGTGTCGGGGAGGCGGGAGGATCTCTACCGCATGGACGTCCTTCGCAATTCCCGAGCGTAACGGTCGGGATTTCGTGCTGCGGCGCGGAAACGAAGGCCCCCCGCGCGCGCTCTCGCCACGGGCCGGCCGCGGGACGACGCGCGCCGGTCCGCGCGGCACGGGACCGGCCCCCGCCTCGCGCCGGACCCGTCGCAGGAACGCCCCGCCATGACCGGTCCCGCATGAAGATCGCGATCATCGCCCACCTGAAGTATCCCATCGCCGAGCCCTTCGCGGGCGGCCTGGAGATGCACACCCACCTCCTCGCGCGGCACCTCATCGCACGCGGCCACGACGTGACCCTCTTCGCCGCCGAGGGCTCCGACCCCGCCTTGTGCCTGCGCGCCGTCTGTTCCCCCACCGGCACGCCGACGGAGGCGCGGGAGGCGGAGGCCGTCGCCCTCGCGGAGCACCGCGCCTACGAGGCGATCGTCGAGGCGGTGGCGACGGGCGGGTTCGACGTCGTCCACAACAACTCCCTCCACTACCACCCGCTCGTCGAGGCGCATCGGATCGCCGCCCCGATGGTCACCGTCTTCCACTGCCCGCCCTTCATGGAACTGGAGAACGGCGTGCTGGAGCGCTCTGGCGACGCCATGCGCTTCGTCGCCGTGTCCGACGTGGTGCGGGACATGTGGCGCGACGTGGTCGGGACGGACGCGACGATCCCCAACGGCATCGACCTCGACGGGTTCCGCCCCCGTCCGGGCCTCGTCGGCCCGCACGCCATCTGGTCCGGCCGCATCGTGCCGGAGAAGGGCCCCCACCTCGCCATCGCCGCCGCGCGCCGCGCCGGGATGGCCCTGCGCATCGTCGGCCCGATGAACGACCCCGCCTACTGGGATGCGGAGATCGC
>CAXVWQ010000461.1:0-5178 GCA_964263755.1 Roseomonas sp. | reverse complement strand
GCCGACGCCTCCGCGACTGCGGCGCGCGCGGCCACCGCGCCCTCGTCGGCGCGCGCGGCGGCCTGGGACGCGCCGTCGGCGGCGCGCCGGACGTCGTCGAATACGTTGACCGGCGTCGCGAAGTGCGGGGACAGCTCGTCCCAGCGCTCCGCCGCGACGTAGAAGCGGTTCAGCCCGTCGAAGTAGGCGTGGCGGTAGCGCGCCCCTGTCAGCAGCGGCTCCCAGTCCGCATGCGTCGGCACCGCCGACATCGGGGCGGTCGCCTCCACCAGCACGATCCACGGGCGGAACAGGCCGAGGTCGCAGCCGGCCAGCACGTCGGCCTCCGATCCTTCCACGTCCACCTTCAGGAAGTGGATCGTCGGCGGGGCGTGTTCCGCCAGGATGCCCGTCAGCGTGCGCAGCGGGACCGTCGTCGGCGTGTCCCGGTAGCCCTGCGACGCGGCCTGCCGCGCGACATCGGCCCGCGTCGAGGAGAGCCCGGAATCCGGGATGACGTGGAGCGTGACGCTGCCGTCCCGCCGCCCGGCCGCGACGGGAAGGGTGACGTCGCGCGGCCTCGCGGCGCGGAGGAGTGCGGCGAAGGCTGGAACGGGCTCGACATTGATGCCCCGCCACCCGTGATCGTAGAACGCGCGGGTGACCGAATCGGTGTCGGGATGGGCCGCCCCGACGTCCACGTAGAAGCCGGCGGTCTCACGCCCCAGGGCGCGCCAGAGCAGGACGTCCTCGAAGTTTTGCGCGTACGAAAGGAACGGCATTCCGACCCCCTACCGGGGCCGCGGGGATGGCACCTTCCGTCCTCGACAGTCAATCAGGCCCCCCGTTGCCCGGCGCGCGTCGTGGTTCCGGCATCGGATCGGTGGCGTCGCGGCGATCACCGGATCGGCGATCGGGCGGGGCGTGGCGCGGGGGGGTTCAGGTGGCCCGGCGCCCGTCGCGGACGTCCGGCGGCGCGGATCGGCGACGGACCCCCTCCCCCCGGGCGGCACGCGGCGCGGCCGATGGCCGCAGGAGCGGACCGAACCGGCCCCCGTCCCGACGCCGGCACGCCTCAGCTCCGCAAGCGGTTCTCGAACCGCGCCGCGAGGCGGACGAGCGGCCAGAGGATGACGAGGTAGATCCCCGCCGCGAGCACGAGCGGCGAGGTGTTGAAGGTGAGCGACCGCGCGAGGTCCGCGGCGTTCAGCAGTTCCGGTACCGCGATGACCGAGGCCAGCGTCGTGAGCTTCACGAGTTCGACGGTGTTGGACAGCAGGTCCGGCAGGACGTTCCGCACGGCCTGGGGCAGGACGACGTGGCGGAAGGCCTGCGCCGCGGTCAGGCCCGTGGACCGGGCCGCCTCGACCTGCCCGCGGCCCACGCTCTCGATCCCCGCCCGGTAGATCTCCCCGTAGTAGGCGGAGGCGTTGAGAAGGAAGGCGACGCAGATCGAGCCGAGCGGGCCGAGGGTGATCCCGGCGAAGGGAAGTCCGGAGTGGATGAAGATGATGAGGACGAGCGGCGGGAAGGCGCGGAACACGTCCACGAGCGCCATCGTGGCCCAGCGCACGGCCCGCACCCGCCCCGTGGCGAGCATCGCGGTCCCGAGGCCGCCGAGGATGCCGAGGGGCAGGAGCAGCGCGCAGAGCAGGAGGGTCTGGCCGAGGCCCGCGAGGATCATCGGCGCGACCCGCGCCATCACCGCGAGGTTGAGGAACTCGTCGCGGAACTCCTCCATCACGCCCGCCCCCGGCCGAAGCCGCGTTCCAGCCGCCGCGCGGCGACGACGAGCGGCACGAAGATGAGGAGGTAGAGGACCGCCGCGATCGTCAGCGGGGTGGCGTTTCCGGAGAAGGCCTGGGCGGAGACGGCGCGGCCGAGGATCTCGCTCACCCCGATGGCGGAGCCGAGGGCGACGTTCTTCGTGATGGAGACGACGCGGTTGGTCAGCGGCGGCACCGCGAGGCGGACGGCCTGCGGCAGGATGACGTGGCGGAGCGCCGCGAGGTGGGACATCCCGGTGGATCGGGCCGCGAGCCACTGGCCGTCCGGCACGGAGGTGAGGCCGGCCCAGAACACCTCCTCCGAGAAGGCCGCGAGGACGAGGGAGAGGACGAGCCAGAGGACGACGAAGGCGGGAAGCACGATCCCCGCGTTCGGCAGGCCGAAATAGACGATGAGGAGGAGGACGAAGGGCGGGAGGGAGCGCACCACGTCCACGAGCACGATGATCGGCCACCCGATGGCCCGCCCGCCGAGGGAGCGCAGCGCCGCGAGGCCGAGGCCGAGCGCGAGGCCCGTGACGACGACCGCGACCCCCGCCGCGAGGGTCACCGCGACGCCCGACAGGATCTCGGGCAGGTATCGCGCCGCGACGACGGGATCGAGGAAGGTCGCGGCGAACCGCGACCACGCGGAGGACTCCACCGTCACCGCCCGACGTCGCGGAGGAAGCGGCGGGTGCGCTCCTCCCGCGGGGCGCCGAACACCGCCGCGGGCGGGCCTTCCTCCACCACCACGCCGCCGTCCATGAACAGCACGCGGTCGGCCGCGTCGCGGGCGAAGCGCATCTCGTGGCTCGCGATCACCATCGTCATGCCGGCGTCACGGAGGTCGCGCACCACCGCGAGGACGGAGCCGACCAGCTCGGGGTCGAGCGCGGAGGTTGGTTCGTCCATGAGGATGATGCGGGGCCCGAGCGCGAGGGAGCGGGCGATGCCGACGCGCTGCTGCTGCCCGCCGGAGAGTTCCGCGGGGTAGGCGCGCGCCTTCTCCGCGAGCCCGACGCGCTCGAGGTTCGCCAGCGCGACCCGCTCGGCCTCCGCGCGCGGCCGGCCCAGCACCTGCCGCAGCGCGAGCGAGACGTTCCCGAGGGCGGTGAGGTGCGGGTAGAGGTTGAACCCCTGGAACACGAAGCCGATCTGCCGCCGCGCCGCGTTGATGTCGGTGCCGCGCGCCAGCAGGTCGGTTCCCGCGAAGCGCACGGAGCCGCCGGACGGCTCCTCCAGCCGGTTGCAGCAGCGCAGCAGGGTGCTCTTGCCCGAGCCGGAGGGGCCGATGAGGAAGACGAGCTCCCGCTCCGCGACGACGAGGTCGATGCCGCGCAGCACCTCGTTCGTCCCGTAGGACTTGCGGAGCCCCCGGACCTCCAGGAGCGGCGGCGTCGCGCTCATGCGCGACGGGTCATCCGCAGTTGTCCGGCGGCGGCGCCGGATCGTAGCCCGGCATCCCCGGCACGCCGGTGCCCGGGTAGATCGTCGTCGCGGCGGATCCCGGCGCCGGCGGCTCCCCGAACCATTGCTCGTGCAGGCGGGCGAGGGTGCCGTCCCGCTTCATGCACTCCAGCGCGCCCTCCAGCTGCGCCCGCAGGACGGTGGAGTCGCGGCGGAACGGCATGGACCAGACGAGGCCGGTGCGGTGGAGGTAGGAAGGCTTCAGCCGCGCGTTGTTCTTCGCGATCCAGCCGACGACGGTGGACGCCGTGACGTTGGCGTAGGCCCGCCCCGACAGCACCGCCTGCGCCGCGTCGGTGGAGGTGCCGAAGGACTGCGCGGTCCAGCCGATGGTCGGCGCCTGCTCCTGCACCCAGCGCTCGTAGATCGACCCGGTCTGCACCGCGATGACGCGCCCCCGCAGGTCGGACAGGCTGGTAATGTCGGGCGCGGAGCGCAGCGTGAGGAAGCGGAAGTCCGCGTCCACGAAGCCCTCCATGAACAGCATCTGCTCCGCCCGCTCCGGCGTCACCGTCACGACGGCGGTGAGGAAGTCGTAGGTGCCGGCCTGCATCGCGGGGATGAGGCCGGCGAAGCCCGCGCCGGTCACCTCGATGGGGCGGCCGATGCGGCGCGCGATGTCCTGCACCACGTCGATGTTGAAGCCTTCCAGCCCGCCCTGCACGCGCGGCATCGCGTGCGGCGCGAAGGTCGCGTCGATGGCGGAGCGCAGCGGGCGGGTGTCCTGCGCCGCGGCGCCCCCGGGTTCGTGGAAGGCGATCCCGGCCAGCAGGCCGAGGGCGGCGAGGGAGGCCCGCTTCGTCATGTCCCGATCCTTCACGCGGCCGCGCCGGCCGAAGGGGTAGAGTGAGGCAAGCCGCGGGCCCGACTCAGCACGCGATCGCCGAAGGGGGCCATCGGCGTTTCCGAAGGCGCCTCGGGGCGCTACCCTCCGCCCCGCCGATGGAACTCCGCCCCCTCGCCTACTTCGCCGCGACCTGCCTGCAACCGTCGCTCGGCCGGGCCGCGGCGGCGCTCGGCCTCGCCCCCTCCACCCACAGCGCCTCGCTTCGCGCCCTGGAGGCGGAGATCGGGCTGCCCCTGTTCCGCCACCTCGGCGCCGGGCTGGAACCGACGGCCTCCGCGCGCTGGCTCTACCGCGCCGCGGTCCCGCTGCTCCACGCCGAGGCCTTCGCCCGCCGCCACGTCGCCCACGGGTCGGGTGCGCCGGAACGCCTCGCCCTGCGGCTGCAACCCGCCTTCACCTTCGGCCGCATCACGAAGGCCGTCGCGGGCGCGATCGAGGCGGCCGCCTCCGCCGACACCTTCGTCGAGCCGATCTGGTCGGCGACGCCGCCCGCGGAGCACGGCCCCGCCCTCGTCGTCCGCTACGCCGAGGACGGCGACGACGGCGAGCCGCTGCTGGAGGATCCCGTCGTCCTCGTCCGCGCGTCGGCGGGGAGTTCGGAGGAGGCACCGGGGGCGGCGGACCTCCTGCGCGGCCCCGTCCTCGTGCCGGCCCTGCCGCCGCCGCTCATCGGGCTGCTGCGGCGGGCGCTGGACGGCCGCGACGCGACCTTCCTCGACGAGGAGCCGGGCGCCCTCCCCCGCCTCGCGGCGGAACGCCCCGACGCGGCCTTCGCCGTTCCCGCGAGCCTCCTCTCCGATCGCCTGGGGTGGCCGGGCTCCCGCGCCGCGCCGCTCGACCCGCCGGTCGTCGCGCGGATCGTCGCGGCGGGCGCCGAGGGACCGCTCGCGCGCCGCCTCGTCGCCGCCATCCGGGATCGGCTCGCGGCGCCGGACGAGGCGACGATCTTCCGGCCCGCCCTCACCCTCCGCGGCCTCCGCGCCTTCGAGGCCCTCGGCCGCCTCCGCCGCGTCACCGCCGCCGCGCGGGGCCTCGGCGTCGCCCAGCCCGCGGTGACCGAGGCGCTGCGGCGGATGGAGGCCGCGCTCGGGGCGCCGCTGTTCGAGCGGCGGCGCG
>CAXVWQ010000460.1:0-7639 GCA_964263755.1 Roseomonas sp. | reverse complement strand
CGCAGGCTGTCGGAGAAGCCGGCGATCTCCGCCGTGCCGCCGACGCGGATGCGGTCCCCCAGGCGGGTGATGGCGATCTTGTAGGTCTCGTCCATCACGGTGGACACCGGCGCCCCGTCCGGGTCCGTAATCGGCAGGGTGAGCGAGTAGCCCTTCACCGGCTGCACCGGCAGGTGCAGCCCCAGCGGCCGCAGCAGCGCCGGCGTATGGCTGCCGAGGGAGGCGACGAAGGCGTCGCCCACGACATCCCCGTGACTCGTCTCGGCCGCGGTGACCCGCCCGCCCTCCTCCCGCAGCCCCAGCACCGTCACGCCCTGCCGGATGACGACGCCCGCCCCGGCGGCAAGGGCCGCGAGGGCCCCGGTGAACTTGAAGGCGTCCCCCGTCTCGTCCCCCGGCAGTCGCAGCCCGCCGACGAACCTGTCCCGCACCCGGCCGAGCGCCGGCTCCGCCGCGACGCAGCCCGCGGGGTCCAGCACCTCGAACGCCACGCCGTACTGCCGCAGCACGGCGGTATCCCCGCCCACCGCGTCCAGCTGCTTCCCGTCCCGGAACAGCTGAAGCGTCCCGCCCGCCCCGTGGTCGAAGGCGATGCCCGTCTCGGCCCGCAGCTCCGCCAGCGCCGTCCGCGAATACTCGGCGATCCGCACCATCCGCGCCTTGTTCCGGGCGTAGGCGGCGGCGGTGCAGTTCATCGCCATCCGCGCGAGCCAGCCCCACATCAGCGGCTCCGGCTGCGGCCAGAAGACGAAGGGCCGGTGGTGCATCAGGAGCCACTTCACCGCCTTCAGCGGGATGCCCGGCCCCGCCCAGGGCGAGGAATAGCCGTAGGACAGCTGGCCCGCATTGGCGAAGGACGTCTCCCGCCCCGGGTCCGGCTGCCGGTCCAGCACCGTCACCTCGTGCCCCGCCTTCGCGAGATACCAGGCCGCCGTCACGCCGATGACGCCGCTGCCGAGGACGATGACCTTCACGCCGACACCCCGCCATGCACGCCGGCGAGGGAACCCCCGGCACGCCGCCCGCGCCAGCCCCGGGCTCGTCCCGCCCCGCCCTCGCCACGGAGAAACCTCATAATCCCCACCGTTTCTGTCGGGAACCTGACAGACGCGTGATCGCCGGGATGACATGTTCGTGCGCCGGCAAGGTTTCGCCGGGTACGGTCGTGCGGCGGCATGTCGCGCTCAGGGGATGGTGGGTGTCAGCGGGACCGAGAACGCGCCAGGGCGCCGCGCCGCGCGTCGGGAAGGGGGAGGCCGTGACCCGCGGCGTGGTCGGCAACCGCCTGCTCCGCTCCCTCGGGCGTGCCGACCGCGCCCTCCTCGAGCCCTTCCTGGAACCCGTCCTCCTCTCGAAGCGCGAGGTTCTCTTCGCCCCGGGGGACGACGTGTCCCAC
Source organism: Roseomonas sp. (assembly GCA_964263755.1). GTDB lineage: Bacteria > Pseudomonadota > Alphaproteobacteria > Acetobacterales > Acetobacteraceae > Roseomonas. The sequence goes on along the minus strand of CAXVWQ010000460.1, from coordinate 6,243 downwards.
ACCCACTTCCCCGGCATCGGCACCATGACCTCCCTCGTGATCACCACCGGCGACGGCCGGTCGGTGGAGGCCGCGACCGTCGGGCGGGAAGGCGCCATCGGGGGAATCGTCTCCTCCGGCCACAAGCCCGCCTTCGCCGGCGCCGAGGTCGTCCTGCCCGGCCCGGCCCTGCGGCTGGAGATCGCCCGGCTGGAGGAGGCGAAGGAGCGCTCCCCGTCGCTCCGCGACCTCTTCGCCCGCTACGCCGACGCGCTGCTCGCCCAGATCATGCAATCCGTCGCCTGCAATGCCCTCCACCCCCTTCATGCCCGCTGCTGCCGCTGGCTCCTCACCACGGGGGACCGGGTGGACGGCCCGGTGATCCCGCTGACCCAGGAATCGCTCGCCGAGATGCTCGGCGTCCAGCGCACCACGGTCTCGTCCGTCGTCGGCGCCCTGCGCGACCGCGGGCTGATCCGCTACGGCCGCGGCCAGGTCACCCTCGTGGACCGCGCCCGCCTGGAGATCGCGGCCTGCGAGTGCTACCGCGCCGTGCGCACGCATTTCGAGCGCGTCCTGCCGGAGGTGAAGCCGCAGGAACTCATCCTCGACCCCGATTCCTGACCGAGCCGTGCTGACCCCCGCCCTCCCCGACGGCCGCGCCATCCCCCCGCCCGCCCCCGGCGACGCCGGAAGCCTGGAGGCGGCGGGGCTGCGCGCCATCCTCGACACCATGCCGCAGATGGTCTGGTCCGCCCGGCCGGACGGGTTCCACGACTTCTACAACGAGCGCTGGTACGAGTTCACCGGCGCCCCCCCCGGCTCGACCGACGGCGAGGAGTGGAACGGCATGTTCCACCGGGAGGACCAGGACCGCGCCTGGGCCCTGTGGCGCCACTCCCTCGACACCGGCACGCCCTACGAGATCGAGTATCGCCTGCGGCGGCACGACGGCGCCTATCGCTGGGCCCTCGGCCGCGCCCTGCCGGTGCGCGACGCGGACGGCCGCATCACCCGCTGGTTCGGCACCTGCACCGACATCCACGACCTGAAGGTGGCGGAGGAGGCGCGCGAACTCGTTTCCCGCGAGCTGTCCCACCGCATCAAGAACATCTTCGCCGTCGTCACCTCCCTCATCGGCCTCACGGCGCGACGGGAGACCTTGGCGCGGTCCTACGCCGACCGCCTGCGCGCCCGGATCGAGGCGCTGGCGGTGGCCCACGAATACGTCCGCCCGCACTCCGAGGGGTCGCGCCGGGAGGGCGGCGGCGACACCGTCAGCGGCCTCCTCCGCACCCTGTTCGTGCCCTACGAGGGCGACGCCGACCGCATCACCGTGACGGGCGCCGACGCGGTGATCGGCACCCGCGCCGCCACCGCCCTCGCCCTGCTGTTCCACGAACTCGCGACGAACGCGGTGAAGTACGGCGCCCTGTCGCGCCCGGAGGGCCGGGTGACCGTGGCGGCGGAGGAAGCGCCGGACGACCGGCTCCGCCTGACCTGGACGGAGCGCGGCGGCCCCCCGATCGAGGCCCCGCCGGACAAGCAGGGCTTCGGCACCGAACTCGCCCGCCGCACCGCCCGCGCCCAGCTCGGCGCCGAGGTGGTGCAGGACTGGGCGCGGGAGGGCCTCGTCCTGCGACTCGACGTGGCCCGGGCCGACCTCGCGCGCTGACGGGTCGCGCGGCTTGGCAAGCCGCGCCGGACCCGCCAAGTCCGCGCCATGGGACTTCGCGAAGACATCCTCGTCCTCGGCCTCACCGCAGGCGTCGTGGGCAGCCTCGTCGGCGGGCTGATGCTCGGCATCGGCCTCGGGCTGGTCACGCAGAGGGTCCATGCGGGCTGGATCCTCGTGATCCCCGCGGCGCCGGCGGCGGGGGGGCTGGGCTACCTCCTCGCGAAGCGGCTCGTGGGCAAGCTGCGGGGCGACGGGATCCTGTAGCGCTACGGGGGCAGCGCCCGCACCGCCGCCTCCGCCGCGCGCGTCGCCGCCTCCCACCCCGCCCGGCCGCCGCCGGCATCCGGCAGGGCGAGGGCCCCTCCGATGGTCAGCCGCACGGGTCGCGGCCGCGGCCAGCGCGCCGTCGGGGGCCACGCCGCGTTCGCGCCGCGGATGCGGCAGGGCACGATCGGCACGCCGGTCCCGGCCACCAGCGCTCCCATGCCCGGCTGGAAGGTGCCCATCGTCCCGTCCCGTGACCGCGTTCCCTCCGGGAACATGACGAGGACGAGCCGATCCTCCACCAGCCGTTCGCGCAGCGTCGCGATCTCCCGGCGGGAGGTCCGGCCGCGCCACACCGGCAGGGCGCCGACGGCGTAGGCCGCGAAGGCCGAGGAGGCCGCGCCCTCGAAGAAGTAGTCCCCCGCCGCGAGGGCGAAGGCCCGCCGCCCCGCCTCCCCCCGCAGCACGGAGAGGAGGATCAGGGCGTCGAGATGGCTCGAATGGTTGGCCACCATCACGAAGGGCGGGCTCGCCGGCAGGTTCTCCCGCCCCACCACCTCCAGCCGGTGCGCCGTGCCGAGGTAGCGCCGCACGCCCCAGCGCCACGCCGCGTTCAGCGTGACCGTCCCCAGACCCGCCTCGCGGGCACCGCTGCGGAGGCGGTCGCCCGCGGAAAGGCCGAGGTCGCGGGCCGGGCGGAGGTCGAACCTCACGGGTGGCCGCTGATCAGCCGCGTCGGCTGGTCCAGCCCGAAGCCGACGAAGTAGCCGACGAGGTGGAACACGACGGGCGCGACGAGGAGGAGCGAGTTGAACCGGTCGAGCACGCCGCCGTGCCCCGGGATGGTCGCGGCCATGTCCTTGATCCCGAGGTCGCGCTTGATGGACGAGAGCAGCAGGTCGCCCGCCTGCCCGGCGACCGAGACGAGGGCGCCGAGGGCGACGAGCCAGACCGGGTTGGCCAGCGGCGTGCCGCGGAAGATCACGGCGCCGACGGCGACGACGAGGGTGGTGGTCACGATCACCGCACCGAGCGAGCCGGAGACGGTCTTGTTGGGGGAGGTGGCGGGCAGCAGCTTCCCGCCGCCGACGATCTTGCCGACGGTGAAGGCCGCCACGTCGTTCAGCGCCACCGCGGTCAGCAGCAGGAGGACGAGCGGACGGTAGCCCGGATCGTTCGCCATGTAGCCGAGATGGGCGAGGCCGGAGCCGAAGAGGAGGAAGGCGAGGATGGCGAGGGCGGTGCGCTGGATGTAGCCGGACGGGCGATCCAGCGGGATCGTCGAGACGGCGATGAGCGTGACCATGAGGGGCACGAGGGCGGTGAAGAAGCCGTACCAGTGGTCCAGCGCCGCGAAGTTCACCGCGAGGATGCCGAGGACGACGACGCCGACGAGGAGGTGCTCGCGGAACAGCCCGGTCGCCCGGTCGTATTCGCGGAGGCAGAGGATGCCGAGGATGGTCACGGCGATGATCGTGGGCACCCGCCCCGCCAGGACCGGGCCGAGCATCAGGGGCAGGAGGATGAGCCAGGAGATCCAGCGCAGCCGCAGCTCCCGCCGGAACTCGGGGGAGCCGCGCCCGGCCAGGGCCATCGCCCCGATGAGGGCGCCGGACAACGCGAGCACGGCGACCGTCGCGACGATGATCCCCACGGTGACCGGGTGTTCGAAGGCGCGGCCGAGGCCCTCCGGCGCCACGGGCCGGTTCATGCGCGGGACCGCAGGGCGGCGACGGTCCCCGCCAGCCGGCGCGCGGCCGTGGCGGCGGACAGGATGGCGATGACGACGAGCGCCCAGAACGGCACCGACGCGTGCCAGGAGTGGGGCGTGACGGCGCACCAGACCGCCACCGCCGTCACCACCGCCATGCGGTGCTGCTTCGCCATCGGCCCGCGGAAGTCGCTCGGCGTGCCGGCGGCCCGCCCGACGGCGCGGACGTAGGCGGTGGCCATCGCCGCGAGCGCCGCGGCGAGGCCCGCCACGGCGCTGCCGGCGGCGATGCCGAGGCCGAGGAGGATCGCCGTGTCCGAAACCCGGTCCGGCACCTCGTTCCACAGTTCGCCGGTGGCGGAAGCCACGCCGCGCCCGATCGCCACCATGCCGTCGAGGAGGTTCGCGAGGAGGCGGCCCTGGACGAGGGCGGCGGCCAGCAGCCAGAGCGCCGGGGCCGCCCGCGGCGCCCAGACCGTCCCGGCCAGGGCGGCGCCCGCCAGCAACCCGGCGGCCATTCCCGCCGCCGAGATCGCGTCCGGCGAGGCGCGACGGGCGATAAGCCACGCCGCCACCCGGCCGCTGAGCGCGAGGTTGCGCGCGGCGATGGGTCTTCGGTCGGCGGCGTCCGGCATCGGGGCACCTTGCATGACGGCGCCGGGGCCGGGAAGGCGACGGCGATCAGGATCGCGCGGCGGGCGGGGTCTCCGTGTCCGGGCGTCCCCGCACCATCCGCCCCCGAGACAACTCCGTCACCACCCCGTGCAGCGTCCGCAGCTCCTGCTCCGTCACCTCCCCCCGCTGGAAGAGGTGGCGCAGGTTCCGCACCATCCCCGGCCGCTTCGGCAGGTTGTCGAGGAAGCCGCTGGCGTCCAGTTCGGACACGAGCCGCCCGAGGAAGCCCTCCAGCTCCCCCTTCGTGGCCACCCGCGTCTCGTTCGTCATCAGCGCGCGCGGCGGGGTGGGTTCGGCGGCGGTCCACCATTCGTAGGCGAGGATCATCACGGCCTGGGCGAGGTTCAGGCTCATGTGCTCGGGGTTGAGCGGGTAGCGGACGAGGGTGTCGGCCTGGGCCATGTCGTCGGTGTCCAGACCGGCCCGCTCCGGCCCGAACAGCACCGCGGCGCGCAGCTTGCCCCCGCAGATCGCCCGCAGGTCCTCCGCCGCCGCCCGCGCCGTGCGGACGGGGACGATGACGTGGCGCGGACGCGGGCAGGTCGCCAGCACCCGGGCGCAGTCGGCCACCGCCTCCGCCACCGTGTCATGCACCGACGCCTCGTCGAGGATGCGGTCGGCGCCGGAGGCGGCGTGCCACGCCGTGGCCTGCGGCCAGCCGTCCCGCGGGGCGACGAGTCGGAGGTGGAACAGGCCGCCATTCGCCATCGCCCGCGCCGCCGTGCCGATGTTCTGCGCGAGCTGCGGGCGGACGAGGACGATGATCGGCGTCTCGCCCTCCGGCCGGGTCAGGGGGGCGCCGCCCTCGCGTTTCCAGGAGATGGGCTTCATGGCCGGGGGATGGCCCAGCGGGGCGGCGGCGACAAGGGCGGCGCCCGCGGACAACGGCAGGCCGCCCCGCGCGTTCCCCTTGCCATCCTGCGCGGGCCCATCCTTCGCGGGAAAAAGGGAGCGGCGCCATGGCAGCACCAGCGGACACGGCCCGGGAGGGCCGCATCATCGTCTCCGGTCATCAGACCGACCTGGGCGAGGCCCTGAAGACCCACGCGACGGAGCAGCTGCAGGCCCTCTCGCAGAAATACTTCGGCGGGGCGGAGGACGTGACGGCGACCTTCTCGCGCGGCGGCAAGAACGCGGGCTTCGGCTGCAACATCCGCGTCCACGTGGGGCGCGGCTTGTTCTTCGACGGCCAGGGCGAGCACGCCGACAACGCCTACACCGCCTTCAACACGGCGCTGGAGAAGGTGGCGAAGCAGCTGCGCCGCCAGAAGCGCGCGCTGCGGGAGGACAAGCCGGTGAACGCGATGAAGGAGGGGCTGCTGTAACGGCCCACGGGTCCGCGAGAGGGGCCGCCGTGGCGGTCCCGCCCGGTCAGCCGGCCGTCAGCCCGGCCTCCCGCGCCACGGGGGGCCAGCGGCGGACCTCGGCGCGGAAGAACTCCGTGAAGCCGTCGGGCGTGGTCGGAAAGGGCTGGACGGCGAGGGCCTCGGCGCGCGCGATCGTGTCGGGGCGGGCGAGGGTGCGGGCGATGGCGTCGTGCAGCCGCGCGACCGTCTCCGGCGGCGTGCCGGCGCGGACGAGGACGCCCTGCCACGCCTGCACCTCCAGCCCGGCGCCGAGGCCCGGGACCTCCGCGATGGCCGGGACGTCCGGGTATTCCGGCAGCCGGCGCTCCGCCATCACGGCGAGGGCGCGGACCTTCCCTTCGGCGACGAGGGCGCGGAGGGAGGTCTGCGGCGTGTCCAGCAGCACGGGCACGTCGCCGGACAGGAGAGCCTGCATCGCGGGGCCGCCGCCGCGGAAGGGCACGTGGGTCCAGGCCACGCCGGCGCGGCGGGCGAGGAGTTCGCCCGCGAGGTGGGCCGAGGAGCCGGTGCCGCCGGTGGCGTAGTTCACCGTCCCCGGGGCGGCGCGCGTGGCGGCGACGAGGTCGGCG
>CAXVWQ010000459.1:0-3055 GCA_964263755.1 Roseomonas sp. | reverse complement strand
GGCCCCCCGTCGCGGCCGCCCGGCCCGCGCGACGCCAGGAGGTCAGCGGGATGGCGAGGGCGACGTAGGCGCACAGCGCGGCCGCGCCGGGCAGGACCACGTTGGCGGTCGCCGTGCCGAGCGGCCCGAAGGCCGCGGCGGCCGTCTCCTCCAGCCATCCCCGCACCAGCGGCCCCATGGCCCCGCCGGGGGTCGCGCCGGGCGTGAGGGCGGGGATCGGCGCCAGCGCCAGCGCCGCCGCCAGCAGCGGCAGCCCCGCCAGCACCGCCGCCAGCCGCAGCGGGAAGGGGGCGAGCCCGCGGTGGGCGGCGAGCCGCAGCGCCCAGGTGAGGAGGCAGGCGGCCGGCAGCGGGGCGGCCCAGCCGAAGCCCTGGAGCAGGGCGTCCGACACATTGGCCCCGAAGGGTCCGGCCATGTTCGTCGTCGCCCGCGCGGTGGCGGTGGACATGGACGGGTCGGCCGGGTCGTGCGTCGCCAGGGCCACGAGCACGGCGAGCCCGAGGAGTCCGAGGACCATCCCCAGCACCTCCGCCCCGCGCCGCCGCATGGCGGAGCGCACGGCGGGCGAGGCGAAACGGGACAGCGGCCCCTCGCGCGGCGGCGCGGCCGTCGCGGCCCCCGCATGAAGGTTGGCGGCGCGCGGCATCGGATTCCCCCCGTCTCAGCCCTGGGCGCGGCGCCCCACCCCCCCGGGTTCACGCCGCGCGGGAAGCCTAGCCGACAACCCGTTGGCGCGCACGCCACATCGCCGTCGAATCCGCCGGCCTCACCCCGCGTAGCGCCCGACCGGCACCCCCGCGACGCCGAGGTCGAGGGCGACGATCCGGCCGTCATCCTCCCCCGCCCCGGCACCCTCGCGGACGAGGCTCGTCACGTAGCAGGTCCGCAGGCCCGGGCCACCGAAGCAGGGCATGGTCGGCCACTTCACGGGCAGCGGCACCACCCGGTCCAGCGTGCCGTCGGGCAGCCAGCGGTTGAGGCAGCCGGCGGAGACGCCGGCGGACCAGTAGCCGCCCTCCACGTCCGTCGCGCCGCCGTCGGGGCGGCCCTGCGCCTCCGTCACGCTCGTCACCAGCCGGCGGTTCGAGATGGTCCCGGACGCCGCGTCCCAGTCCATCTCCCAGATCGCGGCGCCCCGGCTGTCGGAATGCCACAGGGTCCGCCCGTCCGGTCCCCAGGCCAGCCCGTTGGAGATGATCAGGCCGTCCAGGAGGCGCGCGACGCGCCCGTCGGGGTGCAGCACGTGCAGCCCGCCGGTCATCGCCTTCTCTCCCCGGTCGTCCATGGACCCCACGACGAAACGCCCGTCGGGGGAGGCCTTGCCATCGTTCAGGCGGTTCATCGGCCGGTCCGGTTCGGGGTTGGCGATGAGGGTGAGGGCGCCGGTGGCCGGGACGAAGCGGTGGAAGCCGCCCCGCAACGCCACGACCACCGCGTCGCCATCCGTCAGCGCGAGAGAGCCGACCGATTGGGGCAGGGTCCAGGACCGGGTCTCGCCCGTCGCGGGGTCCGTGCGATGGAGGAGCGGCGCGGGCACGTCCACCCACCACAGCACCGCGTGCCGGTCGTCCCAGACCGGGCTTTCCCCCGTCCGGGCCTTCGGGACGGGCAGGATGCGCGCCTCACCTTGCATTTCATAAAATCCTGCGGGACGATCCTGGCTTACCATGACCGTCGCATCCTCTCCAACGCCCCCATCCCATGCGCCGCGCCCCGCCCCGGGCGCGGGCGGCGGCATGGGCGACCGGGCGCCACGAATCACGGCGATCCGCACCCACCTCATGCAGGCCGGCCCGCCCGGCGTCTCCGGCTGGGCGCCCGTCGGGAACTCCGCCCTCTCGGGCACGCGCAACTGGCTCTTCGTGGAGGTCGAGGCGGAGGGCGGCCTCACCGGGCTCGGCGAGGGCAGCGGCTGGCCGCGGGTGGTGGAGGTCGCCGTGAACGACCTCGCCCACGTCCTCATCGGGGAGGACGCCTTCGCGACGGAACGTCTGACCCAGCGCATGACCGTCGCGATCATGGGCCACGGCATGACCGGCGTGGTGGGGCAGGGCGCGATCGGCGCGGTGGACATGGCGCTGTGGGACCTGAAGGCCCGCGCGCTCGGCGTCCCCGTCTGGCAGTTGCTCGGCGGGCGGGTGCGGGACCGGGTGCGGGCCTACGCCCATGCCGGGACGCCCGAACAGGCGCTCGACGCCGTGGCGCGCGGCTACACCGCGGTGAAGTGCGGCGGCGTGTCCAACCCCGTGGAGAAGGCCCGCGCGATCCGCGACGCGGTCGGTCCGGACGTGGACCTGATGGTGGACCTGCACGGCCCGCCCTGGCTTCCCCTTCCCGACGCCATCGCCGTCTGCCGCGCCCTGGAACCGCTGCACCCCCTGTTCGTGGAGGAGCCGCTGGCGCCGGAGGACACCGACGGCTACCGCCGCCTCCGCGCCGCCACCCGCGTCCCGCTGGCGGCGGGGGAACGCCACGGCGGCCTGTCCGGCATCGCGCCGCTGCTGCGCGAGGGCTTGGTGGACGTGATCCAGCCGGACCCCGGCCGCTGCGGCGGCATCACCGGCCTGCGCAAGATCGCGGTGATGGCGGAGGCCTGCGGCGTCACCGTCGCCCCCCACGCCGGCAGCCTCGGCCCCGTGGCGGAGATCGCGGCGCTGCACGTGCTGTCGAGCATCCCCAACGCCCTCATCCTCGAACGCATGGACCCGGACTGGCCGGGGCGCGCCGAGGCGGTGACCGCGCTGCCCGCGATGGAGGCCGGGCACGCCCTCGTGCCGGGCGGCCCCGGCCTGGGCATCGGGCTGGACCGGGACTTCGTCGCGGCCCACCCGTCCATCCGGAACGCCGGGCTGGCGAAGGGCGGCTGGCCGAAGGGGACGGAGGACGCGACGCTCTACGTGCAGCCTCGCGCCGCCCGCGCGCGCCTGCTGGGACCTGATGGGGTGGCGTCCTCGTCCTGACGTCCCGGGGTGGTGCCTGTGGCACTGGGAAGGCTCTGCCTTCCCAGACCCATCCACTGGGCGCGAGGCACTGCCTCGCGCGGGGCCCCCGGACC
>CAXVWQ010000458.1:0-3093 GCA_964263755.1 Roseomonas sp. | reverse complement strand
AGGGGTCCCGCGGACGGTCCCCGTCGATCGCCGCCGGCCCGGACGGCGCCGCCACGGCCGCGGGGGGGGGCGGCGTGGCGCTGAAGGTCGGCCGGGGCGCGCACGCGCCGCCGTTCCTCGTCATGGACGTGATCGCCGCGGCGAACGCCCGGGCCGCGTCCCTCCCCCCGGGCGCGCCGGGGGTGCTGCGGATGGAGGTGGGCCAGCCCGCCACCGGGGCGCCGCGCGGGGCGGCGGAGGCGGCGATCCGGGCCCTGCGGGACGGCGAGCCGATGGGCTACACCGAGGCCTTCGGGCGGCGCTCGCTGCGGGAGCGCATCGCGGCGCATCACGCCGCGCGCTACGGGAACGCCGTATCGGCGGACCGGGTGGCGGTGACGGTGGGGGCCTCGGGGGCCTTTCCCCTCGCCTTCCTCGCGGCCTTCGACGCGGGGGACCGCGTGGCGATGGCGGCGCCGTATTACCCGCCCTACGCGAACATCCTCACGGCGCTGGGGATGGTGCCGGCGTTGCTGCCTTGCGACGCCTCGACGCGCTTCCAGCCGAATGTCGCGATGCTGGAGCGGCTGGACCCGCGGCCGGCGGGCCTGATCGTCGCGTCGCCCTGCAACCCCGCGGGGACGATGCTGGCGCCGGACGACCTCGCCGACATCGCGCGGTGGTGCGACGCGGAGGGGGTGCGGCTGATCTCCGACGAGATCTACCACGGGCTGACCTGGGGGATGCGGGAGGCGACGGCGGCGGCGGTGTCGGCCTCCGCGATCGTCGTGAACTCCTTCTCGAAGTACTTCTCCATGACCGGCTGGCGGATCGGCTGGCTCGTGCTGCCCGAGGACCTCGTGCGGCCGGTGGAGCGGCTGGCGCAGAACATGGTCATCTCGGCGCCGCACGTGGCGCAGGTGGCGGCGGAGGCGGCCTTCGACTGCACGGAGGAGCTGGAGGCGAACCGGGCGGGCTACCGGCGCAACCGCGACCGGCTGCTGGGGGCGCTGCCGGCCGCGGGGTTCGACCGGATCGCGGAGGCGGACGGGGCCTTCTACCTGTGGTGCGACGTGGGGCACCTGACGAACGATTCCGTCGCCTTCTGCGCGAGGATGCTGGACGAGGCGGGGATCGCCGCGACGCCCGGGGTGGACTTCGACGCGGCGCGCGGGTCGCGCTTCGTGCGGTTCTCCTACTGCGGGGCGGAGGAGGCGATCGCGGAGGCGCCGGGGCGGCTGGCGGGGTGGCTGGGAGGAACCCGTGGCTGACGCGCGATCCTTCTTCGACCTCTACGCGGCCAGTCTGGTGCGGCCAGTCTGGTGCGGCCGGTCTGGTGCGGGCGGGCGACGTGGACGATTTCGCCGAACGCTGGCACGCGACCGCCGGGGCCGTCGTGCCGCTCCCGACCTATCTCGGCCTGACCGATGACGAGTACGGCCGTTGGGTGGCGGATGCCCGATGTCTGCCGGCCATCCTCACGGCGCGACGGACGTCCCGCGCCGACTGGGATGCCCTCGACCGGATCATGACCCGTGCCGGCGGTGCGCCGCCGCGGGCAGGTGACGAGTGGCCAGGGCCGGTGAGGTGACCGGCAGGCCCGCGCCGGCGCCGGCCCGCTACGGCGGCGGGTCGGACCAGGGGCCGACCGCGTAGCGACCGTCCCCCGGCGGCGTGACCGGATCGTGGGTGCAGAGGATCGCGACCTCCTCCCCCCGTTCCGCCGCGAGGTCGCGCAGCGCGTTGGCGGAGGCGTGGCGGGCGGAGCCCTCCGCCTGCATCATCGCCTCGTAGGTGCGGGCGAGGCGCGGGGCGGCGCCGTCCGCCCGGAGTTCGGCGTGGGCGAAGATCGCGTCCCCGGCGTGCAGCACCCAGCCGCGGCCGGTGTCGAGGGCGACGCCGCAATGGCCGCGGGTGTGGCCGGGCAGCGGGACCAGCAGCACCTCCGGCGGGGCGCCGCGGCCGAGGGCGAGGGCCTGCATCCCCATCCATTCGGTGCGGGCGTCGCGCGGGTCGTAGGTCGCCATCGAGGCCATCAGGTCCGGGGGGATCTGGGCGGGCTGGTAGCGCTGCTTGCCGATGACGCCCTCGCGCCGGGCGGCGGCGGCGGCCTCGAAGGCGTGGACGTGCACGGTCGCGTCCGGGAAGTCGGCGATGCCGCCGGCGTGGTCGAAGTCGAGGTGGGTCATGACGATGTGGCGCACGTCGGCGGGGTCGAGGCCGATCTGGCGGAGGCGGGCGACGGCGGTGTCGGCGGGGTCGAGGGTCGGGCGGTTCTGCGCGCTCATCGCGGGGAGGCGTTCGCGCGGGCGCTCGATGTCCTGGAGGCCGAAGCCGGTGTCCACGAGAATGAGGCCGTCATCCGCCTCGGCGACGAGGCAGCGGCAGGCGAGGCGGGCCGGGCCGAGGCCGGGGGTGACGCCGTCCCACAGGCGACCGCCGTAGGGGCGCATGCAGCCGCAGTTAATGACGTGGAGCTTCATCACGGCGGAACGCGGGGGGCGGGGGGCCGTTGCCGCGGCGCGGCGGGCGGCACGGGTCCGGCGCGGTGGGAGGGCGTCACGTCGTGCCGACGTGCCGGTCGAAGGCGGCGGCGATGGCGCCCGCGGCCGGGGTCCTGCCGGTGAACAGGCGGAAGCCGTCCTCGGCCTGGGCGACCGACATCTCGCGCCCGGGCATGGTGCGGCAGCCCAGGGCCTTCGCGGCGGCCAGCAGGGGGGTGACGGGCGGGTGGTAGACCGCGTCGGCCACCCACATCCGCGCGTCCAGCAGGGAGACGTCCAGCGGGGATGACGTGTCGGGGAGCATCCCGGCGGGAGAGGCGTTGACGATCCCGGCGGCGCCCCCCGCGGCCTCGGCGGCGGAGACGGCGGGGGCGAAGCGGGCGGTGCCCCAGGACGCGGCTTCCGACGCGAGGGCGGCGGCGCGGGACGGGTCCTGATCCACCACGCGGACCTCCGGGACGTTCGCGTTGGCCAGCGCCCAGGCGATGGCGCGGCCGGCGCCGCCGGCGCCGATGAGGACGGCGGGGCCGTTCCGCGTCGCGTCGCCGACGGAGGCGAGGAGGCCGGCGAGGAAGCCGGTGGAATCCGTGTTGTGGCCGGTGAGGCGGCC
>CAXVWQ010000457.1:0-25495 GCA_964263755.1 Roseomonas sp. | reverse complement strand
CTTCATCATGGAGAAGCACGACCAGGTCCAGGCGATGTTCCCGGGCAAGCGGATCGTCATCGGCGAGGTCGGCTGGCCGTCCGACGGCCGCGACATCGGCGCGGCGCGGGCGACGCGGGTGAACCAGGCGCTGTTCATGCGGCGCTTCTTCAACATCGCGGAGCAGCGCGGCCTCGAATACTTCGTGATGGAGGCTTTCGACCAGCCATGGAAAGTGGCCTTCGAGGGCCGCGCCGCGGGCCATTGGGGCATGTACGACCTAGACCGCACGCCGAAGTGGCCGCTGGTCGGGCCGGTGCAGGAGACGCCGGCGTGGCTCGGCTGGGCGATCCCCGCCTCATTCGCCGCCTTCCTGGCGACCTTCTTCTTCCTCTCCCGCCGCCCGGACATCCGGTGGCAGGGCAAGGTGATGCTCGCTGGGCTGTCCCAGGGCTTCGTCGCGCTCATCACGATCGTGCTGCTGCACATGAGCGAGACCTACCTCTCCACCGCCGCCGCGACCGTCTGGGGCGTGCTGCTGGCGGGGCAGGTGCTGCTGCTGGCGCTGCTGCTGTCCGACGGCTTCGAACTCGCGGAAACCGTCTGGGGCCGCACCCGCAAGCGCATGTGGCCCGCGGTGTCCGCGCCGGAGGGCGCGGCGCTGCCGAAGGTTTCGATCCACCTGCCGATCTGCAACGAGCCGCCGGAGATGGTCCGGCTGACCCTCGATGCCCTCGCGGCCCTCGACTACCCCGACTTCGAGGTGCTGGTGGTGGACAACAACACCGCCGACCCCGCGCTGTGGGAGCCCGTTGCCGAGCACTGCGCCCGCCTCGGCGCGCGGTTCCGCTTCTTCCACCTCGGCAAGTGGCCCGGCTTCAAGGCGGGGGCCCTCAACTTCGCCCTGCGCGAGACCGCACCGGACGCCGCGGTGATCGGCGTGCTGGACTCCGACTACATCGTGCGCCGCGACTGGCTGCGCCGCATGGTGCCGTTCTTCGCGCGGCCGGAGGTGGGCTTCACGCAGTCCCCGCAGGACTACCGCGACGGGGGCGACGGCTTCTTCAAGCGCCTCATGTTCTGGGAATACGCCGGCTTCTTCCGCGCCGGCATGGTCACGCGCAACGAGCGCAACGCCATCATCCAGCACGGCACGATGACGCTCATCCGCAAGTCCGCGATGGTGGAGGCGGCGCCGGACGGCAAGTTCTGGGCGGAGTGGTGCATCTGCGAGGATTCCGAACTCGGCCTCCGCCTCATGCGGCGGGGGTGGGAGGCGGTGTACGTCCCGGACTCCATGGGCCGCGGCGTGATGCCCGACGACTTCCAGGCCTACCGCAAGCAGCGCCACCGCTGGGCCTTCGGCGCGGTGCAGATCGTCAAGGGCCACTGGCGCGCGCTGCTCAACCCGTTCGACCGGTCGCTCACCCAGGGCCAGCGCTACCACTTCGTGATGGGCTGGATGCCGTGGATGGGCGACGCGCTCGGGCTGGCCTTCGTCTGCCTCGGGCTGGCGTGGTCGGTCGGGCTGGTCGCGATCCCCATCTCCCGCCCGCTCGACTTCCCGGCGGTGCACGCTTGGTTCGCGGTCAACCTCGGCATCGGCGAAGCGGCCTGGACGTCGCTGCGCGCCACCCTCGTCTCCGTCGGGCTGGCGGATGAGTTCCCCATCCGGCTCTTCATGATCCCGAGCCTCGGGCTGTTCGCCTTCAAGATCGCGCAGATCTGGACGCTCTACGCGGCCCGGGTGAACTGCGGCCCGCTCGACCGCCTCGGCGCGGCGCTCGGCGGGCTGGCGCTGACTCACACGATCGGCAAGGCGGTGTGGCAGGGCTTCTTCAAGCGTCGGGCCCACTTCGCCCGCACGCCGAAGATGAAGGACGCGCCCGCCCTTGTGCAGGGGCTGCTGACGGCGCGGCAGGAGGTGGTGTTCCTGGCGCTGCTGTGGTCCGCGGCGGTCGCGGTGACTCTCGTCCACCGCGCCGGCACCTGGGAGGCGGTCCTCTGGGTCGTCATCCTCCTCGTCCAGTCCGTGCCCTACCTCGCGGCGGTGACGATGGCGCTGCTCGCGGCGATGCCGGCGCCGAAACGGGTCCTGTCGGGCGTGCCCGGGGCGGTGTCCGCGCAGTCCACGGCGGGCGAGGCGGTGGCGCGCACCGAGGGGTGATCCCCGCGGCGTGACGGAGGCGAGGGGCGGCGGGGGGCGACCCCTGCCGCCCCTTCCCGTTCCGCCCTACCTTCCCCGGTTGGGAGGACCAGCGATGACGGACGTGATGGCGTGGCTGCGGGCGGCGCGGGTGGTGCCGGTGGTGCGGATGTCCTCCGCCGCCCTCGCCGCGACGGCGGTGGGTTGGCTGCGGGATGCCGGGATCACGGTGTTCGAGATCACCATGACCATCCCCGATGCCCCCGCCCTCATCCGCGACCTGTCCTCCGACCCCTCCATCCTGGTCGGCGCGGGGACCGTGCCCGACGCCGCGACCGCCTCCGCGTGCCTCACCGCCGGCGCCCGCTTCCTCGTCGCCCCCTGGGTCGAGCCGACCATCGTGGCCCCCGCGCGGGAGGCCGGTGCGCCGGTCATGCTCGGCGCCATGACGCCGACCGAGGTGCGGGCCGCGCTCGCCGCCGGCGCCGACGTGGTGAAGGTCTTCCCCGCCTCCTCGGCCGGCGGCGTGGCGCACGTGAAGGCCCTGCGTTCGGTCTTCCCGGGCGTGGCGTTCTGCCCCACCGGCGGCATCGGCGCGCGTGAGGTGGATGCCTACCTCTCCGCCGGCGCAGCCTTCGTCGGGATGGGTGGCCGTCTGGTGGACGAGTCCCTCGTCGCCGCCGGGCACCGCGCCGCGGTCGTCGCGGCGGCGCACGAGGTCCTCGGGACGCGGGAGGCCTGACGGTGCCGGACCTGCTCTGCCTCGGCGAACCCATGCTGGAGTTCAACCGCCAGTCGGAGGGGCCGGACGGGCGGGCCCTCTACCTGGAGGGCCACGGCGGCGACACTTCGAATGCGGCAGTCGCGGCAGCGCGGCAGGGCGCCTCGGTCGGCTACCTCTCGGCGGTCGGGGTGGACCACGCCGGCGATTCCCTCCGCGCGATGTGGGCGGCGGAGGGGGTGGATACCTCCCTCATCCGCCGCCGGGACGATGCGCCGACCGGCCTCTACGTCGTCACGCACGGGGAGGGCGGTCACCGCTTCACCTTCTTCCGCCGCGGTTCCGCCGCCAGCCTCATGGGCCCGGCCGACCTGCCGGAGGACGCGATCCGCGCCGCCCGCATCCTCCATCTCTCCGGCATCTCCCAGGGCATCTCCGACATCGCCTGCGACGCGGGCTTCCGGGCGATGGAGGTGGCGCGGGCCGCGGGCGCGCGCGTGTCCTACGACACCAACCTGCGCCCCGCCCTGTGGCCCGCCCCACGGGCCGCCGCGGTGATCCACGCGGCGATCGCGATGGCCGACATCGCCCTGCCCTCGCTGGAGGACGCGACCGCGCTGACCGGCCTGACGGACGCGGACGCGATCCTGGACTTCTACCTGCGTCTCTGCCCGCTGGTGTTCCTCAAGCGCGGATCGAAGGGCTGCACCGTCGCGACCCGCGACGCCCGCACGCCGATCCCACCCCACCCCGTGACCCCGGTGGACGCGACGGGCGCGGGCGACACCTTCGCCGGCGCCCTCCTCGCCCGGTTGCTCGCCGGCGACCCTCCCGCGGAGGCGGCGCGCTACGCCAACGTCGCCGCCGCCCTCGCCACCACGGGCTACGGCGCGGTGGCCCCGATGCCCCGCGCCGAGGCGGTCCGCGCGGCGATGGCCTGACGGGTCAGGACGACAGCGGCAGGACGTGCGTGGCCCCGCGCTCGTTCGGTGCCCGGCGGAAGCCGACCCGCTCGTAGAACGCCCACGCCTCCTCCGGCGACCGCACGCGGAGCACGCGGTGCCCTGCCGACCGCGCCCGGGACGCCGTGGCGTCCAGCAGCGCCCGCCCGATCCCGGACAACCGGTGCGCGTTGCCGACGTAGAGGCGGCGGACGCGGGCAACCCCCGCATCGGCGTAGGGATCCTCCGTCACCCCCACGATCCCCGCGAGGACCGGGCCGAACTCCGCGGCGAACAGGCCCTCCCCCGGCCCGTCGAACCGCATGGTGCCGGCGTTCCAGTCCTCGTGCAGCACCTTCAGGTGGTGGAAGCCGCGGACATAGGCTTCCTCGCAGAGCGGGACGAAGCCGTCGGGCAGCGAATCGATCCGGGTGATCCGGGCAGCGGTCATGCGCGCGGTGTAGCGGGTCGCGCCGCCGCCGTCAGGTCGTCGCGTTGGCCCCCGGTCGCAGGCGCAGCCCGGGGCGGAGGTGGCGGAACGGCAGGGTGGCGGGGTCCGCCACCACGGGTCCCGGCGCCGCGGCCACGATCACCCGTTCGGCGATCGGCCCGAAATCCGCGCGGAAGTGGACGGAGGACTTCACCACAATGATCCGCTCGGACGCCGGCTCCACGCCGAGGTGGCGGAACAGCGCCCCGTCATAGGCCTGCATCTTGCGTGACGTGACGATCACCCGCACCCCGCCGATGCCGAGCAGCGCGGAAGGCCCGAGGTCCGCCACGTTCCCCGCGGCCATCGGGCCGGTGCAGGTGAAGCGCCCGTCGGAGAGCCGGTCCACCCGGGCCGTGACCTCCAGCGGCACGCCGTCGCTGCGCCCGCCGAGGCGGAGGGACACGGTCGCCCCCTCCCCGGCCGCGTGTGCGGCGCGGGCGGATTCCGGGTCGTTGATGGAGCCGAGCACGGCGCCGCGGGCGCCGGCGCGGATCAGTTCGGCGAGCAGTCCGGTCGTGTCGCCGTGCCCGCCGCCGCCCGGGTTGTCCTGCGTGTCGGCGATGACCACGGGGCGGGTGCCGGTCCCCTTCATCGCCTCGGCGACCGCTTCGGCGGCCGACAGGATCTCCCCGGCGAAGTCCCGTTCGCGCGCGTGCAGCAGGGCGAGGAACTCGTCCGCCGCGCCGTCCGCGGTCCCCTGGTCCGCCCCGTAGGCCGCGACGGCGATGCCGCAGCCCGGGAAGTCGGCGTAGGGGAAGCCGAAGCAGAACGCGATCTCGGCCGCGCCGTGGCGCGCGGCGATCCGGTCCCGCTCCGCCATCACCTCGTTCATCGGCGGGACGAGGGTGCATTGCGAGGTGATGGGCAGGAGGAAGTCGGCCTGCCGGAACGCCTTGGCGAAGGGCGCGCCGCGCCGGACCCGCTCCGCCAGCAGCCGCACCGCACGGGCGCCCGCCTCCGGCATGTCCACGTGCGGATAGGTGCGGAACGGCGACAGGGCGTCGCACCGCGCCACCATCTCCGCCGTCATGTTGGCGTGGGGATCGAGGGAGGCGGTCACCGGCATCGCCTCGCCCACCACGGCCCGGACGCGGCGGAGGAGTTCGCCCTCCGCATCCGGGAAGCCGTCCGCCACCATGGCGCCGTGGAGGTCGAGGTAGACGCCGTCCAGCGGCGCCGCGTCCATCGCCTCCGTCAGGTCGTGGACGATCCACGCGGCGATGCGCTCGAAGGCTTCCGCAGTGACCGGGCCGGCGGGGTTGGCGAAGGCCCAGGACAGCGGCGCGATCGTCATCCCCGCGTGCTCCGCCGCCGCGATGGCGCCGGCGGCGGGGACGGAGGTGCCGCGCAGCGTCCCGATCAGCGTCGCCGGGCGCTGCGGGGCGGGCCAGCCGCCGGGTTCCGCGAAGTCCCGCCAGCCCGTCGCGACGGGGGCGAAGGAATGGCTCTCGTGCAGGAAGCCGCCGATGGCGATCCGCATGGCGCTCAGCCCCTGATCAGTCCGGCGGTGGCGAGGACCGCGTCGGCGAGGACGAGCAACCCGGCCTCCGCCTGCCCCAGCGTGATGCTCTCCGCCTCGTTGTGCGAGATGCCGTCGGCGCAGGGGGTGAAAAGCATCACCGCGGGGACCCGACGGGCGACGTAGACCGCGTCGTGCCCGATGCCCGTCGGCATGTCGCGGTGGGCGTAGCCGCGCGCGGTCGCGGCCGTCCGCAGGCGGTCGGCCAGCGCCGCGTCGAAGGGCGTCTCGGGCGAGGACCAGAAGGGCGCCACCTCCGCCGTCACGCCCCGCTCGGCGGCGACCGCGGCGGCGCGGTCGCGCAGGGCCGCCTCCATCGCGTCGAGCGCGGCGTCGTCGCGGTGGCGGAAATCCACGGTGAAGGTCGCGCGGGAGGGAACGACGTTCCGGCTGGCCGGGTGCACCGCGACCCGCCCGACGGTGCCCCGCGCGTCGCTGCCGGAGGACAACGCGATGGTCTCGACCGTGGCGATCAGCGGCGCCGCGGCCATCAGCGCGTCCCGCCGCCCGGCCATGGTCCCGCCGCCGTGGGAATCCTCCCCCGTCACCGTCACGTCGAACCACCGCTGCGCGAGGGCGTGGGTGACGATGCCGAGGTCCAGCCCCTCCCGTTCCAGCACCGGGCCCTGTTCGATGTGCAGCTCGAAATAGGCTTCGAGGTCGCGCAGCGCCGCCGGGTCGGCGGAGCCGGACCAATTCACGGCCGCGAGGGCGTCGCCGAGGCGGATGCCGTCGGAGTCGCGGCGGTCGAGGGTTTCGGCCTCGGTGAAGACGCCCATGGCGGCGCCGCTGCCGAGCATGGGCGGGGAGAACCGCGCGCCCTCCTCGTTCGTCCAGTTGACGAGGAGGATCGGCGCTTCCGTCGCCGACCCCGCCTCGTGCAGGGCGCGCAGCACTTCGAGGCCCGCGAGGACGCCGAGGACGCCATCGAAGCGGCCGCCCGTCGGCTGCGTGTCGAGGTGGCTGCCGATGGCGACCGGCTTCCGCGTCGGATCACGCCCCGGGCGCAGCAGGGCCATGTTGCCGAGGCGATCCGTGGTGAGCGTGAGGCCCGCTTCGGCCCCCCAGCGGGCGAGGAGCGCCCTCCCCTCCCCGTCCTCCGCCGTCAGCGCCTGCCGGTCGTTGCCGCCGCCCGGCGTGGCGCCGATCCGCGCCATCGCCAGGAGGGAGTCCCACAGCCGGGCGCCGGAGAGGGGAAGGTTCGTCGGGGTCATGCGCGTTCCAGGCCGCACCATTCGGCCATGAGGAGGGCGATGGAGCGGGTGACCGCGTGCATCGAATCGAGCGACACGCTCTCGTCGATCCCGTGGATCTCCTGCGCCTCCGGCCCGAAGCAGGCGACGCGGGTGTCCTGATAGAGTTCGAAGAAGCGCCCGTCCGTCAGCCCCGTCGCGGGATAGTCGCGCAGCTCGCCGCCCGACGCCTCGGCGTAGCAGCGCTTCGCGAGGCGGCAGATGTCGCTCTCCACGTCGAAGGTGCAGGGGTCCGCCATGAAGCCGCGGAAGTCCACCGTGACCTTGGCGCCGGGGAGATAGCGGGCGGCGTCCGCGACGATGCGCTCGACCTCCGCGCGGACGGCGCGGGCGGTGTCGCCCATCATCACCCCGACCCGCAGGCCGAGCTTCGCACGGGTGGGGACGGAGGAGTTCCACTCCCCGCCCTCCAGCGTGCCGACGTTGACGTTCACCGGGTGGTTCACCCCGCGGAAGGCGGCGTGGACCCGCTCCGCGCGGTTCGCCTCGTGCTCATACTCCTTGAAGCGCGCGGCGATCCGCATCGCCGCCTCGATGGCGTTGATCCCCGCGTGCATGTCGCGGACGTGGACCGGGCGGCCGGTGACGGTGACCCAGGCCCAGACGACGCCGACCTCCGCCGAATACATCGCGGCCATGCCCGGGCCGGGCTCGGGGATGACCACCGCGTCCGTCCGCCGCAGGGCGAGCATCGTGGCGAGGGCGCCGTTGCCGGTGCACTCCTCCTCGATCACCGCCTGCATCTGCACGGGCGCGGCGGGTTGCAGGCCCGCCATGCGGATCGCCTCGAACGCCGTGAGGTACGAGACGATCCCCGCCTTCATGTCCCCCGCGCCGCGCCCGAACATCCGGCCGTCCCGCACGACGGGCTCGAAGGGCGGGGTGAGCCAGAGGTCCGCGGCGCCTTCCGGCACCACGTCCACGTGGCCCTGCAGCGCGAGCGAGCGACCAAGCACCGCGCGCGGCGCATGGAGGGCGGCGACGTTGTCGCGGCCGTCGTAGGGGATGAGCGGCGGCGACAGGCCGGGGTGGTCGCGCAGCGCCACGGGGTCGGTCGGGATGCGCCGGGGGACGAGGCGGAGGGATTCGTAGTTCGCGGCCATCTCGTCGAGCGCCCCCGCCTCCCGCCCGAGGGTCGAGGCGTGGCGCACGAGGGCTGCGAGCCGCTCGACCGCACGTCCTTCCAGGGCGGTCACGGCGTCGAGGATCGCGCGCCGCGCGCCGGCATCGAGCGCCGTCACGGCGCGCCGTCGCGCCGGGTGCACGCGGCGCGCGAAAATCCCTCCGACGATGCAGCCAAAGGATGGACTCCTCTCCGGTCGCTGCTAGCCTCCCCGCGATGCGCGCCTTCCACAACCCTGCCGACGCGCATCATACGCCCGGCTTCTTCCTCATGCGCGGGACGGTGCGACCGAACTTCGAGGTTCCCGCGCGCGCCGCGGCGTTGCGCGACGGCCTCTCCGCCCTCGGGATCGCGCCGAAGGTGCCGCCGCCGGCGGGGCGCGACGCGCTGGCACGGGTCCACGGCGCGGATTACCTGGACTGGCTCGCGGGCGCGCACGACGCCTGGTCCGCGCTGGACGGCGCGGGGCCCGAGGTGGTGGCGAACATCCACCCCTCCCCGGAGATGCTGACCCAGGGCGGGCGACCCTCCGCCGCCGCGGTAGGCCGCGCCGGGTGGTTCACGGCGGACACGGCCTGCCCGGTCGGCGCGGGAACCTGGGGTGCGGCGGTCGGCGCGGCGGGCTGCGCCCTCGCGGCGGCGACCGTCGCGGCCGGCGGCGGCACCGCCTACGCGCTGTGCCGCCCGCCGGGTCACCACGCCTACGCCGCGCGGGCCGGCGGGCACTGCTACCTCAACAACGCCGCCGTCGCCGTGGAGGCGCTGCGGGCGGCCGGCGCCGCGCGCGTCGCGGTGCTGGACGTGGACAGCCACCATGGCAACGGCACCCAGGGCATCTTCTGGGACCGCGCGGACGTGCTGACCGTCTCCGTCCACGGCGACCCCGACGGCTACTATCCCTGGTTCGTCGGACGTGCCGGGGAAGCGGGGGGCGGGGCGGGCGAGGGCCTCAACCTGAACCTCCCCCTCCCGATGGGCACGAGCGACGACGGCTGGCTGGACGCCGTCCGGACAGGCCTCGACCGCGTCGCCGCGTTCCGGCCCGACGCCCTCGTCCTCTCCCTCGGCTTCGATGCCTCGGAGCACGAACCCCTCGCCGCGCTGCGCGTCACGGCCGACGGCTTCGCGTGGGCCGCCGGGGCGATCTCCTCGGCCGCCCTGCCGACCGTCATCGTGCAGGAAGGCGGCTACGCGGTGGACCACCTCGCGGCACTCCTCACCCGCTTCCTCGGGGCTGGGCGGTGAGCCTCGCCCGCATCACCACCTTCTCCTTCCAAGGCGTCGAGGCGGTGCCGGTGGAGGTGCAGGTCCAGGTCGCCGCCGGCCTCCCCGCCTTCACCGTCGTCGGGCTGCCGAACAAGGCGGTGGCGGAGAGCCGCGAGCGGGTGCGCGCCGCCCTCTCCTCGCTCGGCCTCTCCCTCCCGCCCAAGCGCATCCTCGTGAACCTCGCCCCCGCCGACGTCGCGAAGGAGGGGTCGCATTTCGACCTGCCCATCGCCCTCGGCCTCCTCGCGGCGATGGAGGTGATCCCATCGGACGAGGTGGCCAACCTCGCCGCCCTCGGCGAACTCTCGCTCGACGGCACGATCCAGGCCGTGGCCGGCGTGCTGCCCGCGGCGCTGGCGGCGGGGGAGCGGGAGATGACCTTCGTCTGCCCCGCCGCGCAGGGGGCGGAGGCGAGTTGGGCGGGCGCCACGGAGGCCCTGGCCGCGTCCGACCTGCGGAGCCTCATCGCGCACTTCCAGGGGCGGCAGACCCTGTCGCCCCCGGACCCGCCGCCGCCCATGGCCGAGCGGGACCGCGGGCCGTGCCTGTCCGAGGTGCGGGGCCAGGAGAGCGCCAAGCGAGCCCTGGAGGTCGCGGCGGCCGGCGGCCACAACCTCCTGCTGATCGGGCCGCCGGGCGCCGGCAAGTCCATGCTGGCGGCCCGCCTCCCCGGCCTGCTGCCGGATTTGACGCCGGCGGAAGCCCTGGAGGTCAGCCTGATCCGTTCGGTCGCCGGCCGGATGGAGGGTGGCCGCATCTCCGCCCGGCCGCCCTTCCGCGACCCCCACCACTCGGCGTCCCAGGCCGCCCTCACCGGCGGCGGACCGCGGGCGACGCCGGGGGAGGTGTCGCTCGCCCATCGGGGCGTCCTGTTCCTCGACGAGTTGCCGGAGTTCGCCCGCCCCTCCCTCGAAGCCCTGCGTGGGCCGCTGGAGAGCGGGCGGGTGGTGATCAGCCGGGCCGCGGCGCACGTCGCCTACCCCGCGCGCGTGCAGCTCGTGGCGGCGATGAACCCCTGTCGCTGCGGCTTCCTCGGAGACGCGCCGCGCGAATGCGGCCGGGCGCCGCGGTGCGCGGAGGACTACCAGGGCAAGCTGTCCGGGCCCCTGATCGACCGCCTCGACCTGACGATCGAGATCCAGCCCATCCCGCCGCGCGAACTGGCCCGCGCCCCGGCCGGGGAGACGACGGCGACCGTCGCCGCCCGCGTCGCCGCGGCCCGGGCGATCCAGCGCGCCCGTTACGCCGCACTCGGCATCGGCACCAACGCCGAGGCCCCGATGGACGCCCTCCGCGATGCCATCGAGGCGTCCGCCCTCACCCTGGCCGAGGGCGCCGCGGAACGCCTCGGCCTTTCCAACCGCGGCTTCACCCGCGCGATCCGGGTGGCGCGCAGCATCGCCGACCTCGCGGGGGCCGACCTGATCGGGCGCGCCCACGTGGCGGAGGCGCTCGCGTTCCGGAACCGGGTGCTGGCGCGGGCGTAGGTCAATCATCGGCCCGGAAGGCCCCGACGATCCGGCGCAGCCCGTCCGGGGCGACGAGCATCACGTCGAAGCGGATGCCCGACGCGCCGTGGCCGGGGTTGGCGGCGAGCCACGCCTCCGCCGCCGCGACGATCCGGGCGCGCTGGCGAGGCGACAGCGCGAAGGCCGCGTCGACGAGGGTGGGGCGGGCCTTCACCTCGATGAAGGCGAGCAGGCCCTCGCGTTCGGCGACGAGGTCGAGTTCCCCCACGCCCGTCCGCACGCGCCGGGCCAGGACGGACCAGCCACGCTCGATGAGTGCGGCGGCGACGCGGGCCTCGGCGTCCTGTCCCCGCGCCTCCGCCGCACGTCGCCGGGCGCGGGCCGGTGCGTCATCCATGGCGCATCGTAGCGGGTGTCCGCGGCGCCGTCGTCCGGAACCCGGCGGGTGGCCCGTGCTGTGCGGCCTGGTTTGCGGACGGGCCGCTTCGCGCGCCACCCTGCGCGATACGCCGATTCGGAACCACCGATGCGCCGCATCCTGCCGTTGCTCCTCGTCCTCCTCGCCGCCCCCGCCGCCGCGCAGGCGCCCCGCACGCGGATGGTGGCCGCCGCGCACCCGCTCGCCGCCGAGGCCGGGCTGGAGGTGCTGCGGGCCGGCGGCTCCGCGCTGGACGCCGCGGTAGCGGTCCAGGCGGTCCTCACGCTCGTCGAGCCGCAATCCTCCGGCATCGGCGGCGGCGCGCTGATCCTGCACTGGGACCGGGCCGCCGCCGCGATCACGGCCTGGGACGGGCGAGAGACAGCGCCGGCGGCGGCGCGCCCCGACCTGTTCCTGCGTGCCGACGGCACCCCCCTCCCCTTCTACGACGCGGTTCTGTCCGGCCGCAGCGTCGGCGTCCCCGGTGCCGTCGCGGCGTTGGAGGCGGCGCACCGGCGCCACGGCAAGCTGCCCTGGGCCGCGCTGTGGCAGCGCGCGGCGACGCTGGCCGAGGCCGGCTTCCCCGTGTCGCGCCGGCTGAACGAGGCGATCACCGCGGACGCCGAGCGGCTGCGGCGCCACCCCTCCACCCGCGCCTATTTCCTGGCGAACGACGCCCCGCTGCCGATCGGCCACGTCCTGCGGAACCCGCCGCTCGCCGCGACCTTCCGCGCCATCGCGGAGGGCGGCGGCGCCGCGCTGCTGCGCGGGCCCGTCGCGACGGACATCGCGGAGGCGATCCGGGCCTACGGCGACGGCGGGCTGATGACGACGGACGACCTCGCGGGCTACGGCGCGCGGGAGCGGACCGCGGTCTGCACGCCCTACCGCGCCCACCGCGTCTGCGGCTTCCCGCCCCCGTCCTCCGGCGGCGTCGCGGTGGGGCAGATCCTCGGCGTGCTGGAGCATTTCGACGTGCCGCGCCTCGACCCGCGCGGCGCCGACGCGGCGCACCTGCTGGCGGAGGCCGGGCGCCTCGCCTTCGCGGACCGGGCGCTGTTCCTCGCCGACCCCGACTTCGCCCGCGTTCCCGTCGCGGGGCTGCTGGAGGACGGCTACCTCACCGCCCGGGCCCAGGGTGTCGCGCTCGCCCGGGCAGTCGCCGAGCCCCGCGCCGGCAACCCGCGCTGGCGGCAGGCGGCGCGGGCGCCGATGGCGGAGCAGCCGGAGAACGGGACGAGCCACGTCTCCATCGTGGACGGCGACGGCAACGCCGTGTCCATGACCACGACGGTGGAGGACGCCTTCGGGGCGCGGATCATGGTGCGCGGCTTCATCCTCAACAACGAACTCACCGACTTCTCCTTCCGCCCCGACGCGGAGGGGCGGCCCGTGGCCAACCGGGTGGAGGGCGGCAAGCGCCCCCGCTCCTCCATGTCCCCCACCCTCGTCTTCGATGCGGAGGGGCGGCTGGACGCGGTGGTGGGGTCGCCGGGCGGCGGGCGGATCATCGGCTACGTCGCGCAGACCCTCGTCGGCATGCTGGACTGGGGCCTTGCCCCCCAGGCGGCCATCGACCTGCCGCGGGTGGGCACCCTCGGCGGCGCGGTGGAACTGGAGGCGGGCACCCCGGCGGCCGACCTAGCCCCCGCCCTCCAGGCCCGCGGGCACCGGACGGACGTCCGGGCGATGCCATCGGGGTTGCAGGCCATCCGGGTCACGCCGAACGGACTGCTGGGCGGCGCCGACCCGCGTCGGGAAGGCGTTGCTATCGGCGACTGAACCCGCGCCCCCGCCGCGCGCT
The DNA here is from genome assembly GCA_964263755.1 of Roseomonas sp. GTDB lineage: Bacteria > Pseudomonadota > Alphaproteobacteria > Acetobacterales > Acetobacteraceae > Roseomonas. The sequence continues at coordinate 12,363 of CAXVWQ010000457.1, read as the reverse complement.
ATCCCCGGGACATCCCCTCCCGGAGACGCCCCATGGGCCGCGCCCGCCTCCTCGCCACCGTCCTCGCCCTCGCCGTCCCGACCTCCCTCCCCGCCGCCGCGGACGAGACGCGGGAGGTGGGGTTCGTCAACACCGCCATCACCAACCTCGGGCTGACGCGATCCCACCGCGTGGTGGTGGAGCGGTTCGAGGACCCCGAGGTCCGCGGCGTGGCCTGCTACATCTCCCAGGCCCGCACCGGCGGCCTGTCCGGCATGGTCGGACTCGCCGAGGACCCCTCCCGCTTCGCCCTGGCGTGCAGCGCGACCGGCCCCGTGGAGGTGCTGCCCGGCGCCCGGCGCGGCGAACGCGGCGAACAGATCTACGAGCGCGCGACAAGCCTGTTCTTCAAGGAGACCCGGGTGCACCGCTTCGTGGACGAGGAGCGGCGTGCGGTGATCTACCTCGCCTGGTCCACGCGGCTCGTGGACGGGTCGCCGTTCAACGCGGTGGCGGTGGTGCCGCTGGGCGGGGCGGCGCCGGCGCGCTGAGGTCCATCTGGCGCGGCCGGGCGCGCGCCTCCACGATGCGCCGCCGCCCCGGGGGGACATCCGCGTGTTCGCACTGAAGCCCGACGAGGACATCGTCATGGTCCAGTCGGGCGACCCGGAGCGCTACTTCGACATGCTCCGCGCCACCGCCCGGCCGAACCGCGCGTACTGCGCGCGCCACGCCATCCGTTACGCCGCGTTCCACGCGGTGCTGCGGGGCTTCCACACCTGGCACGCCGCCTACAACCGCATCCCCGTCCTGAACCAGCTGCTCGACCTGGGGTGGGAGGGCTGGTACCTCCACCTCGACGCGGACGCCTACGTCTGGGACCACACGGTGGACCTGCGCGCCTACCTCGCGGCGATCCCGGACCGCGGCTTCGTCTTCACGCCGGGCGGCACGACGGACGCGTGGAACGTCAACAACGGCGTGTTCCTCGCCAACCTCGGGCACCCCATGGCGCGGGCGGTCATCCGCGACTGGCACGCGCTGATGGAGGAGAGGGTGACGCCGGAAGCGTTGCGGACCGCCATCGGCTGGGGCGACGTGCTGGACGACCAGCACCTGCTGCAGGTGATCCTGCGCGACAAGCCCGGCGCCTCCGACGTCATCCTGCACGAGACCCCGCGCTTCATGAACGGGCCCGGCGCGCGCTTCATCCGCCAGTACCTCCGCGCCAACGAGCGCGACCCCGCCCGCCGCCTCCGCCACATCGTCGCCGAGACGGAGGCCGCGGTGCGCCGCGCCGACGCCGCCGCGGAACCGCTCGGCGTCGTCCTCGGCGGCATCGCGCGCGCTCTCGACCTGCCGGCACCGAAGCGGGAGGAGGTGGAGGCGGCGGAGGCCGGGCCGGACGCGTTGGGCGCGGCGCTGCGGGCGATGCTGAAGGCCGCCGGCCGGTAGGCGCCCGGATCAGGCGGCGGCGTGGAGCATCCCGTCGCGGCCTTCCTCGACGGCGTGGCAGGCGACGAGGGTTTCCGGCGTGCCGCGGGCCGCGATCAGGGGGGGCCGTTCCATGCGGCAGCGGTCGTTCGCCAGGGGGCAGCGCGGGTTGAAGGGGCAGCCGGGCGGCGGGGCGATGGGGGACGGCACTTCCCCGCCCACGGCCTGACGGCCGCGGCCGGTCATCTCCACGTCCGGGATCGCGTCCATCAGGGCGCGCGTGTAGGGGTGGCGCGGGGTGGTGAAGAGGGTTTCCGCCGGGGCGTCCTCCACCAGCCGCCCGAGATACATCACGCCGACCCGGTCGCTCACCTGCCGCACCACCGCGAGGTTGTGGGAGATGAAGAGGTAGGTGAGGCCGAGGTCGCGTTGCAGCGCCATCATCAGGTTGAGGATCTGCGCCTGGACGGAGACGTCGAGCGCGGAGGTCGGCTCGACGCAGACGAGGAACTCCGGGTTGGAGGACAGGGCGCGGGCGATGGAGATGCGCTGGCGCTGGCCGCCGGAGAACTCGTGCGGGAAGCGGGCGCCGTCGGCGGGGGACAGCCCGACCTGCCGCAGCAGGTCACCGACCTTCGACCGCAGCGCCGCGGCGCCGTTGGACAGGCCGAAGGCGCGGATCGGCTCGCCGATGATGTCCTGGACGCGCCAGCGCGGATTGAGGCTGGCGTAGGGGTCCTGGAAGATCATCTGCATCCGCCGGCGGCCGGCGGTGGTGCGGCGCGCCTCCGAGAGATCCTGCCCGTCGAAGATCGCGGCGCCCTTGGTCGGCGTGTAGAGGCCGACGGCGAGGCGGGCGACGGTGGACTTGCCGCAGCCGGATTCACCGACGAGCGACATCGTCGTGCCGCGGGGGATGGCGAAGGACACCTCCTCCACGGCCTTGAGGATGCGCCGGCCCTCGCGCGCGACGAGGCGTTGGAGGGCGGGGCGGGACACGTCGAAGTGGCGGGACAGGCCGCTCGCCTCGAACAGCGGCACGGCGCTCGGGCGCTCGACGGGCGCGTCAGGCATCGGCGCGGGTCCGCGGGGCGTGGGCTGGGTCGAACAGCCAGCAGGCCGCGGTGGTGCGGGGCGCCGGCAGCAGGACCGGGCGCTCCTCCCGGCAACGGTCGAAGACGTGGGGGCAGCGCGGGTTGTAGGCGCAGCCCCGCGGGATGGCGGTCAGGCGGGGCATGGAGCCGTCGATCTGCGGCAGGGTGGCGACGCGGTGCGACAAGGGCGGGATGGAGGCCATGAGCCCCGCCGAATACGGATGCGCCGGCGTCCGCACCACGTCGCGCACCGGGCCGATCTCGGCGATGCGGCCGGCATACATCACGGCGACGCGGTCGGCGGTCTCCGCGATCACGCCCATGTCGTGGGTGATGAGCATCATCGCCGTGCCCTTGTCCCGGGCCAGCGCCTTCAGCACCTGGATGACCTGCGCCTGGATGGAGACGTCGAGGGCGGTGGTCGGCTCGTCCGCCACGATCAATTCGGGTTCGGCGCAGAGGGCGAGGGCGATGACGACGCGCTGGCGCATGCCGCCGGAGAACTGGTGGGGATAGGCGTCGATGCGCTGCGCGGCGGCGGGGATGCCGACCGTCTCCAGCCAGCCGACCGCGCGCTTGCGCGCTTCGCCCGGGCCGATGTCGAGGTGGGTCGTCATCGTCTCGGCCAGCTGGTGGCCGACGGTGTAGAGCGGGTTCAGCGTCGTCAGCGGGTCCTGGAAGATCGCACCGATGCGCTTGCCGCGGATGCGGCGGAGGTCGGTGGGGCGGAGGTTGTCGATCCGCTTGCCCGACAGCGAGATGGTCCCCGAGGTGATCCGCCCCGGCGGCTCCAGCAGCCCGAAGAACGCCGCGCCCGTCATGGACTTGCCGGCGCCGGACTCGCCGACGACCCCCAGAACCTCGCCGGGCGCGATGTCGAAGGACACGCCGTCCAGCGCCCGCAGCGTGCCGCGGCGCGTCGGGAACTCGACGACGAGATCGCGGACTTCGAGGAGGGCGCTCATCGCAGCCTCGGATTCAGCGCGTCGCGCAGCCAGTCGCCGAGGAGGTTCACCGACAGCACCATCGCCACGAGCGCCACCCCCGGGAAGATCGTGATCCACCACTCGCCGGAGAAGAGGAAGTCGTTGCCGATGCGGATGAGGGTGCCGAGGGAGGGCTGCGTCGGGGGGACGCCGACGCCGAGGAAGGACAGGGTCGCCTCCGACAGGATGGCGAGGCCGAGGTTCAGAGTGGCGATCACCAGCACGGGTCCGAGGACGTTCGGCAGGACGTGGGTCAACGCGATCCGCGGCCCGGAGATGCCGATGACCCGCGCGGCCAGCACGTATTCCTTGTTGCGCTCGACGAGGGTGGAGCCGCGGACGACGCGAGCGAAGCGTGGCCATTCGGAGATGCCGATGGCGAAGATCACCACGTAGAGCGCGATCTGGTCGTGCAGGTCCCGCGGCAGGGCGGCGCGGACGATGCCGTCCACCAGCAGCGCCACGAGGATGGAGGGGAAGGTCAGCTGGATGTCGGCGATGCGCATCAGCACCGCCTCCGTCACCCCGCCCGCGTAGCCCGCGACGAGGCCGGCGAGCACGCCGACGACCATGGCGAAGACCGTGGCCGAGGCGCCGACGAGGAGCGAGATGCGCGCCCCGTACATGATGGCCGACAGCACGTCCCGCCCCTGGTCATCGGTGCCGAGGGGGTATTCGCGGTCGCCGCCGTCCAGCCACACCGGCTCCTTGAACGCGTCCATCAGGTTGAGCGAGGCGAGGTCGAAGGGGTTGTGCGGCGCGATGAGCGGCGCGAGCACCGCGGCGCCGATGACGATGAGGGCGATGAAGGCCGAGATCATCGCGATCGGCGTGTGCCGGAAGGACCAGGCGAGGTCCGAATCCCAGGCGCGGGCGATGGCGTTCATCGGGTCAATGCCTCCGTCCGGCGCGCAGCCGCGGGTCCACGGCGTAATAGAGGAGGTCCACGATGAGGTTGATCACCACGAAGAGCAGCGCGATCAGCAGAAGGTAGGCCGCCATCACCGGGATGTCGGCCGCGCCGACCGACTGGATGAACAGCAGCCCCATGCCCGGCCACTGGAACACCGTCTCCGTCACAAGCGCGAAGGCGATGATGGCGCCGAGCTGCAGCCCGACGATGGTGATGACCGGCACGAGGGTGTTCCGCAGCGCGTGGCCGAAGTGGATCGTGCGGTTCCGCAGCCCGCGCGCCCGGGCGAACTTCACGTAGTCCGATCGCATCACCTCCAGCATCTCCGACCGCACGAGGCGCATGATGAGGGTCAGCTGGAACAGCGCGAGGGTGATCGATGGCAGGATCAGAGCCTTGAGGCCCGACCACGTCAGGAACCCCGTCGTCCAGCCGCCGATCCGCACCGTATCCCCTCGCCCGAAGGACGGCAGCCACCCCAGCGCGACGGAGAAGGTGAGGATGAGGAGGATGCCGACGAGGAAGGGCGGCAGCGACACCCCGACGAGCGAGAAGGTGAGGAACGCCCGCGACAGCCAGGACTTCCGGTAGAGCCCCGTGTAGACCCCCAGCGGCACCCCCACCGCCAGCGCCAGCAGCGCCGCGGAGAAGGCCAGTTCCAGCGTCGCCGGCGCCCGCTCCTTGATGAGGTCCGACACCGGCCGGGACAGCCGGTAGGACAGCCCGAACTCCCCCTGCACCGCGTTGCCGACGAACTTGAGGAACTGCACCGGCGCCGGCTGGTCCAGCCCGAGGTCGCGCACGAGCGCGTCCCGCTGCGCCGGCGTGAAGTCCTGCCCGAGCATGATCGCCACGGGGTCGCCGACGAAGGCGAACATCATGAACGAGATGAGCGACACGGTCAGCATGACCGGCAGGGCCTGGAGCAGCCGCGAGACGATGAAGGCGAACACGCGGCGCCCCTAACCCGGAACCCGCGTGCGGTAAACGGTCACTCCACCCGCATCCACTTGATGTAGGGCTGGTTGTTGGCGACGTGGGGGATGGTGACGTTGGCCCGCATCGCCCAGGGGATGACCTGGTGGTGCAGCGGGATGTGCGGCACGTCCTCCCGATACAGGCGCAGCGCCTCCCGGATCGTCGCCGCCCGGGCCTCCCCGCCCTCGGTCTTCATCCGGGCGATCAGCGCGTCCATCTGCGGGTTGGAATAGCGCCCGTAGTTCCAGATGCCGTCGCCCCGCGCCCCGTTCCGCGTCGCCAGGAGCGACTGAAAGGAATACAGCGCGTCGAGCGTCGGCACGCCCCAGCCCAGGAGGTAGGCGGAGGTGTCGTCGCGCTGGATCTTCGCGAAGAAGGGAGCCAGCGGCATCGCGTTCAGGGAGGCGCGAACGCCCACGCGCGCCCACATCGCCGCGACCGCCTGGCAGATCTGCTCGTCGTTGATGTAGCGGTTGTTCGGGCAGTCCAGCGTGAAGCCGAAGCCGTTGGGGTAGCCGGCCTCCGTCAGCAGCGCCCGGGCGCGCGCCGCGTCGAAGGGCAACCGCACGTCCTCCTCCCGCATGAAGCCGTTGACCTGCTCCGGGAACAGCGTGCCGGTGGGCACGCTCTGCCCCCGCATCGTGGCGCGCTGGATCGCCGCGATGTCGATCGCGTGATACAGGGCCTGCCGCACCCGCAGGTCGCGGAACGGGTTTCGCCCGCGCTGGTCACCGTAGAGCAGTTCGTCGCGCGAGGTGTCGAAGGCGAGGAAGATGGTCCGGACCTCCGGCCCCTCCACCACCTTCACCCCGTTCGCCGCCCGCAGCCGGTTCAGGTCCTGCAACGGCGGGTCGAGGACGAAGTCCACCTCCCCCGACAGCAGCGCCGCCACGCGGGTCGCGTCGGAGGAGATCGGGCGGAACACGATCTCCGTCACGTTGCCCATCGGGGCGCCCTCGTCCACCGACCAGCCCCACCAGCCGTCGTTCCGACGCATCACCGTCCGCACGTCGGATTCCCGCGCGGTTAGGCGGAAGGGCCCGGTGCCGTTGGTGTTGCGGACGGTGTGCATCTCCTCCCGCGCGCGGGTGTTCTGCGGGCGGGCGGCGTTGTTCCGTTCCGACCAGGACTTGGACATGACGTAGATCGAGGCGAACTTGTTCGGCAGGACGGGGTCCGGAACCTTCGTGATCACGTCCACGGTGAACTCGTCCACCGCGACCGCCCGCTCCACCGTGTCCACGAAGATGCCGAAGTTGGAGGTCGGCGCCAGCGCCCGCTCGATGGAGAAGACGAGGTCCGCGGCGGTGAAGGCCTCGCCCTCGTGGAAGCGCACGCCCTGGCGGAGGGTGAGGCGCCAGCGGGTCGGCTCCACCTGCTCCCACCGCGTCGCCAGCCCCGGCCGGAGCGACAGGTCGGGCGCGCGGGAGATGACGGGGTCGTAGATCTGCTGCAGCACCATCGTCACGGTGCCGACGTTCTGGGAATGCGGGTCCATCGTGTTCGGATCGCCGGCCGCCGCCCAGCGCACCGTCCGCGCCTCCGCCGCCGCGGCCAGGATCGCCAGCAGGGCGGTGAAGGCCGCAACCCGGAGTCGCATCATGCTCGTCGTCCCCGACCCGTTTCAGCCGCCCCTGCAATCATCGCACCACCCCCGCCAACGGCTTGCAAGCGGGGGCCGGCGTCAGGGCGCCTGTGCGCCGCTCCCCACCCGCCCGTCCGCCGCCCAGTCCTTCACCACGGTGTAGGTCACCGCCAGCACCACCGGCCCGAGGAACAGCCCGAGGAAGCCGAAGGCGAAGGCCCCGCCGAGCGCGCCGAGGATGGTCAGCAGCAGGGGCAGGTCCGCCCCCCGCGCGATGAGCCAGGGGCGGATGAAGTTGTCCACGGAGGAGATGCCCCCCGCCCCGTAGATCACCATGAAGATGCCCCAGCCGGTCCGCCCCTCCACGAACAGCCAGATGGCCGCGGGGATCCAGACGATCGGCGCCCCGATCGGGAAGATGGAGACCAGCCCGGCGACCACCCCCCACAGCACCGCCCCCGGCACGCCCGCGAGCCAGAAGCCGAACCCCGTCATCACCCCCTGGACGACGGCGGTGCCGAGCAGCCCGTAGACCACGCCCTGGGTCACGGCGCCCGTCAGGACCAGCAGCCGCCGCCCCCGGGCGCCCGCCACCTTGCCGGCCGCGTCCTCCGCCGCCGCCGCCAGCCGCGGGCCGTCCCGGTAGAAGAAGAAGGAGAGGAGGATGGCGATGAGGAGTTCCGCGACCCCCGACAGGATGGCGAGGAGGACGCCGAGGAGCCATTGCGCCACGCCCCCGGCATAGGGGCGGAGCATGCTGACGAGGGAGCCGAGGCCGAGGTCCAGGCCGTCGTACCAGTCCCTCAGGTATTCCCCGGCGAATGGGATGCCCGAGATGGTGTCGCCCAGGCCGGGCATCCCGTGGGTCAGCAGCGTCTCGACGGAGTTGCGGAGGCCGTCGATCTCCTCCCGCGAGGTGGGTGCGGCGAAGAACAGCGGCAGCCCGACCACCACCATCATCACCGTGACCATCACGAGCGCCGCCCAGGTGGGGGACAGCCGGGTCCGCGCCCGCAGCATCGAGAAGGCGGGCCAGGTGGTGAAGGCCAGGATGACGGCCCAGAGGAGGGCGGAGATGAAGGGCCGGAGGATGAGGAAGCAACCGATCAGCAGGCCGATGAGGACGACGAGGCCCACCAGCCGCGTCGTTCCCGAACCCGTGTCGTCGTCCTGCGCCATGCCCGTCCCCCGGAAGCCCGGCGCAGTATGGGGCACGGGACGATACAAGCCAGCCCGCTTCGCGTAACCTTCGGGCCCCGGGAGGAACCATGCCGCGATTCGCCGCCAACCTGTCGATGATGTTCACCGAGGTGCCGTTCCTCGATCGCTTCGCGCGGGCGCGTGCGGCGGGGTTCGGGGCGGTGGAGTTCCTCTTCCCCTACGACCACCCCGCCGCCGAGATCCGCGCGCGGCTGGACGGGGAGGGCCTGTCCCTCGTCCTGTTCAACGCACCGCCGGGCGACTGGAACGGGGGGGAGCGCGGCACCGCCTCCCTCCCCGGCCGCGAATCGGAGTTCCGGGACGGCATCGCCCGCGCCCTCGACTACGCGGGGGCGCTCGGCTGCCCGCGGCTGCACGTGATGGCGGGCAACGCCCCTGCCGGCCTGTCGCGGGATGCCCTGGCGGCCCGCTACGCGGCGAACCTCGACTGGGCGGCGGGGCAGCTGACCCCCGCGGGGATCAAGGCGGTGATCGAACCGATCAACGCCCGGGACATGCCCGCCTTCTTCCTCCGCACCACCGCCCAGGCCGTCGCGGTGATCGAGGCGGTCGGCCCGGACCGCCTCGGCCTCCAGTTCGACCTCTACCACACGCAGATCACCGAGGGTGACCTGACCAAACGGGCCGAGGCCCTCCTCCCCCTCATCGCCCACATGCAGGTCGCCGACGTTCCCGGCCGCAACGAGCCGGGCACGGGCGAGGTGCACTGGCCCTTCGTCTTCGACCGCCTCGACGCCATCGGCTACCGCGGCTGGATCGGCTGCGAATACCGCCCGGCCGGGATCACCGAGGACGGCCTGTCCTGGTTCGCCCCCTACCGCTCGCCCCGCGTGGAGACCCCCAAATGAAGATCGGATTCATCGGCCTCGGCATCATGGGCCGCCCCATGGCGCTGAACCTCGTCAAGGCCGGCCACGCCGTCTCCGTGCCGGACCGCGCGAGCCTGACGGAGGAGGTGCGGGCCGCCACGACCGTCCTCCCCTCCCCCACCGAGGTGGCGCGCGGGGCGGAGGTGGTCATCCTCATGCTTCCGGACACGCCGGACGTGGAGGCGGTGCTGTTCGGGCCGGACGGGATCGCGGCCGCCCTGTCGCCGGGCACCCTCCTCGTGGACATGTCCTCCATCTCTCCCACCGCGACGAAGGACTTCGCCGCGAAGGTGGCGGCGAAGGGGTGCGACTACGTGGACGCCCCCGTCTCCGGCGGGGAGGTCGGCGCCCGCAACGCCGCCCTGACCATCATGTGCGGCGGCGCCCAGGCCGCCTTCGACCGCGCCCTGCCGCTGTTCCGGGCCATGGGGAAGAACATCACCCTCGTCGGCGACGTGGGGGCCGGGCAGGTCACGAAGGTCGCGAACCAGATCATCGTCGCCCTCAACATCGAGGCGGTGGCGGAAGCCCTCGTCTTCGCCTCCAAGGCGGGCGCCGATCCGGCCAGGGTGCGGCAGGCCCTCATGGGCGGCTTCGCCAACTCCCGCATCCTGGAAGTGCACGCGGAGCGGATGATCAACCGGACCTTCGACCCGGGCTTCCGGATCTCGCTGCACCAGAAGGACCTGAACCTGGCGCTGCAATCCGCCCGCGAACTCGGCGTGGCGCTGCCCAACACCGCGGGCGCGCAGCAACTCTTCTCCGCCGTCTCGGCGGCGGGCGGCGGCGGCAAGGACCATTCGGCCCTCGTCCAGGCGCTGGAGTTGCTTGCCGGCCACGCCCTCGCTTGAGGCGTGCGTCGGCGCCGTTCGCGGATCGAACGGTTGCAACGCGGTGCGATTTGTTCCAGGATGCCTCTCGGCGTCCATTTTTGTGAGACGTCCGGGACAACCTGCACGTGCAGGTTGACCATTTGAGACAACGGGGGCTTGCATGCGCTTCGCCGATGTCGGTCAACAGTTGCGGGCGTACCGCCTCGAATCCGGACTGCGTGCGGAGGAGATCGCCGCGCGACTCGGCGTCTCCCGCGCCGCCCTTTATCGATACGAGAAGGGCGAGGTTATTAAGCTGGACACCATCCGGCGGCTGGCCGAACTCCTCCAAATTTCCGCGCTGTCGCTCCTCGGGATCGGCGTCGAGTATTTCTCGCGCCCCCTCGCCCTCCTCGAACGCATGCGCCAGGTCGAGGAATCGGCGGATCAGATCCTGCAGCTCGGCGGCCCGCTCTGCCAGCTGGTGACCACCGCCGCCTTCGACGACGCCCTGGCGGAGGCCTTGTCCGACACCGCGGACGTGGCGTCCGAGCGGATTTCCGTCCGCGCCGTGGGCGAACAGGCCCTCGGCCTTCTCTCGGCCCGCAAGCGCGCCTACGCGGCGCGGCGGCCTTCCATCATCGCCATGCTGTCGGAGGCCTCCATCCGCTCCATGCTGGCGGACGGCATCGCGGCGGGCATGTCCACCTCCGAACGGGTGCGGGAGCGCTGCCGCTTGGCGGCGCGCGAGGAGGTGCAGAACATCGCGGGGCTGATGGAGTCCGCGCCCATGGGCATCCAGCTGGGATTGCTGACCGGCCCGGACACCGGCGGCGAGTTCACCGTGCTGCGCGGCCGGGAACGCGCCCACGTCTGCACCGCGCCCTTCCGGGCGGACGCCCCGCCCTCCGGGGCCTTCGGCGTCGGCACCATCACCTCCGCGGACGAGGCGGTGACGACGCATCAGCGGGTGGCGGAAGCCGCTTGGCGCTCGGCCCTCAAGGGGCCGGAGGCCGCGGCGCGCGTCCGCCTCCTCCTCGCCGAGGCAAGCCTTCCGGCCTGATCAGGGCGTGAGGTCCAGCCGGGCCTCCATCACCTCCGGGTCATCCGTCGCGGCCACGCCGAACCCGAGGGCGCGGACGAAGCGCAGCATCGGCGCGTTGTCCGCGAGCACCTGCCCCGAGACCCGGGCCGCCCCCCGGGACCGCCCCCAGTCGAGAAGCCGGCCCATCAGGTGACGGGCGAGGCCGGCGCCCTTCCAGGCCGGGTCCACCACGATGGCGAACTCGCCGCCCGATTCGGAGTCGAGGACCAGCCGCGCGACGCCCACGATGGCCTCGCCGCCGACCACCGCCACGAAGGCCATTTCCCGGTCGTAGTCGATCCCCGTCAGGCGGGCGAGCTGTGCGGGCGGCAGGTCACGCAGGCGGTGGAAGAAGCGGTAGCGCACGTCCTCCGGTGACAGGCGGCGGAAGGCGGCGGCCAGGGCCTCCGCATCCTCCGGGCGGATCGGGCGGACGATGACCCGCCGGCCATCGCGAAGGGTCGTGGGCGACGTCAGTTCGGCCGGGTAGGGCGGGACGGCGAGCCATCCCTCCTCCCCCGCCGGCCGGAGGTCGCAGGACGCGTCGAGCGCCAGCACGCCCGCCGCCGTGGCCCGCAGCGGGTTCACCGTGAGCGTCGCGACCTCCGGCAGGTCCACCGCGAGCTGCGCGAGGCGCACGAGGGCCGCGGCCGCCGCGTCCGGCGGCACCGCCGGGCGGTCCTGCCAGCCCGACAGCACGCCCGCGACCCGCGTCCGCCCGATCAGCGCCCGGGCGAGGATGAGGTTCAGCGGCGGCAGGTCGTGCGCCTCGTCGGCGTCGAGGTCGGCGGTGGTGCCGCCGCGGCCGAAGCCGATCCACGGCCCGAACATCGGGTCGTCGGCCAGCCGCATCCGCAGGTCGGTGCCGGCGGGCGCCATGCGCTGGAGGAGGAAGCCGGTGACCGCGGCCTCCGGCGCCGCAGCCCGGACCCGCGCGGCCATGGCCCGGGCCGCCGCGAGCACCGCCGCGCCACCGACCAGATCGAGCGCCACGCCCCCGACCGCCGTCTTGGCCGGGATGTCCGGCGAGAGGATCTTCAGCGCCACCGGCCCGCCGAGGAGGAACGCCGCCCGGGCCGCCGCCTCGGGGGTCGTCGCGACCCGTCGCGCGACGGTCGGGATGCCGTAGGCGTCGAGCAGGCCGAGCGCTTCCGCCTCGTCCAGCGTCAGCCGGCCCGACGCCCGCGCGGCGCGCAGGATGGCGGCGGCGGCGGCCCGGTCCGGTGCCGCGTCCAGCACGTCCCGCGGCGGCAGTTCGGCCGCGGCGGCGCGGTTGCGGCGGTCCTGGGCGAGGTGGAGGGCGCCGCGGACCGCGGCCTCCGGCGTCGCGAAGACGGCGACCCCGCGGTCCGCGAGCAGGGCCCGGGCCGGACGTGCCGTCGCGCCGCCGAGCCAGGCCGCGAGGATG
>CAXVWQ010000456.1:0-2779 GCA_964263755.1 Roseomonas sp. | reverse complement strand
CGTCGGCGAGCCACAGGTGCGGCGCGCGGCATCCCGGTCGCGCGGAGGGGAGGTACACCACGGCGTCTTCCACCGGCGGCGGGGTGCCGTCCGGCACGATGATGGGCGAGCCCCCGTAATGCGCGCCGAGCACGAGGCCGAGCGTGCGGAACTCCCGCACCTTCGCCAGTTCGATCAGTTCCCCCACCTCCCGCCGCGTCGCGTCGCCGAGGGGGCCGGGGTCCTCGATGCCGGGCTGGGCGAGGTGGTTGCCGACGAGGCCGTAGTTGATCACCGATTCCGCCATCGTGCGCTCGTGGACGGGGCGGCGTTCGGCGGCGTAGGACGCGAGCAGCGCCTCGCCGCCCCAGCCCTGGAGCGTCGCGGCGAGCTTCCAGCCGAGGTCCACGGCGTCGCCGATGCCCATGTTCATGCCGAAGCCGCCGAAGGGCGGGTGCAGGTGGCAGGCGTCGCCGGCGAGGAAGACGCGCCGCGTGGCGTAGCGGTCCGCGATGAGGCGGTTCGCCACCCAGGGATCGGTCCGCACCACCTCCACGGGAAGGTCCGCGAGGCCGGTGCCGCGCCGGACGAGGTCGGCGGGGTCGAGCGACGCGACGTCCGTCCCATCGGGCAGCCGCGTCGCCATGAAGACCCACAGGCCCTCCTCGTCGAGCGGCCCGAGCACCGAGGGGACCTCGGCGTTGACGAGCCAGTACATGATCGCCCTGCCGTGCGGGTGGCGCCGCGCGAGCTCGGGCGAGCGGAAGATGATGGAGTAGTTCGCGGCCAGCGCGCCGTCTCCCTCCATCCGCGCGCCGATCGCGCCGCGCACCGCGCTGCGCGCGCCGTCCGCGCCGACGAGGTAGGCGCAGCGGATCGCCCGTTCCGTGCCCGTCCGCAGGTCGCGCACGGTCGCCGCGACGCCGTCCGCCGCCTCCGAAATCGAGACCAGTTCCGACCCGAAGGTGATCCCGACGCCGGGGAGAGACGCGGCGTGGGCCCGCAGCACCTCCTCCAGCACGTATTGCGGCACCCACTGCGCTTCCTCGGCGTAGAGGTTGTTGCGGGCGGGGTTGCCGTTCAGCGCATTCTCGAAGCGCGCGAGTTCGGGGCCGTTCATCCGCGTGACGAACAGGATCGTGGAGGGGTGGTCCGGCCCCATGGGGGAGGCGCGCCGCAGGGCGTCGGCGATGCCCCAGCGGCGAAGGTGCTCGCGCGTCCGGACGTTCGTGGTCTTGGCGCGGGGGGAGTAGCCGACGCGGTCGTGGCGCTCGACCACCCGGCAGCGCACGCCGCGGTGCCCGAGTTCGATGGCGGTGGCGAGCCCCGCGGGGCCGGCGCCGACGACGAGGACATCGGTGGTCTCGACGGCGGTCACGGCCCGGCGATCGGTGGACGGCGCTCGCGGGACGTCAGCGCGGGCCAACGATGCCTCCCATGTCGCCCCTTGCCTCCCCGTGGTCGCCCGCATCCCTGCCCGCAGGTTGCCAGCGGCGGCGCCCCGCGTCAGATGCCAAGTTGATCCGAGCGATGCCGACGGATCATCGCCCGGCCCCGGCCTCGACGCCCCCGCCAGGACCGCGTGATATCGGGGACGCATCGGGGGAGGGGCGTCCGGCGTGAAGCTGCATCACCTGCACGAGATCGTCGCGATCGACGAGCGCGGCAGCATCCGTGCCGCCGCCCGGCACCTCAACGTCGCCCAGCCCGCCCTCACCCGCAGCCTCGCCGAACTCGAGCGCGAACTCGGCGCCCCGCTGTTCGAGCGGCACGCGCGGGGCGTGGTCGCGACGCCCATCGGGCAGGCGGTGGTGCGGCGCGCCGCCGCCATCCTGCACGACGTCCGGCGCACCCGCGAGGAGGTCGCGCAGATGCGGGGGGCGACGACGGGTACCGTCGCCGTCGGCCTGTCCGTCGCCGCCCACATCGCGCTGCTGCCGCCGACGCTGCGGCCGTTCCGGACGCGCCACCCGGAGGTCCGCCTGCACATCGTGGAGGGCGTCTATCCCACCCTCGAACCCCATTTCCGGGACGGCGCCCTCGACTTCTCCATCGGCCCCGATCCGGGGTCGGGACTGCTGGCCGGGCTGTCGCGGGAGGTGCTGACGGAGGGGCGGCGGGTCATCCTCTGCCGCCAGGGCCACCCCCTCGCGGCGGCGGGCAGCCTCGCGGACCTCGCCGGGGCGGACTGGATGACCACCTCCATCACCTCCGACGCCGCCGACGAGATGGGCCGGCTGTTCGAGGAGCACGGCCTCCCGCCGCCCCGGCTGGCGGTCCGCGCGCAATCCGCGCTGACGCTGATGACCTGCCTCGCCAGCAGCGACCTCCTGGCGATGGTGCCGCGGGGATGGACGGGCTTCGCCCTGACGCGGGACGCGCTGACGGCGATCGACGTGCGGGAGGCGCTGCGGGCGCCGCCCATCGTGCTGATCAAGCGCGACGACCTGCCGCTGACCCCCGCCGCGACGCACCTGCTGGACCTGATGCGGGGCGCGGTCCGCCAAATCTGACCGGCAGCGCTCGGCCGCGCGGGGCGATACCGCGGCGCGTTCCTCCTGACCTTTTCGGGGAGGGTGCGCCTGTTGGCCGGGAGAAGGGCTTTGCCCTCCTCCCGGACCCTCCACCCACCAGGGGGCAGCGGCCCCCTGGACCGCGTTCTGTAAGACGCCCCCGTGGGGGGGGGGGGGGGGGGGGGGGGGGGGGGGGCGGCGCGGGCGGCCCCGGGGGCCGCGGCCCCCCCCGCCGCCGGCCCCACCAGCCAGCGCCCCGGGCGCCCCGCCCGGGCGCGGGGCGCGGG
>CAXVWQ010000455.1:0-5059 GCA_964263755.1 Roseomonas sp. | reverse complement strand
ATCAGGAGCGGCTAACCTCATCCGCGCGGAGGCCCTCCGCCTCGGCTTCCACGCCATCGGCTTCGCCCGCGCCGAACTCGGGCCGGAGGTGCGGGAGCGGTTGTCCGAGTTCCTCGACGCCGGCATGCACGGCGACATGGCGTGGATGGAGGGCCGCGCGGAGGAGCGCGCCCACCCCCGCGCCCTCTGGCCGGCGGCGGCGAGCGTCGTCGCACTCGACCTGTCCTACGCGCCGGAGGGCGATCCGCTCGCCACCCTCGCGCTGCCGGATCGCGGCACCGTCTCCGTCTACGCCCGCCACCGCGATTACCACGACCTGCTGAAGTCCCGCCTGAAGACCCTCGCGCGCTGGATGGTCGCCCGCTTCCCCGGCGCCGACGTGAAGGTCTTCACCGACACGGCGCCGGTGGCGGAGAAGCCGCTCGCCCAGGCCGCGGGCATCGGCTGGCAGGGCAAGCACACCAACCTCGTCTCCCGCGCGCACGGGTCCTGGCTGTTCCTCGGCGAGATCTACACGACGCTGGCGCTGGACCCCGACGCGCCGCACGCCGACCGCTGCGGCACCTGCTCCCGCTGCCTCGCGGCCTGCCCGACCGACGCCTTCCCGGCCCCCTACCGCCTCGATGCCCGCCGCTGCGTCTCCTACCTCACCATCGAGCACCGCGGGCCGATCCCGCACGACCTCCGCCCCCGCATGGGCAACCGCATCTACGGCTGCGACGACTGCCTCGCCGTCTGCCCCTGGAACCGCTTCGCCCGGCCGACCGACGTGCCGGGGTTGATGGCGCGGGACGATCTCGTGGCGCCACGGCTGGCGGAACTCGCGGCGCTAGACGACGCGGGGTTCCGGGCCCGGTTCTCCGGGTCGCCGGTGAAGCGGATCGGGCGAGGACGCTTCGTGCGGAACGTGCTGAACGCCGTCGGCAATTCCGGCGACCCCTGCCTGCACGGGGTGGCGGCGGGGCTGGCGGAGGACCCGGACCCCGTGGTGGCGGATTCCGCGCGCTGGGCCGCGGCGCGCCTCGCCGGCGCCTACTCCAGCTCCACGGCGTAGCGGTGGGCGGCGGTGTCGATCACCGTCACCCGGCGCTCCACCGCCCGCCCCGCGGCGTCGTAGGCGAGGCGGGTGACCTCCAGCACCGGCACGCCCTCCTCCAGCCCGAGCACCTTCGCCTCCTCCACGGTCGCCCCGCGGGCCGCCAGCGCCTCCTCGGCGCGGACGACGATGATGCCGTGGGCGCTTCGGTAGTGGACGTAGATCTCCACCTCCAGCCGGGACGGCGCGAGCGGCAGGGCGAAACCGGGAAACAGGGCGGCGGGCAGCACGATCGCCTCCGCCACCCGGGTCCAACCGTCCAGGCGGCGCGACCGGCGGACGCGGTGCACCGCCGCGCCGGACGGGACGCGGAGGGCCGCCGCCTCCGTGGGGGTGGCCGTGCCGGGCTCGACCGAGAGCACGGAGGTCAGCGGCGTCACGGGCCGCCCCGCGAGGTCGCGCAGTCGGAAGAACTGGTCGAGCGCCTGCGCGCTCGTCTGCTCCGCGACGTAGGTGCCGCGCCCCTGCCGGCGCTCGATGAGGTGGCTCCGCTCCAGCGCCGCGAGGGCGCGCCGGACGGTGCCGGGGGATACGCCGAGTTCCGTCGCGAGGTCGGGCTCCGGCGGGATGAGCGCGCCCGCCCGCCACGTGCCGCCGACGATCCGCTCCCGGAGGATGGCTTCGACCTGCCGGTAGAGGGGACGTGCGTCCGGGCGACGCAGCTCGTTCACGACGGGGCCTCCTGCGTGGCCCGTTCTAGCACCGGTCGGGCCGGGGGCATGCCGATTCGGCCCGAGGAAGCCTTACCTCGCGGGCCGGTGAAATGTCTTGTGTCTTATACAAGACCCTGCGAAGAGGGCGCCGCCGCCGTCCACGGACCGAGTGCGACGGGCCGGGTTTGGGGAGGAATCGGGGACGGTGCCAGGGCGGCGCGGTAGTGCGCGCGGCCCCGGCACCGTCACCCACAACCCCGGCTGCCGGGCATGCCGGCTGGATCTTTTGGGCCCGAAGGTTGCAGGCTCGTGCCGATGACCGCCCGTTCCATTCCTTCCATCGCCCGAACCGCCTTCCATTCCGCGGGGAGCCACGGTGCCCGGCGTGTCGCGCGAGGCCTTGTCCTGTTGCTCCCGCCGCGCCTCGCGCCGGGCGTCGCGGCCGGACAGGACGCGCCGCCTGCCCCGGCCGATCGCGGCTGCGGCTCCACCGCGACGCCGGGCGGCCCGCGGTAACCGACGCGGCGAGGGACGGCCGCAGCGACCCTCGTTCACATTTCCGTGTATTTCATTGCACCACTCGACGGACCGCGCGCGATTCACGGAGGCGAGAGCGTGTCCAGCTGCGCCGCCCCCGGCCGGCGAATACAGTCTTCGACAGCATCGTTCTTCGGCGAACGCGGCGCTTCCAGTGCTCCGGAAGTATTCGTGACTACGCGAGGCCCCGGCCGGCCGGGATGAATGCGGCACGATCGTGGCCGCAACCCGCAGGTCTTGTCCGCGTTGATGCGCTGCCACGCCGCACGGGTGTTTTTGGTTGCGCTGGGGTCCGGCCTGCTTTAGCCCAGCCTGCATGACGTCCGCGAACCGAGCGTCGGCTTCCCCCGGCCGGCGAGTCCCCGCGGCGTTCCCATGCGCGAAGTCGCGCCGGAGCGCCTCTCCGATCCACCGGCCCGACCCGTCGGAGCCAGCGCTACCCCCGTTCTCCCCGCCCACCGGCTCCCGGGCCCTGCGGGCTGTCCTCTCCACCACCATCCTCGTCCTCGCGCCCTTCGTGGTCGGGTGCGCGGCCATGGGTGAGGTCACGGAGTCCGCCACACCGCAGGCCGCTCCCGGGATGGTCGCCGAGGCGCCGGCGGGCGCGCCGGTCGTCCGCCGCCTCGGCCGCACGCCCGTCACCGGGCCTCGCGCCCTCTGCCTCGACGCCACCCGGGCGGCGGAGCGGCGGCACGGCATTCCCGAAGGGTTGATGACCGCGATCGCCCTCGCGGAATCCGGGCTGCACGCCTACGCCATGAACGTCTCCGGCCGGCCCCACTACCCAACGGAGGCCGGCGAGGCCCGGCGCCTCTACCTCGCCTCCCAGGGCGCCGGGTCCATCATGGCGGGGTGCGTGCAGGTGAACGCCCGCGTCCACGCGCGGAACGACCCCTGGCCGCTCGACCCCGACCGCTCCGCCGACTGGGGCGCCGCCTACCTGCGGCAGCACTACGACCGCATCGGCGACTGGGCCGGGGCGATCCGCCGCTGGAACGGCGGCGGGCCGGGCAACAACGGGTTGGTCTGCCGCGTCCACGCCAAGCTGGCCGTGGTGAACCCTCGGAGTGACGCCCTGCGCGGCGCCCCCTGCGGCACGAACATGGCGGAGCAGCGCAACGGCCGCGCCCACCTGGAGGTGGCGGAGGCGGGCGACCGCTGACCGCCCGGCGGCACGGCGCCCGACGCGGCGGCCTCGCCTCGTCGCGAGGGCCAGCGTTGGGGGAGAGGCCATGATCCCGACCCGCCTCCTGACGAGGGACGAGTTCCTGGCGTGCTTCGCCGCGCCGATGCGGGACGTGACGGGAACGGCGGAGGCCGTGACCGACATCTGGCCCTACGTGGACGCGATCGCCCTGCCGATCGGCCGGGCGCGGGAGGTGCGGGACGTCGTCCGGGTCTATCGCGACGCCGGGGAACGGTTCGAGCAGGTGCTGATCGGCACCGACGACGAACACCTCCCCCTCGTGATCGTCGTGGATCTCGGGACGGGGAGCGTGCACGGCCACCACCTCCTCGATCTGGCGGCGGAATACGCGGGCGGCTGATCCGATCCGGACCCTGCCCACGCCGTCGGCCGGGGGTCCACCCGGGTCGCGCGGCGGGTTGATCGGTCCCGTCGCGCCACGATCTACGGGGCATGGCGGCTCCCCACCCCGACACTTGGATCCGCGTCACGCCCCTCGGCCTCCTCTGCGAGCCGGGGGGCTTTTTCGTCGATCCGGCGCGGCCGGTGGACCGGGCCATCATCTCCCACGGGCACGCGGACCACGCGCGGCCGGGGCACGACAAGGTTCTCGCCACCCCGGAGACGCTCGCGATCATGCGGGCGCGGATGGGGATGGACGCGCTCGGCGAAAGCCGGGCGGGGCGCGAGCAGCAGGCGATGCGGCCGGGGGAGGCCGTGACGGTGAACGGGGTGCGGGTCACCCTCGTCCCGGCGGGCCACGTCCTCGGTTCCGCCCAGGTGGTGCTGGAATGGCGGGGATCGCGGATCGTCGTCTCCGGCGACTACAAGCGCCGCCGCGACCCGACCTGCGCGCCCTTCGAGCCGGTGCCCTGCGACGTGTTCGTGACGGAGGCGACCTTCGCGCTGCCGGTGTTCCGCCACCCGCCGACGGACCACGAGATCGGCCGGCTCCTCGCCTCCGTCGCGCTGTTCCCGGAGCGAGCGCACGTCGTCGGGGCCTACGCCCTGGGGAAGACGCAGCGGATCATCGCCCTGCTGCGGGAGGGCGGCTGGGACCGGCCGGTCTACCTTCACGGCGCGGTCGAGAAGCTCTGCACCCTCTACGAGGAACTCGGCGTGCCGCTCGGGCCGCTGCTGCCGGTGCCGAAGGGGCTGAAGCGCGGCCACCCGCCGATCCTCGCGGGGGAGATCGTCATCGCCCCGCCCTCCGCCGAGGCGACGCCCTGGGCGCGGCGGATGGCGGACCCGGTGACCTGCGCGGCGTCGGGCTGGATGACGGTGCGCCAGCGGGCGAAGCTGCGGGGGGTGGAACTGCCCCTCATCGTATCGGACCACGCGGACTGGGACGAACTCCTGACGACGATCGAGGAGGTCGGGGCGCCGGAGGTCTGGGTGACGCACGGGCGCGACGACGCGCTCGTCCACGCCCTCGGCCTCAAGGGGGTGCGGGGGCGGGCGCTGCATCTCGTCGGGCGCGGGGACGAGGAGGACGAGCCGCCAGGGGGCGAACCGACGGCGCCGACGACGGCGGAGGAGGCGGACGCCGATCCGGGGCTGCGGGACGTGGCGAAGGCCGCGGCACGC
>CAXVWQ010000454.1:0-3067 GCA_964263755.1 Roseomonas sp. | reverse complement strand
GGGGGTCCGGGGGCCCCGTCGGGTCCCCGGCGGAAGGGGGTCCGGGGGAAGGCAGCGCCTTCCCCCGGGGTCACAGGGGCCACCCCGAACGTCACGCCCGCACCTCCGGCCGGTGCAGGGCCGCCGCGAGGTCGCGCAGCTCCGCCGCGTCCCGCGCGCCGCCGAGGGGATACCGGTCCGGGCGCAGCAGCACCGCCTCGGCGCCGGCCGCGTCGAGCATCGCGGCGACGCCCGGGCCGTCGTCCGCGATCAGCACGGCGCCGCCGTCCGAGAGGCGGTCGAGGGTGCCGTGCGGGATCGTCGCGGCGAAGGCGGGGCGCATGACGAGAGCGAAGCGGGTGCCGACGCGGTCGTCCAGCCGCGTGCCGTCGCGCAGCAAGGGTTGGGGGAGGAGGCGTCCGTCGCCGATGCGCCGCCCGGCGGCGGGGCCGGGGCCGAGGGGGGGCTTCACCGGGGCCAGCCGGGCCGCCGCGCCGCCGCGCAGCACGTCGGGGGAGACGACGGCCTCCATCGCCGTGGTGTTGATGAGGCCGCCGATGCGGACGGCCTCGCGGATATATCCCCGCGCGTGCGGTGCGCGTTCTGTGCCGTAGCTGTCCAGCAGCGCGTCGGGGGCGCCGTGGCGCAGCACGCGGTGGATCTTCCACGCGAGGTTCGCGGCGTCCCGGATGCCCGCGCACATCCCCTGTCCGAGGAAGGGCGGCGTCTGGTGCGCGGCATCGCCCGCGAGGAACAGCGGGCCCCCTTCTTCCTGCGGGCCCCGCCAGCGCGTCGCGACGGTGGAGTGGAAGGTGTAGATCGCGGAGCGTTCGAGGGTGGCGTCCTCCGGCGTGATCCAGCGCGCCAGCATCGGCCACGCGCCGTCGAGCCGCGACAGCGCGGCGAGGTCGTCACCGTCCCGCAGCGCGATCTCCCAGCGCCGCCGGTCGCCGGTGCCGCGGACGTAGGTGGCGGAGCGCGCGGGGTCGCAGTGCTGCACCGAATGGTCGCCGAGGTCGGGGCGGGGGCGCTTGAGGACGGCGTCCACCACGAGCCAGCGCTCGTGGAAGCCGAGGTCCTCCATCGGCGCCCCGATCCAGCGGCGGACGAGCGAGCGCGCCCCGTCGCAGCCGACGACGTAACGCGCGCGGGTCCGCTCCACGCGGCCGTTCGTCAGGTCCTCGAAACGCAGCCCGCAGCCCTCGTCGTCCGGCTCCAGGGCGAAGACGTCGGCGCGATTCCGCACGCTGATCGAGGGATATCGCGCCATCCCCGCGCGCAGCACCGCCTCCAGCTCCGGCTGGTGGAAGCGGTAGGACACGTTCCAGCCCTGCGGCCCCACCCCCATCGGCCGCGACCAATCCAGCAGCAGCCGCCCGTCCCCGTCCACGAAGTGCATGCCGGGGGAGGCGCGGGTGACCGGCAGGATCGCCTCCGCCAGCCCCATGGACTGGAACACCCGCATCACCTCGTCGTCGAAGTGCACGGCGCGGGGCAGGTGGTAGGCCGCGCCCTCCCGCTCCAGCACGAGGGTACGGAGGCCGAGCGCACCGAGGAGGTTGGCGAGGGCGGCGCCCGTCGGGCCAAGGCCGATGATCGCGACGTCGTGCGTCACGGTGCCCGTCCGAGCCAGGCGTCGCATTCGGCGCGGCGTGCCGCTTCCTCCGGCGTGCCGGGGCCGGGGAGGTCATCCGGAATGGTGCGACCCGCGCGGCGCAGCCGCCACGCGAGGAAGCGGTGGCCCGGCGCCAGCCCGACGAGTTCCGCGGGGTCCAGCGGGATCGGCGCGCCGGGAATGACCGGCGCCATCGAATCATGGTCGTAGAGGGCGACCCGGTCGAAGGCGCGCCAGACCCCGTCACCGCGCCGCTCGAAGCGGTCGAGGAAGCGCATGTTCGTGCGGGTCTCGACCTCCACGCCCTCCACGGTGCCGCGGGTGAACAGCAGCACGTCGGTCTCCGCCACCGCGCGGTCGCCGCCCAACGCGACGCGGCCCCCGCACATGACGTGCTTCGAGAAGGATCGTCCCCGATTGGCCCGGCACGCCGCGACGAAGTCGGCGAAGGTGCCGGAGAACCAGGAGACGGCGATGCGCCCGTCCGGGTGGAAGGTGTCGGCCAGCGCGTCCCATTCCCCGCCGTCGCGCGCGAAGCCCCAGGCCTCGATCACGCGGCGGATGGCCGCGCGGTCGGTGTCCGCGGCAGGGGCGGGCAGCCCGGGGTGGAGGGTCATTCCGGTAGGATCCCGATCTCGCGGACGAGGCGTCCGAAGGTGGCGCGCCGGGCGGCGGCGAAGGCCGTGAATTCCTCCGGCGTGCCCGTCGCGACCTCGGCGCCGAAGTCGTGCAGAAGGCGGGCGGCCAGCGCCGGCTCGGCGAGGATGGACCGCGCGGTCGCGGCGACGCGCCCCACCACGGGCGCGGGGGTGCCGGCGGGGGCCAGGAACCCGAACCAGCCGACGAAGGTGACGCCCGGATAGGTCTCCGCCAGCGCCGGGATCGCCTCCATCCCCGGGAAGCGGGCGGCGGAGGTGATGCCGAGGGGGACGAGGGTGCCGGCGCGGACCTGCGGCGCCAGCAGCGGCGTGCCGTCGATGACGAGGTCGGTGCGGCCGGCCAGCGTATCGGTCACCGCGGCGGGGGAGGCGTTGTAGGGCACGTTCGTCATCGTGATCCCGGCGGCGCGCGCGAACCCCTCCCCCGCCAGGCGAGGGACGTTCGTCGCGCCGCTCGTCGCGAAGGTCACGTCGCGCCGGCGGGCGAGGGCGACGAGCCCGGCGAGGTCGGTGACGCCGAGCCCGGGGCGCGCGGCGAGGAGGAAGGGCGTGGTCAGCAGCAGCGTCACCGGCACGAGGTCGCACGCGGGGTCGAGCGGCATGGTGCGGACGAGGTGCTGGTTCAGCACGATCGGGGTGGCGTGGGCGAAGAACAGGGTGTGCCCGTCCGGCGCCGCCCGCGCGACCGCGGCGGCGCCGAGGTTGCCGCCGGCGCCCGGCCGGTTGTCCACGACGACGGGCTGGCGCCACGCCGCGGCGAAGCGGTCGGCCATGAGGCGGAAGGCGGTGTCCGGCGCGCTGCCGGCCGCGGCCG
>CAXVWQ010000453.1:0-4076 GCA_964263755.1 Roseomonas sp. | reverse complement strand
CCTCTTCCGACAGCTCGTCCATCCCGAGGATCGCGATGATGTCCTGAAGCGACTTGTAGGTCTGGAGGATGCGCTGCGTCTCCCGGGCCACGCGGTAGTGCTCGTCCCCCACCACGCGGGGGTCGAGCGCGCGGGAGGTCGAGTCCAACGGGTCCACGGCAGGGAAGATGCCGAGTTCGGCGATGGAGCGGTTGAGCGTCGTCGTCGCGTCGAGGTGGGCGAAGGACGTGGCCGGCGCCGGGTCCGTGAGGTCGTCGGCGGGGACGTAGATCGCCTGGACCGAGGTGATGGAGCCTTTCTTCGTCGAGGTGATCCGCTCCTGCAGCGCGCCCATGTCGGTCGCCAGCGTCGGCTGGTAACCCACCGCCGACGGAATGCGGCCAAGCAGCGCCGACACCTCCGCGCCCGCCTGCGTGAAGCGGAAGATGTTATCGATGAAGAACAGGACGTCCTGGCCCTGCTCGTCGCGGAAGTACTCCGCCATCGAGAGGCCGGACAGCGCGACCCGCGCGCGGGCGCCCGGCGGCTCGTTCATCTGGCCATAGACGAGCGCGACCTTCGACCCTTCGGTGGACCCGTTCTCACCGAGCTTGATGACGCCGGCGTCAATCATCTCGTGGTAGAGGTCGTTGCCCTCGCGCGTCCGCTCGCCGACGCCGGCGAACACGGACACACCGCCGTGGCCCTTCGCGATGTTGTTGATGAGTTCCTGGATCGTCACGGTCTTGCCGACGCCGGCGCCGCCGAACAGCCCGATCTTGCCGCCCTTCACGTAGGGGGCGAGGAGGTCGATGACCTTGATGCCCGTGACGAGGATCTCCGCCGTCGTGGCCTGGTCCTCGAAGGACGGCGCGGGGCGGTGGATGCCGTAGTGCTTCTCCGCGTTCACCGGCCCGCGCTCGTCGATGGGCTCGCCGATGACGTTGACGATCCGGCCGAGCGTGGCGTCGCCGACGGGGACGGAGATCGTCGCGCCGGTGTCCACGACCTGCGTGCCGCGGACGAGGCCGTCCGTCGTGTCCATCGCGATGGTGCGGACCGTGCGCTCGCCGAGGTGCTGGGCGACCTCGAGGACGAGCTTGCGCCCGCCGATGTCGAGGTTGAGGGCGTTGAGGATGTTCGGGAGTTCCGCGGGGAACTGCACGTCCACCACCGCGCCGAGGACCTGCGTGACGCTGCCGACGTTGTTCTTCATGGGGACTCGCTCCTCAGACGGCTTCGGCACCGGAGATGATCTCGATCAGCTCCCGGGTGATGTTGGCCTGTCGCGTGCGGTTGTAGTTGAGCGTGAGGCGGTTGATCATGTCGCCCGCGTTGCGCGTGGCGTTGTCCATCGCCGTCATCTGCGATCCGTAGAAGCCCGCGGCGGATTCCAGCAGCGCGCGATACACCTGGATGGACAGGTTCTTCGGCAGGAGCGCCGCGAGGATGTCCTCCTCGTTCGGCTCGTACTCGTAGAGCGCGTCCGACCCTGCCGCGTCGTTCGCGGGGAGCGGCGCGGGGATCAGCCGCTGCTCGCTCGCGACCTGCGCGATGACGGACCGGAAGCGGTTGTAGACGAGGGTGCAGACGTCGAACTCGCCGGCTTCGAGCATCGCGGTGATGCGGCCCGCGACCTCCTCGGCCTGGGCGTAGCCGATGCGCTTGATCTGCTGGTAGGACACGTCGCCGACGATGCGCGACGCGAACTCCCGCCGGATGAAGGCGGTCGCCTTCCGCCCGACGGTGAAGACCTTCACCGTCTTGCCCTCGGCCTCCAGCGCGCGGATTCGGGTGCGCGCGTAGCGGCCGACGTTCGTGTTGAACGGTCCAGCCAACCCGCGCTCCGCCGCAACCACCACCAGCAGGTGGACGCGATCCGCGCCCGTCCCGACGAGCAGCCGCGGCGCGTCGGGCGATCCGGCGACGTCCGAACCGAGCGAGGCGAGCATCCGCTCCATCCGCTCGGCGTAGGGCCGCGCCGCCTCCGCCTGCGACTGCGCCCGGCGCAGCTTGGCGGCGGCCACCATCTTCATGGCCTGCGTGATCTTCCGCGTGGACTTCACGGAGTTGATCCGGCCGCGGAGGTCCTTCAGCGAGGCCATGGCGCCCTCAGGTGAACGACTTGGCGAAGCCGTCGAGGAAGGCGACGAGCTTCTTCTCCGTGTCGCCGGAGATCGCGTTCTCCGTCCGGATCGCGTTCACCACGTCCGGCTGCACGGACTTGATCTCGGACAGCATCCGGCGCTCGAACTCGCCGATCTTGTTCAACGGGATCTTGTCGAGATAGCCGCGCGTGCCGGCGAACAGTGCCAGCACCTGCTCTTCCACCGGCACCGGCTTGAACTGCGGCTGCTTCAGCAGCTCCGTCAGCCGCGCCCCGCGGGCCAGCAGCGCCTGGGTGGAGGCGTCGAGGTCCGAGGAGAACTGCGCGAAGGCCGCCATCTCCCGGTACTGGGCCAGCTCCAGCTTGATCTTGCCCGCGACCTGCTTCATCGCCTTGACCTGCGCGGCGGAGCCGACGCGGGACACCGACAGGCCGACGTTCACCGCCGGGCGGATGCCGCGGAAGAACAGCTCGGTCTCCAGGAAGATCTGCCCGTCCGTGATGGAGATGACGTTCGTCGGGATGTAGGCGGACACGTCTCCCGCCTGCGTCTCGATCACCGGCAGCGCGGTGAGCGACCCGTTGCCGAAGTCGTCGCCCATCTTCGCCGCGCGCTCCAGCAGGCGGGAGTGGAGGTAGAACACGTCGCCCGGATACGCTTCGCGGCCCGGCGGCCGGCGCAGCAGGAGAGACATCTGGCGATACGCCACGGCCTGCTTCGACAGGTCGTCGTAGAAGATGACCGCGTGCATGCCGTTGTCGCGGAAGAACTCGCCCATGGTGCAGCCGGTGTAGGGCGCGAGGAACTGCATCGGCGCCGGGTCGGACGCGGTCGCCGCGACGACGATGGAATACTCCATCGCCCCCTGCTCCTCCAGCGTGCGGACGAGCTGCGCGACCGTGGAGCGCTTCTGCCCGATCGCGACGTAGATGCAGAAAAGCGACTTCGTGTCGTCGCCGAGGGCGTTGATGCCCTTCTGGTTGATGATCGTATCAATGATCACCGCCGTCTTGCCGGTCTGCCGGTCGCCGATGATCAGCTCCCGCTGCCCGCGCCCGATCGGGATGAGCGAATCGATCGCCTTGATCCCCGTCTGCATCGGCTCGTGCACGGACTTGCGGGGGATGATCCCCGGCGCCTTCACCTCGACGCGCATCTGCTTGACGTCGGTCAGCGGCCCCTTGCCGTCGATCGGGTTGCCGAGCCCGTCCACGACGCGCCCGAGCAGCCCGCGCCCGACGGGGACGTCCACGATCGTCCCCGTGCGGGACACCGTGTCGCCCTCCTTGATCCGCGTGTCGTCGCCGAAGATGACGATGCCCACGTTGTCGGATTCGAGGTTCAGCGCCATGCCGCGCACGCCGGCGGAGGGGAACTCCACCATCTCGCCCGCCATGACGTTCTGCAGCCCGTAGGCGCGCGCGATGCCGTCGCCGACGGTCAGCACGGTGCCGACCTCCGAGACGTTCGCGTCGGTGTCGAAGCCGGCGATCTGCTGCTTGAGGATGTCGGAGATTTCGGCGGGACGGATGTCCATGGTCAGGCGGCCCCCTTCATGGCGTAGCTCAGGCGCTGAAGCCTGGACTTGATGGATGTGTCGTAAAGCCGCGAGCCGACCTTGATGACGATGCCCCCGAGGATGGACGGATCAACGGTCTCGATCAGCCGCGTGTTGGAGTAGCCGGCCTCGGTCAGCCGCGCCGCGATCTGCGTGCGCTGCGTGCCGGAGAGCGGGTGGGCGGTGGTCACCTCGGCCGTCTGCTGGCCGCGTTGCTCGGAGAGAAGCGACCCGAAGGCCCCGATCACCTCGGGCAGCGCGTTCAGGCGCCGGTTCGCGATGAGGACGCCGAGAAGGTTCCTCGTGTCGCCGCCGACGCCCACGCGGTCCAGCACCGCGAAGGCGCCCCGCTTCTGCGCGGCGCTGTCCAGCCGCGGATCGGCCACGAAGGAGCGGAAGCCCGGGTCATCGCGATACAGGTCGCCGAGCCG